>NZ_CP093341.1:0-324042 GCF_022637455.1 Lysobacter sp. S4-A87
ATACACATTGCATCGCGGCAGTGTCGACGCGGACGGTCCGGACAACTGGTACCTGCGTTCCACGCTCGATTGCAGTGGCGCCAATGCGCCGGTGCCACCGTGTCCAGCCCCGCCGACGCCCGATCCGCCGCCGGACCCGCCACCGGATCCGCCACCGCCACCGCCGCCACCGCCGGACCCGCCGCCGGATCCACCGCCGGTGCCCGACCCGCCGCCCGATCCACCCGACCCGCCGGCGCCACCGCTGCCTCCGCTGCCGCCGCCGATCCCGCAGTTCCGGCCGGAGGTTTCGGTGTACACCGCACTGGCCCCGACTGCGCTGGAATACGGGCGCTCGCTGCTCGACACCCTGCACGAGCGCGTCGGCGAACAGGAACGGCTGCGCGACCGCGACCTGCCCGAGCAGTACCGCATCGACGGCTTCTGGGGCCGGTTGATCTACATCGACGCAGAGAAGGATGCCGAAGGCGCCGGCATCTACGGCAATGGCCCGCAGTACGACTACACGCTGACCGCGGTGCAGCTGGGCCTGGACCTGCTGCGCGAAGAGGACGAGGACGGCCCGCGTGACCATGCCGGCCTGTACACGGCGATCGGACACGCCGAAACCGACGTGAATCACGTGTTCCGGAGCCTGGCCGGCAACGTGTTTGTCGACGGTTACACGCTGGGCGGCTACTGGACCCGCTACAGCGAACGCGAGGCGTACATCGACACAATCCTGCAAGCCACCTGGTACGACGCCACCGCCGAGTCCGTCCGTGGCATCCGCATGGACACCGATGGTTGGGGCATGGCGGCGTCGGTCGAGGGCGGCTATCCGTTCCGGACCCGCAACGAATGGGAGATCGAACCGCAGGCGCAGTTGATCTTCCAGTGGCTCGACCTGGGGGATTCGTCGGATCTTGCGGCGAAGGTGCACTTCGACGACATGGAGTCGCTGGTGGCGCGCCTGAGCGCACGGCTCGCGCGCGACTGGAGCAGCGAAGGCTACGAGTCCGGGGCGCTCGACCATACCGGCTGGGCGCGGGTGAGCATCTGGCACGAATTCAGGGGCGACCCGGTTACCTCGTTCTCGTCGCGGGTCGGCGACATACCTTTCGATGCCGACCTGGGCGGAAGCTGGTGGGAGATCGAGCTGGGGTACACCGGCGACCTCGACCGCAACCGCTTCCTCTACACCAACATCGGCTACTCGCAGGGCTTCGATGACGATCGGCGCGCGTGGGAGGCCAAGCTCGGGTTCCGTTCCAACTGGTGATACGACTTCCTTGCGCTCCTTGCACCCCGCCTTCACTGGATCTCGCTTCTAGTGGAGGGCGTGGATGCGCGCGCTTCGCCTGCCGGTTGGTCATTCCGGCGCCCGGCGTCCGCATGCGGCACAATCCGGAGGCACCCATCGAGAGGCAGGACCGTGGACAGGATCCGCAACCTACCCATCACCCGGCGCGACCTGCTCAAGGCGGGCGTGACCTCGGCTTCGGCCATGGCACTGCCCACGCTCGCGGCTGAAGCCAGCGCGGTTGCGCCAGCAGCGCCACCGGTGGTGAACACGGTGAAGCTCACCGTGAATGGCAAGGCGCACGAGCTCGGGCTCGACACGCGCACCACCTTGCTCGATGCACTTCGCGAGCACCTGCACCTGACCGGCACGAAGAAGGGGTGCGACCACGGCCAGTGCGGCGCCTGCACGGTCATCGTCGAGGGGCGGCGCATCAATGCCTGCCTGACGCTCGCGGTGATGCACGAAGGCGACCGCATCACCACGATCGAAGGACTGGGCACGCCCGACAAGCTGCATCCGATGCAGGCGGCGTTCGTCAAGCACGACGGCTACCAGTGCGGTTACTGCACGCCGGGGCAGATCTGTTCGGCCGTGGCGATGCTCGAGGAGATCAAGGACGGCATTCCCAGCCTGGTCAGCGCGGACCTGACAGCGCGACCGCGCCTGGGAACCGAGGAGATCCGCGAGCGCATGAGCGGCAACATCTGCCGGTGCGGCGCCTACTCCAACATCGTCGATGCCATCACCGATGCGGCGGGGAGGTCGGCATGAAGGCCTTCGGCTACGAGCGTGCCAGCTCGCCCGCGGAGGCGGCCGCCACCGTCGCGCGCACGCCTGGTGCGAAGTTCATCGCTGGTGGCACCAATCTGCTCGACCTCATGAAACTCGAGGTCGAGACGCCAAGCCACCTGATCGACGTCAACGGCCTGGCGCTGGACAAGATCGAGAAGACACGCGACGGCGGACTGCGCATCGGTGCACTGGTGCGCAATACCGACCTGGCCGCGGACGCCCGTATACGTCGCGACTACGGCGTGCTCTCGCGCGCGCTGCTGGCGGGTGCGTCCGGCCAGCTGCGCAACAAGGCCACGACGGCCGGAAACCTGCTGCAGCGCACGCGCTGCCCGTACTTCTACGACACCAACCAGCCCTGCAACAAGCGCCTGCCGGGCAGCGGCTGCGCGGCGCTGGAAGGCTTCAGCCGCCAGCATGCGGTGATCGGTGCCAGCCAATCGTGCATCGCCACCCATCCCAGCGACATGGCCGTGGCGATGCGCGTGCTCGATGCAACTGTGGAGACCGTGCGCGCCGATGGTTCGACGCGCAGCCTGCCGCTCGACGAACTCTACCGCGCCCCCGGCGCCACGCCGCACCTGGAGCACACGCTGGCCGCCGGCGAACTGATCACTGCCGTGACGCTGCCCGAACCTGTTGGCGGGACGCAGATCTACCGCAAGGTCCGCGATCGCGCCTCCTATGCCTTCGCCCTGGTGTCGGTGGCGGCGGTCATCCAGCGCGATGGCACGGGCCGCGTCGCCATGGGCGGCGTCGCGCCACGTCCGTGGCGGGTGGAGGCGGCCGAGGCGGAGCTTCCGCGCGGTGCCAAGGCTGTCACCGATCGCATGTTCGCCGGCGCGCGCACCACCGCGCAGAACGAATTCAAGACGCTGCTTGCCCAGCGCACGTTGAGTGCGGTGCTGGTCGAGGCGAAGGGATGAGGCCATGAAATTCGATACCCCCGCCGGCACCAATCCCATCGACCAGCTCAAGGTCATCGGAAAGCCACTCGATCGCATCGACGGCCCGCGCAAGACCACCGGCACGGCCACTTACGCGCACGAATGGCATGACGCGTTTCCAAAGCCGGCCTACGGCTACGTGGTCGGGGCCGGCATCGGCAAGGGCCGCATCGCGTCGATGGACCTGACTGCCGCCGAGCACGCGCCGGGCGTGCTGGCGATAGTGACTGCCGCCAATGCCGGTCCGCTGGTCAAGGGCGACTTCAACACCGCCAGGCTCCTGGGTGGTCCGGACATCCAGCACTATCACCAGGCCGTCGCCGTGGTGGTGGCCGAAACCTTCGAGCAGGCACGGGCCGCCGCGCAGCTGGTCCGCCTGCAGTACGACCGCGGCCGCGGTGCCTACGACCTGCACAAGGCCAAGGCGGGCGCCCAGGTGCCGAAGGAGCCCAGGCCGGACAGTGCGGTGGGCGACTTCGATGGTGCATTCGCCAAAGCGCCGGTGACGCTCGACGAGACCTACACCACGCCCGACCAGTCGCACGCGATGATGGAGCCGCACGCGTCGATCGCGGCGTGGGACGGCGACAAGCTGACGGTGTGGACCGCCAACCAGATGATCAACTGGGGCCGTGGCGATGTCGCCAAGACGCTGGGTATCCCGCGCGAGAACGTGCGCCTGATCTCGCCGTACATCGGTGGCGGTTTCGGCGGCAAGTTGTTCGTCCGCTGCGATGCCGTGCTGGCCGCGCTCGGCGCGCGTGCCTGCGGACGGCCGGTGAAGATCGCGCTGCCGCGACCGCTGATGGCCAACAACACCACCCATCGCCCGGCCACGATCCAGCGCATCCGCATTGGTGCGGGCCGCGACGGCAGGATCACCGCGATCGGCCATGAAAGCTGGTCGGGCGACTTGCCTGGAGGCGGCCCCGAGAACGCGATCCAGCAAACGCGGCTGCTGTACGCCGGTGCGAACCGGATGACGCGCACGCGCCTGGCCGTGCTCGACCTGCCCGAGGGCAACGCCATGCGCGCGCCCGGCGAGGCGCCCGGCTTGATGGCGCTGGAAATCGCGATGGACGAGATGGCCGCCAAGCTCGGCCTGGATCCGATCGAGTTCCGCATCCTCAACGACACCCAGGTCGATCCGGAAGACCCCAAGCGCCCGTTCTCGCAGCGCCAGCTCAACGAATGCCTGCGCCAGGGTGCGCAGCGCTTCGGCTGGAGCCAGCGCGCCAAGGCGCCAGGTGAGCAGCGCGACGGACGCTGGCTGGTCGGTATGGGCGTGGCGGCGGGATTCCGCAACAACCTGACGATGAAATCCGCGGCGCGCGTGCGCCTGGACCGCACCGGCCTGGTCACGGTCGAGACCGACATGACCGACATCGGCACCGGTACCTACACGATCATCGCGCAGACCGCGGCGGAGATGATGGGCGTGCCGATCGACCGTGTGGTCGTCCGCCTTGGCGATTCGTCATTCCCGGTCTCGGCTGGCTCCGGCGGTCAGTGGGGCGCCAACAGTTCCACGGCCGGCGTGTATGCGGCCTGCCAGAAGCTGCGCGAGGCGATCGCCACGAAGCTGGGGTTCAACGCCGAAGAGGCGACCTTCGCCGATGGCCGCATCCGTGTCGGCGGGCGCGACATTCCGCTGGCCCAGGCGGGCGAGGGCGGGGACGTGGTGGCCGAGGACGTGATGGAGTTTGGCGACCTGGGCAAGAAATACCAGCAGTCGACCTTTGCCGCGCACTTCGCCGAAGTCGGCGTCGACATCGCCACCGGCGAGTCGCGGGTGCGACGCATGCTGGCCGTGTGCGCGGCCGGGCGCATCCTCAATCCGAAGTCGGCGCGCAGCCAGGTGATCGGCGCGATGACGATGGGCATCGGCGCGGCACTGTCGGAGGAACTGGTCGTCGACACGCGCCTGGGCTTCTTCGTCAACCACGACCTGGCCGGCTACGAAGTGCCGGTGCATGCCGACGTGCCGCACCAGGAGGTGATCTTCCTCGACGAGACCGATCCGATGTCCTCGCCGATGAAGGCCAAAGGCGTGGGCGAGCTGGGCATCTGCGGCGTCAGCGCCGCGATCGCCAATGCCATCCACAACGCCACCGGCATCCGCGTGCGCGAGTATCCGATCACGCTCGACAAGCTGCTGGCGAAGCTGCCGGTGCTGGCGTAAGCGAATGGACCGAATGGCGGCGCTGGCGTCGACTGCACGTGTCCGCGCTCGCTAGAATCCGCATCGGCGCCAACGCATTGGCGCGCGATGCGAGGTCGAAATGAGTCTTGTGCTGTACACGGGAACCCGCAACGCGTCGAGCTGGGCGCTGCGCGCCTGGCTGGCATTGCGCGAGCAGGGGATCGCCTTCGAGGAGCGGATCGTCGACATCCGCCGGCCGCAGCGGTTCGAGAACCTCGCCCGCATCGCGCAGTTCTCGCCGCCGGCAGCTGTTCCGGTGCTGGTGGACGGCGACCACGTGATCTTCGATTCGCTGGCGATCATGGAGTACGCCAGTGAGCTGGGCGCAACGCCCTTGCTGCCCGCCGATATCCAGCAGCGCGCCCGGGCGCGCTCGCTGCTGGCGTGGGTCCACAGCGGCCTGTCCGGCATCTGCGCACGACTGTCGTTCGAGAGTTCGTTCTACCCGCAGCGACGCGCGATGACGGCCGACGAAGTCGAACAGTGCGATCGCCTCTGCCGGGTATGGGAGCAGGCGCTGGCCGAAAGCGGCGGCCCGTGGCTGTTCGGCGCATTGTCGCTGGCGGACCTGGCCTTCGTTCCCGTGGTCCAGCGGATCGTGTCGCATCGACCGGACCTCGATGGATTTCCGCTTGCGCACGACTGGTGCGAGCGCCTGTTGGCGCGGCCGTCGGTGGTCGAATGGATGGACGAAGCCAGGGCCTTGCCAGTGGTCGTCATGGACGACTACAAGCCCTGAACTTGCATGCCCTGAGCTTGCATGCCCTGAGCTAAAACGCAGGTTGGCTTCGCCGCCGAGCCGGCCGCTGCTGCGATGCAGCGACTGCAGCAGCGGATGCAACTGCGCGAAGCCGGCGCCGAAACCACTGGGTCACCGCATTCCCGCCAAGCGATTCGACATCTGCCATGGCACGCCCCTACCGTGATGTCGCTTTGAGGTTCTCGATGTAACCAATCCCCATGACCTTGAGGATCAGGTTCCGCACCGCCTTGCCGGCAGGGTAGAAGAACCCGGCACGGCCGCGGCCGCCGAAGAACAGATAGTTGATGCGATTGAACAGGCCCGACGGCGTACTGAGCAGCGTCAGCACGCGGATGGCCTCGGGGCCGTAATAGAGGACGTCCTCGAACTTGACGACCATGCCCTGGTCGATGTCCAGACCGGCGGCGGTGATCTCGTCCATCAGCGGGCCCGGCTGGCGGGCATCGACCAGGTGCAGCTGCCCCACCGCATCGCGGATGCGCGCATGGCGGCAGTAAGTGTTGCAGACGGGGCACTCACCGTCGTAGACCAGCCAGACCTCGCCCTTTTCCCTGGAACTGCTCATGTGCGTCTCCTTCGAGGGGTGGATAACCTTCCAGTTATGCGCTACGTTACTCGTTAATTAACTAAATAGCTAACTAACTATGAAAGTGGATGCGGTCTTCGAGGCGCTGGCATCGACGCCCCGTCGCAAGATCCTCGCGTACCTTTCGGAGACCTCGATGACCGCAGGGGAGATCGCCGAGCGCTTCGAGATGAGCAAGCCGGCGCTGTCCAAGCACCTGAAGATCCTCGAGAACGCCGGCCTGGTCCGCGGCGAGAAGAAGGGCCAGTTCGTCCACTACAGCCTGGCCGACCAGAACATGCTGGCGACGCTGCACAGCTTCCTGACCACGTTCTGCCCGGTCGGCGGTCCGCTCAAGCGCGAGAGCGCGGCGGTGGCCAAGGCCAAGGGCAAGCGATCGACCTGAGTGCGCTCGACTCAAAGTCCGCCGCAGCACCATTGTCATCTGAACGTTTCATCTGAACGTTTCATCAACCCGCAATCTGGAATTCACGATTCTTTACTACTGCAGTCGCCACCATGCCGCCTGTTTTTCCGGAAGAGGCGTCGACAAGGTGTTGACTATGCGGATGGATGTTTTCGTGGTGGGGAAGGACGACGGTTACGTCGTGGCGCCCTGCGGTGCGCCGTTGCCCGACGATGAGATGGCGGTGCTGGGCGATCTGCGCTTCGGCTGGACGCTCGACAGCGAGATGGCCGCGCCACGCCTGGACTGGCAGGGCATCGCCAAGGACATCGACGCGCGCGGCTACAGCATCGTGCCGCAGGGCGATGTCGGTGGATTGCTGGGCGCGCCGCAGCAGGAGCTGAGCGCCTTCTACCCGGAGTACCACCTGCGGTTCGCGGCCTAGACCGCGTGCCCTCGAACGCCCGGGCGCCAAGCGCTCGGGCTGGTGTGGAGTGGGGGATCAGGGGCCAGTCTCGCCTGACGCGACGCCGCCCCGTACAGTGGCGGCATTGCCCCTCGCGTTGCCGTCATGCCCAAGCCCGCAGCAAAACCCGCCTCCAAGTCCCGCACCGCCTACGTCTGCTCCGAATGCGGGGCCGATTTCACCAAGTGGCAAGGGCAGTGCGGCGAATGCGGCGGCTGGAACACGCTGAGCGAGTTCGTGGTCGAGCCGGCAGCCAAGGCCGGCGCCAGCGTCGCCGCAAGCCGCCGCAGCAGCTGGGCCGGACGCGCCGATGCACCGGCAGTCACCGCGCTGAGCGACGTCCGCCATAGCGAGGAAGACCGCGTCAGCACGGGCATCGGCGAGTTCGATCGCGTCCTGGGCGGCGGACTGGTGCACGGCTCTGTCGTGCTGGTAGGCGGCGATCCGGGGATCGGCAAGTCGACGCTGCTGCTGCAGGCGATCAGCAAGATGGCCGGGAGCCTGCCGGGGCTGTACGTCACCGGCGAAGAGTCGCTGGCGCAGGTCGCCGGCCGTGCCGCGCGCCTGGGCGTGTCGGTCGAAGGCGTGCATGCGCTGGCCGAAACCGGAGTCGAGCGCGTGCTCGAGCATGCGGTGAAGATGCGTCCGGGCCTGATCGTCGCCGACTCGGTGCAGACCTTGTGGACCGAGGAACTCAGTGCCGCGCCCGGCTCGGTCAGCCAGGTGCGCGAGAGCGCCGCGCGACTGGTGCGCTATGCCAAGGAAACCGGAACCGCCGTGTTCCTGGTCGGCCACGTCACCAAGGAGGGCGGCATCGCCGGTCCGCGCGTGCTTGAGCACATGGTCGATGCGGTGCTGTATTTCGAGGGCGAGAGCGGCAGCCGTTTCCGCGTGCTGCGCGCCTTCAAGAACCGCTTCGGCGCGGTGAATGAGCTGGGCGTGTTCGTGATGGGCGACAAAGGCCTGCGCGAAGTGCCCAATCCTTCGGCGATTTTCTTGTCTGGCAGCCACAGCCCGCAGCCGGGCAGCTGCGTGATGGTCACGCGCGAAGGCACGCGACCGCTTCTGGTCGAGGTGCAGGCGCTGGTCGATGCTTCGCCGCTGTCGAACCCGCGCCGCGTCGCGGTCGGCATGGAGGGCAATCGCCTGGCGATGCTGCTGGCGGTGCTGCACCGCCATGGCGGTGTCGGCGTCGGTGACCAGGACGTGTTCGTCAATGTGGTTGGCGGCATCCGCGTGCAGGAAACCGCGGCCGACCTGCCGGTGCTGTTGGCCGTGCTGTCGTCGCTGCGCGACCGGCCGCTGGCCGAGCAGACCGTGGCCTTCGGCGAGGTCGGCCTGTCCGGCGAGATCCGGCCGGTGCCCAATGGCGAGGAGCGCCTGAAGGAGGCCGCCACGCACGGCTTCAAGCGCGCGATCGTGCCCAGGTCGAACGCGCCCAAGAGTGGGCGAGTCGGCGACATGGAAGTGATTGCGGTGGAGCGACTGGCGGACGCGCTCGAGCAGGCCTGACCCCTCGCGCAGACCCGGGTGCGGCCTTCGGCCTTACCCGGGCTACGAGGCGATCGGTAGCCCCGGTAAGCAAGGCGCACCCGGGACCCCCGCGCGCGACCCGGATGTGACCTTTGGCCTTGCCCGGGCTACACCGCAAACACGACCGTGCGATGGCCGTTGAGCAGGATGCGATCGTCCAGCCAGTAGCGCAGTGCCTGCGCCAGCACGCGGCGTTCGATGTCGCGACCGATGCGGATCAGGTCGTTCGGTGTGTCGTGGTGGCTGACGCGCTGGGTGTCCTGCTCGATGATCGGGCCTTCATCCAGGTCGGCAGTGATGAAGTGCGCCGTGGCGCCGATCAACTTGACCCCTCGCGCGTGCGCCGCGTGATACGGGCGCGCGCCCTTGAAACCGGGCAGGAACGAGTGGTGGATGTTGATGCAGCGTCCGGCCAGCCGCGTCGCCAGTGTTTCCGACAGCACCTGCATGTAGCGCGCGAGCACGACGAGCTCGGTGCCGGTGTGCTCGATCAATGCCAGGAGCTCGGCTTCCTGCTCGTGCTTGCGGCCCTTCACGACCGGAAGGCAGTGGAACGGGATCCCGTCCAGGTCGAGGTATTGATACGTCTCGCGCGGGTGGTTGGACACCACGCCGGTGATTTCCATCGCCAGTTCGCCGATGCGCCAGCGGTAGAGCACATCGGCCAGGCAGTGGTCGAACTTCGAGGCCAGCAGCATCACCCGCCGCGGCACATCGCGATCACGCAGCGACCAGCGCATGCCGAAGCCGTCGGCCAGGGTTGCGAAGGTGTCGCGCAGCGCGTCGATCGCGCCGGTCTCCAGCGCGAATACCGTGCGCATGAAGAAGCGGTCGGTTTCCAGGTCGTTGTATTGCTGGGCGTCGAGGATGTTGCCCTCGAAGCGCAGCAGCTGCCCGGTCACGGCGTTGACGATGCCGGGGCGGTCCGGGCAGGAGAGGGTGAGGACGTAGTGGGAGGAGGGCATCGGGGCATCGCGTGGGGTTCCATGCGATACAACGGCGTTTACGCCTCTCCCTGGCCGCCTTCGCGGCCTGTCCCTCCCCCACGAGGGGGGAGGGTCGAGCGATCAGTGCCCGCCAGCCGCCGCGCCGCCGCCCATCTTCGCCGCGAACGGCGGCTTGGCGAACCAGACGAACACGATCACCAGCAGGAACAGGATTCCCAGCAGGTGGAAGATCTCGTTGAAACCGATCTGCACCGCCTGCTGCGAGATCATCTGGTTCAACGCCACCGCGCCGCGCTGTGGATCGCCCTGGCCCAGTGCCGTCACCGTCTGCTGCATCGCCGGATCGTAGGCACTGATGCTCTCGGTCAGGCGTGCATGGTGCACGGTACTTCGCTGGTTCCAGGCCCACGTCGTCAGCGAGGCGGCGAAACTGCCGCCCAGCGTGCGCACGAATGTGGCCAGGCCGGAACCGGCGGCGATCTCGTGCGGCTCCAGGTCCGACAGCAGGATCGTCAGCACCGGCATGAAGAACAGCGCCACGCCCAGCCCCTGCCACAGTTGCACTTCGGCGACCCGCTCGAAGTTCACGTCGAGGTTGAACCCGGCACGGATGAAACTGGTGCCGGCCATCACGATGAAGGCGAACGTGGCGAGGATGCGCAGGTCGAACTTCGGCGCGTACTTGCCGACCAGTGGCGTCAGCAACACCGGCAGGATGCCGATCGGCGCACTGGCATAACCGGCCCAGATCGGCGTGTAGCCGAGGTTGCGCTGCAGCCACAGTGGCACCAGCAGGCCGACGCTGAAGAACGCCGAGTAGGCCATCACCATCGCCAGCGTGCCGCTGGCGAAGTTGCGGTGGCGGAACAGGCGCAGGTTGACGATCGGGTCCTTCTCGGTGAGCTCCCAGATCACGAAGACCACCAGGGCAACCGCCGCGACAATTGCCAGCCAGACGATCTTGGTCGAGTTGAACCAGTCTTCGTCGTTGCCCAGGTCGAGCATGATCTGCAGCGCGCCGACGCCGAGCACCAGCATCGCCAGGCCCATGTAGTCCATCTTCGGCTTTTCGTGGCGTTCCGGCCGGCCCTTGAGCTGCCTGCCGACCACGATGCTGGAGAAGATGCCGATGGGAATGTTGATGAAGAAGATCCATTCCCAGCTGTAGTTGTCGGTGATCCAGCCACCAAGAATTGGCCCGGCGATGGGCGCGACCACGGTCACCATCGCCAGCAGGGCGATGGCCTGTCCGCGTTTGTGCGGTGGATAGATCGAGATCAGCAGCGCCTGCGTCACCGGGTACATCGGACCGGCGACGAAGCCCTGCAGTGCGCGCGCGGCGACCAGCAGCCCCATGCTGTTGGCCAGGCCGCACAGCAGCGAGGCGATCACGAATGCCAGCGTCGCCCAGGTGAACAACGTGCGCTCGCCGAAGCGGCGCGTCATGAAGCCGGTCAGTGGCAGCGCGATCGCGTTGCTGACCGCGAACGACGTGATCACCCACGTCGCCTGGTTGGCACTGGCTCCGAGGTTGCCGGAGATGGTCGGCAGCGAGACGTTGGCGATGGTGGTGTCGAGCACCTGCATGAACGACGCCAGCGCAAGGCCAATCGTCGTCAACGCCATGTTGGGTGGGCGGAAGGCCGCCGCCGCGGGGGCGGGCGGCGGCGTTACCGGCAACCCGGCGTTTTCTTCCTGTTGCGCAATGGTGGACATGGCGTGCTTGGACCGCTCAGTTGTGGGCCGCGGTCGGCAGGTTCTGCTTGATGACCTTGCCGATCAGCGCGTTGGCGTCGTTGAGCTGCTGCTCATAGGCGGCCGTGGTGAACAGGGTCTTGCCGCCCTTGCGCGCGTCGGCCAGCACAGCGCCGTCCTGGTCGCGCACGGTGACGTCCACATGCATGCTCAGGCCCAGGCGCAGCGGGTGCTCGGCGAGCTGCTTGGGTTCGATCTCGATGCGTACCGGCACACGCTGCACGATCTTGATCCAGTTGCCGCTGGCGTTCTGCGCCGGCAGCAGCGAGAACGCACTGCCGGTGCCCATGCCGAGGCTGGCGACCTTGCCGTCGTACTCGACGCCGCTGCCATAGAGGTCGGCGCGGACCTTCACCGGCTGGCCGATGCGCATGCGCGAGAGCTGGGTTTCCTTGAAGTTGGCTTCGACCCAGATCTGCTCCAGCGGCACGATCGTCATCAGCGTCGTACCCGGCTGCACGCGCTGGCCGAGCTGCACCTGGCGCTTGGCGACGTAGCCCGACACCGGCGCGACGATCGCGGTGCGCTGCAGGTTCAGATAGGCCTGGCGCAGCTGCGAGGCAGCGGCCTCGACCTGCGGCTGGCTGCTGACCGTGGTCGAGTCGACCAGGGCGCGGTTGCGCGACAGGTTGCCGTTGATCGAGCGCAGGCCGGCTTCGAGCACGGCCAGTTCGTTGCGGGCGTGGGCGAGTTCTTCGGCCGACACCGCACCGTTGCCGACCAGGCCTTCGCGACGCTTGAGGTCGGCGCGTGCGCGCTCGACCGTGGCCTGGCGCGCGGCCAGGTCGGCGGCACCGGCATCGACCGCGCTGTACAGGCCGCGCACCTGGCGGACAGTGTTGGCGAGGTTGGCGACGGACTGGTCGAAGGCGACGCGCGCATCGTTCGGATCCAGGTGCACCAGCGCCTGGCCGGCGACCACCTTCATGCCGTCGTCGGCGTCGATGCCGACCACGGTGCCGATGGTCTGCGGCACGATGCTGACGACGTTGCCCTGCGCGTACGCGTCGTCGGTGTCCTCGTGCCAGCGTGCAACCAGCATGTACCAGGTCGACCACGACAGGCCGGCCACGACCACGACGGCGAGGAGGATCAGCAGCGCACGCTTGCGCTTGCCGTTGGACGGGGGCACTGCGCCCTTGGGGGCGTTGGGATTGGGTTCGGTGGTCATGGCGTGGAGGCCTTGGCGATGTCGTGATTGGTGTCGTTGGTGGTGTCGGGCGCGGTCAGGGCGAGTCCGCCGCCGAGGGCGCGATCCAGGTCGATCGATGCGGCCAGTCGCTGTGCATGCAGGACGGTCAGGACGCGGTCGGCTTCGAGCAGCGGGCGCTGCGCGGCAAGCACGTCCAACTGCGTGCCAAGCCCGGCGCGGTAGCGCGAGGTGGCGATGTCCCAGGCGTCCTGCGCTGCATCGCGCGCCTGCGTGGCCGAAACAATCTGGCCGTCGAGCGAGCGTGCCGCGTGCAGCGCGTCGGCGACTTCGCGCAGCGCGCCGACCAGCGTCTGGTTGTAGGTGGCCACGGCGAGGTCGTAATCGGCATCGCTGCGCGCAAGCTGGTTGCGCAGGCGGCCACCGTCGAAGATCGGCAGGGTCAGGGCAGGGCCGCCGCCGTAGACCAGGGCGTCGCTGGAGAACAGGTCGCCGAGGTTGCCGGCGGCCACGCCGGCGATCGCGACCAGGTTGACGGTCGGGTAGAACGCCGCCTTGCTGGCCTTGATGCCCTGCTGCGACGCTTCCACGCGCCAGCGCGCAGCGACGACGTCGGGGCGATGGCCGAGCAGTTCGCTCGGCAGCACCGACGGCACGCGCGGCGTGCTCGCGTTGAGCAGGCCGGGCTGGGCGATGTCGCGACCGCGGTCCGGACCCTTGCCAAGCAGCGCGGCCAGCGCATTGCGGGTGATCTCGATCTCGTGCTCGCTGGCCTGGATCTGTTGCTGCGCGCTGGCGACGGCGCTCTCGGCCTGACGGATCTGCAACTGGTTGTCGAGGCCGGCGGCGACGCGCTGGCGACCGAGGTCGAGCAGCTGCGATGCACGCTCATGATCGGACACGGCGACATCGTGCGCGGCGAATGCCTGCGCAAGCGCGACATAGGTGCGGGCGATGCTGGACGACAGCGTCAGGCGCGCGGCCTGCGCGTCGACTTCGGCGGCACGGGCCTGGCCCACGGCGGCCTGCCAGCGTGCGCGCTCACCGCCCCACAGGTCGAAGGTGTAGCTGAAGCTGAGGTTGAGTACCTCGACGCCCTGGTAGCTGCCGCCAATCGGCGCCGGCGCAATCGATTCGGGCAGCTGCACGCCGGAGTACTGAGCGGCGGCGCCGAGCGTGGGCTTGCGCGCGGAATCGGCGATGCCTGCCTGGGCGATGGCCTGGCGCACGCGCGCATCGGCCGCATCGAGGCTCGGCGTGCCGGCGAGGGCTTCTGCGATCAGCGCATTGAGCTGGGCGTCGCCGAGCGAGGTCCACCAGTCCTGTGCAGGAAAGGCAGCATCCGACACGGCGGCTTCGGACAGGCTGCGCTGCGCCTGCAGGCTGTCGGCATCGAGCGGTGTGCCCTCGGGGGCAAGTCCGCGCGAACTTGCGCAGCCTGCGACGAGGACAGCAACGGCCAGTGCGGCGAGCACGGGCTTCAGCCCGCGATGCGGGCGGAGTGCGTAGGGAGTCATGGTCAGGTGTCGGAAAGGGAAAGGTTGTCGCGGACCTGTTCGAGCATCCGCATCAGCAGTTCGCGCTGGGCATCGTCCATGCCGTGCATCGCGCGCTCGCGCACGCGCTGACCGCATTGGTTGACGTCCAGCCACATGGCCTGGCCGGCGTCGGTCAGGTGGATGTTGATGCCACGGCGGTCAGCCGGATCGGCGACGCGGGCGACGATCCCGCGAGCCTCGAGCTTGTCCAGCAGGCGCGTCATCGCGCCGGGGTTGAGCTCGGCGTGGCGGGCGAGGTCGGTGACGCCGGCGGGGCCGAAGGACAGCAGCTTGAGCGTGATGTACTGGCTGAAGGTCAGCTCGTGGCCGGCCTTGGCCAGCTCATGCTCCATCCGCCCCCACATGGCATCGCGGACTTGCCTGAACAGCAGTCCCAGCGTGGAACCGCTGCAGGCGGCGAGAGGTAGCGTTTTCATCGGACGAAATTTTCTTCGCCCGGGCAATAGTTGTCAATGCAAATATTGTTGCAGCAATGGAACGACGGGTTGCGTCAGCTGAACAGGGTTCAGGCAGGGCGGCCGAGGACCAGTTCGAGGACGAACTTGCTGCCGAAGAAGGCAAGAACCAGCAGTCCCATCGCCGCCAGCGTCCAGCGCACCGCGGTGCCGCCGCGCCAGCCGTAGCGCCAGCGGCCCAGCAGCAGGCCACCGAAGGCCAGCCACGACAGCACGCTCAGGACAGTCTTGTGGACCAGGTGCTGGGCGAACAGGCTCTCGACGAACAGCACGCCGGTCAGCAGGGTCGCCGTGAGCAGCACGAAGCCGACCGCGATGGTGCGGAACAGCAGCGTCTCCAGTTCGACCAGCGGCGGCAGGGCGCGCAGCCAATGATGGAACTCGCGGCGACGCAGGGCCCGTTCCTGCAGCCACAGCATCACCGCCAGCAGCGCGGCGATGGCCAGGGTGGCGTAGGCGAGCAGGGCGAACCAGGCGTGCAGCTGCAGGCGCCAGTCGAGGCGTTCGGCGATGACGTGGCCGTGGTGCTGGTAGCCGAACAGGGTCAATGCGGCCAGCGGAAAGACAATCACGCCCAGCGCGGCCATGCGCCCGCCGCCGCCCACCAGCGCGGTCAGCGCCGCCATGCCCAGCCCCACCAGCGACAAGGCCGCATAGAAATGCAGGTCGGCACCGCCGGCCTGGTGCCAGGCAAGCAGATGGGCGAGGCCGTGCAGCAGCACGCCGGCCCAGGCAGGCAGCAGCCACAACCGCGACTTCCGCGGCGGCTGCTGGCGCACCCCGGTGACGAGCAGGGCGGTGGCCAGCAGATACAGGGCGATGGCGATGAGAACGATTGTCATCGCCGAAGTGTCGCATAGCCGCGAGACGAACCGCAGTGACCGGGTGCACCGGTACTGGCTTCGGGATGGGGAGCTATACTTCGCGCCCCGCTTTGATCCATTCCGCGTCCGCGCGACCCGCAGGTATCCCCCGCATGTTCGAATCCCTGACCCAACGTCTCTCCGGCACCATCGAGCGCCTTCGCGGCCGCGGCCGGCTGACCGAGGAGAACATCCGCGAGTCGCTGCGCGAAGTCCGCATCGCCCTGCTCGAGGCCGATGTCGCCCTGCCGGTCGTGCAGGCCCTGATCGAGCGCATCAAGGTGCGCGCGGTCGGCCAGGAAGTGCTCAAGTCGCTGACCCCCGGCCAGGCGCTGATCAAGATCGTCCGCGACGAAATGTCGGCGGTGATGGGCTCGGCCGCGTCCGACCTCAACCTCAACGTGCCGGCACCGGCCGTGATCCTGATGGCCGGCCTGCAGGGCGCGGGCAAGACCACGACCGTGGCCAAGCTCGCCAAGCACCTGAAGGAAAAGCGCAAGAAGAAGGTGATGGTGGTGTCGGCCGACGTCTACCGTCCGGCCGCGATCGAGCAGCTCAGGACGCTGGCGCAGCAGGTCGACGTGCTGTTCTTCCCGTCCAGCGCCGACCAGCAACCCGAAGCGATCGTCAGGGCTGCCATCGACGACGCGCGCAAGTCCTACGTCGACGTGCTGCTGGTCGACACCGCCGGCCGCACCAGCATCGACGAAGCGATGATGGCCGAGATCAAGGCGCTGCACGCCGCGGTCAAGCCGGTCGAGACGCTGTTCGTGGTCGACTCCATGACCGGCCAGGACGCCGCGGTCACCGCCAAGCATTTCGGTGAAGCGCTGCCGCTGACCGGCGTGGTGCTGACCAAGACCGACGGTGACGCCCGCGGCGGCGCCGCGCTGTCGGTGCGCTACATCACCCAGCGCCCGATCAAGTTCATCGGCACCGGCGAGAAGCCCGATGGCCTCGACGTGTTCCACCCCGACCGCATCGCCAGCCGCATCCTCGACATGGGCGACGTGCTGTCGCTGGTCGAGCAGGTCGAGCAGCAGGTCGACAAGGACAAGGCGCAGAAGCTCGCCGAGAAGGTCGCCAAGGGCAAGAAGTTCGACCTCAACGACATGAGGGACCAGCTCGAGCAGATGCAGAACATGGGCGGCCTGCACGGCCTCATGGACAAGCTGCCGGGCATGGGCCAGATCCCCGACTCGGTGAAGAGCCAGGTCACCGGCAAGGAAGTGCCGCGGATGGTGGCCATCATCAATTCGATGACCAGGAAGGAGCGCCGCAACCCGGCGTTGCTGAACGGCTCGCGTCGCGCGCGCATCGCCAAGGGCGCCGGCCTGACCCCGGCCGACGTCAACAAGCTGATGAAGCAGTATCAGCAGATGGAAAAGATGATGAGCAAGCTGTCCGGCGGCGGCATGAAGGGCCTGATGCGGGGCATGAAGGGCATGATGGGCGCCCGCGGCGGCATGCCGTTCAGGTAAGCCGGGCCTGCTGGGCGGGGCCAGGGCTTTCCTGACCCGGATCAATGGCTTATACTTTTTGGCTTACCTCGCCATTCCGGCGACTGGGCAACACAGGAACTACCGAACCATGGTCAAGATTCGTCTCGCACGCGGCGGCGCCAAGAAGCGTCCGTTCTACCACGTCATCGTCACCGACAGCCGCAACGCCCGTGACGGCCGCAACATCGAGCGCGTTGGCTTCTACAACCCGGTCGCCCAGGGCGCCGAGAAGCGCGTCGAGCTCAACGTCGAGCGCATCGCTCACTGGGTTGGCAACGGCGCGCAGCTGACCGACAAGGTCGCCGTGCTGTACAAGGAAGCGGCCAAGGCCGCGACCGCAGCCTGATTTGCCGGCCGCGCCTGACCGCGCGGCCGCTGCTTCCAGCACCTGCATGACTGGCTCCTCCGAGGAGCGCCCAGGGCGCCGCATCCTGCTAGGCAGGGTGTCCGGCGCCTTTGGCATTCGTGGCGAAGCAAAGCTCGAGTCGTGGACCGAGCCGCGCAGCGCGATCTTCAACTACGAGCCGTGGATCCTGCGCGACCCGCAGGGCAATGAGCGCGAGTTGCGCGGCGTACGTGGCAAGCAAAGCGGCAAGTTCACCGTCGCCAACTTCCCCGACGTCACCGACCGCGACGCCATCGAGGCGATGCGCGGCACCGAGATCTATGTTCCGCGTTCGGCGCTTCCGCCGCCGAGCGAGGGCGAGTACTACTGGGTCGACCTGGAAGGCCTGCGCGTGGTCACCGTCGACGGTGTTTCGCTGGGCGTGGTCTCGCACCTGTTCGCCACCGGCGCCAACGACGTCCTGGTTGCACGCGACGACGAGCGCGAGCGGATGATTCCGTTCGTGACGCCGCAGTACGTGACCAGAGTCGACTTCGAGAACGGCCTGGTCACGGTCGACTGGGACCCCGAGTTCTAGGTTCCACCTGCCATGCGCATCGACGTCATCAGCCTGTTCCCGGAGTTCGTCGCCCAGTGCGCCGCCTTTGGCGTGGTCGGGCGTGCGGGCGAGCGCGGGCTGCTGTCGCTGCATGGCTGGAACCCGCGCGATTACGCCGAAGGCAATTACCGCCGGGTCGACGACCGGCCCTGCGGCGGCGGTCCCGGCATGGTCATGCTGATCGATCCGCTGCGGGCGAGCCTGCAGGCGGCACGCGCGGCCGATCCGGCGCCGGTGAAAGTCGTTTATCTCAGCCCCCAGGGCGTGCCCCTGACCCAGGCCAAGGTCCGCGAGCTGGCCGGCCGTGAGCGCCTGATCCTGCTGTGCGGGCGCTACGAAGGCATCGACGAGCGCCTGATCCAGGCCGAGGTCGACGAAGAGATTTCCATTGGCGACTACGTGCTGTCCGGCGGCGAGCTGGCCGCGGCGGTGGTCGTCGATGCGGTCGCACGGCTGCGCGAAGGCGTGCTGGGCGATGCCGAGTCGGCCGTCCAGGACAGCTTCGAGGACGGGCTGCTGGACTGCCCGCACTACAGCCGGCCGATCGAGCACGAGCTGGGCGCGGTTCCCGAGGTGCTGCTGTCGGGCAACCATGCCCATATCGCCGCCTGGCGGCGGATGCAGGCGCTGGGCCGGACCTGGCAACGGCGGCCGGACCTGCTCGACGAGGCCAGCCTGTCCAAGGCCGACCGCAAGCTGCTGGCGGCCTACCGGGCCGGGCTGGCAGTCGATGACGGGGGCAACGCGGCCACCACGCCAGCCGGGGCGGCCCCGGAACCGGACCACGGCCAGGGCCAAGTCCTAGCCACACAAGGAAAAAAGCCGCTATAATCCGCGGCTTCCATTAGCTCCACCCATGCCAGACGCGGGTCCACGTGCACTCGCGCTAAAACGACTCAAACAGGCCAAAGCCATGAACAATCCGTCGATCCACACGCTTCTCCAGAATTTCGAAGCCGAGCAGATCAAGCGTCAGCTGCCCGACTTCAGCCAGGGCGACACCGTCGTCGTCAACGTCAACGTCAAGGAAGGCACGCGTGAGCGCGTCCAGGCCTACGAAGGCGTGGTCATCGCGATCAAGAACGCCGGCCTGAACTCGTCGTTCACCGTGCGCAAGATCTCGCACGGCTTCGGCGTCGAGCGCGTCTTCCAGACCCACAGCGCCACGATCGCTTCGGTCGACGTGAAGCGCCGCGGCAAGGTCCGCGCCGGCAAGCTGTACTACCTGCGTGGCCTGAAGGGCAAGAAGGCTCGCATCAAGGAAGATCTCGCGGCTTACGCCAAGTCCGAGTAATCCTGCGCAGGCCCCAGGCCTGCTGCGAAATGCAAACGGCCGCCCTTGGGCGGCCGTTTGCATTTGTGCGCCACCAATTGGGCGTAACCTCGCAATCGCAGCCGTTCCGGTGCCGCGACGGAGCCGAGATTTGGCGAGCCTGCTTCGCCAATGCGAATTCCGCTTCTACGAGGAGCTGTGCGACTTCCTCGCGCCCGAGCGCAGGAAACGCAGCTTCGTGCACGCCTTCGATGGCACGCCGACGGTGAAGGACCGGATCGGTTCCGGTACGCGTGTGCCCCGGGTGCGCTTCGCTTACCCGGGCTACGTCCGGTCAGGGCTTTCTGGCGTCTTCGGCCAGGGTCAGGCCGGTGGCGACGTCCTCGTCGGTCTCCGCGCTCGGGTCAGCCACGGGTGAGGGCGGCGTCGCCGGAACTTCGGCAGGCACGGCGACTTCGTGCGGATCCGGCGGGAGCATGCGCGCCTTGCGCCAGTTGCCCCAGCGGTAGTACGACAGCGCCATCAGCATCGAACAGAACGCACTGACCGGGAAACTCCACCAGATCGCGTCCTCTCCCAGCGTCGGTTGCAGCAGGTTCGCAAACGGAACGCGGATGCCCCACAGCGCCAGCGCCAGGATCAGCAGCGGAGGAATGACCGCGCCCGTGGAGCGCACTACGCCCGACACGACGAACGTCACGCCGAAGAACAGGAACGACCACACCGAGATGTGGTTGAGATGGCGCGCGACCGCGAGTGCGCTGCTGCCTTCGGGCAGGAACAGCGCCAGGGTCCAGCGGTCGAGCAGGATCAGCGGGGCAATGATGGCGCCGGTGAGCAGGAAGTTGAACAGCACGCCGGCCTTCGCGGTGGCCGATACCCGGTCCCAGCGGTTCGCGCCGACGTTCTGCGCGGCCATCGACGAGCACGCCGCGCCGATGGCCATGGCCGGCATCTGCACGTAGGTCCACAGCTGCAGCGCCGCGCCGTAGGCGGCCGTGGTGTCGGTACCGTAGTGGTTGACCATGGTGATCATCGCGATCATCGCCAGCGAGATCAGCACCATCTGCAGGCCCATCGGCACGCCCTTGACCACCAGCGAGCGCAGGATGGTCAGGTCGATCCTGAACATGTGCGCTTCCTGCCGTCCCAGCCAGAGCGGGTGGCGCTTGTGGCGCAGGTACAGCAGCAACGCGATCAGGGTCATGCCTTGCGCCAGCAGCGTCGACCAGGCCGAGCCGGCGATGCCGAGCTTCGGGAACGGGCCCAGGCCGAAGATCAGCAGCGGATTGAAGACGATGTCGAGCAGCACCGACACCAGCAGGAAGCGGAATGGCGTACGCGAATCGCCGGCACCGCGCAGCGCCGCCGAGATGAAGGCGAACGTGTACAGGATCGGCATCGCCAGGAAGATCACCTGCAGGTAATCCTCGGCAAACTGCAGCGAGCCCAGTGGCGTGCCCATCGCCGCCAGCAGGTGGCGCGACAGCCACCAGCCCAGCGCTGCGATCACCACCGACAGGCCAACGAAGAAGGTCGCGCTGGTGCCCATCACGCGCCGTGCCTGGGTGATGTCGCGCGCGCCGATCGCCTGGGCGATCAGGATGGTCGCTGCCATGCCGAAGCCGAACACCGACCCGATCAGGAAGAACATGATGTTGTTGGCATTGGCCGTGGCCGTCAGCGCTTCTTCGCCGAGGAAGCGTCCGACCCAGACCGCGTTGACCGAGCCGTTGAGGGACTGCGCGACGTTGCCAGCCAGGATCGGCAGTGCGAAGGCGAGGAGGTTGCGGCCGATCGGGCCTTCGGTGAGGTTGTGCTGTCTGGGCGGCATCACGGAGCCTGCGAAGGGAAGGGCGGCAAGGTAGCATTCCGTTCGCGAAGAGGCTGCATGCCTTTGTGCAGGCGCGCCGGCGGCCCTGATTCGGCGATAATGCGGTGGCCGATGCAATGGCCGTCAGGCTGGAAAACGCAGTGACAGAACAACCGGTACCGATGCAGGCAGTGCGGCTGGACGTGTGGCTGTGGGCCGCGCGCTTCTACAAGACCCGCAGCCTGGCAAAGCAGGCGGTGGAGACCGGCAAGGTCGATGTCGGCGGCCAGCGCGCGAAAGCTTCGCGGGTGGTGCGCGTGGGTGACGAGCTGCGCGTGGCGCGCGGTGAGGAAACCTTCGAGATCGGCGTGCTTGCGCTCAGCGACACGCGCGGGCCTGCCAGCGCCGCACAGACCCTGTATTCGGAGACCGAAGCGTCGCGGCTCGCACGCGAGCAGCTGCGTGCCCAGCGCGTGGCCGAGCGCAACGGCTATCGGGCACCGGAGAGCAAGCCGGACAAGCGTGCACGCAGATTGATTCGTGCGTTGGGTGATATCGACGCGCTATAGGCTTTCTGGGCTCTCGTCTGCCTTACGGCGTCGTCCGCCGAGCCGGGGATTGCTCCGCCCCTTCGTCGGACATCCTGTCCGAAGGCGGGGCGTGGGCCATCCATGGCCCACTGCTGCGTAATCCCCGGCCCGGCGGACGACGCTTCGGCAATTCGTTGCATGGTCTTCGGCATAGGCCCGTCATGCCGGCATTCGCCGGGATGACATGTGGCACCGGCCTAGCACACGAAGTTCCCGTCACCCCCGCAGACGAGGGGCACAAAAAAAGGGCGCCCTTTGGCGCCCTTTTTTCACATCAGCCCTTCTGGTCAGCCCTTCTTGAGCTTGCTGTGCTTGTAGCCGTACAGGAAATAGATCAGGAACCCGACCGCCGTCCACACCACCATCAGGAACCAGTTGTGCGCGGTCATCGTCGACAGCAGTGCCAGGCAGCTGAGGATGCCGGCGATGCACACGCCCCACGCGAACGGGATGCGGAACGGACGCGGCAGGTCGGGCTGCGTGCGGCGCAGGATCAGCACGCCACCGCAGACCGCAGCGAAAGCGATCAGCGTGCCCATCGACGTCAGCTCGCCGAGCACGTCGAGCGGGAACAGCGCCGCCAGGATCGCAATACCGATGCCGGTGATCACCGTGTTGATGTGCGGCGTGCGGTACTCGGGGTGGATCTTCGTGAACAGCGGCGGCAGCAGGCCGTCGCGGGCCATGATCATGAAGATGCGCGGCTGGCCGATGATCATCACCAGCACCACCGACGACAGGCCGATCAAAGCGCCGATCTCGACCACCACGCGCAGCCAGCCCAGTTCCGGATGCGCCGCAACCGCGGTGACCACCGGCTCGTCGGTGCCGAGCTGGGCGAACGGCACCAGGCCGGTCATGACCGCGGCCATGGCGATGTAGAGCACCGTGCAGATCGCCAGCGACAGCAGCATGCCGATCGGCAGGTCGCGCTGCGGCTTGTGCGATTCCTGCGCCGCCACCGACACCGCCTCGAAGCCGATGTAGGCGAAGAACACCAGCGCCGCACCGCGCAGGACGCCTTCGAAGCCGTACTTGCCCGGGCCTTCGTTGGCCGGAATGAAGGGGTGCCAGTTGGCCGGGTCGATGTACTTCCAGCCGGCGAAGATCACCAGCAGGATCAGGCCGGTCTTGAGGACGACCATCGCCATGTTCATCGCCGACGACTTGCGGATGCCGACGTAGCACAGCCAGGTCAGCAGCAGCACGATGCAGGCCGCGGGCAGGTTGGCGATCGCGCCGGTCGGCTTGAGCTGCGCATCCAGCGGCGCGCTGACCAGCGCTTGTGGCAGGTGTATGCCGAAGTGATCGAGCAGGCTGAGGAAGTAGCCGGTCCAGCTGACCGCCACGGCCGAGGCCGAGACGCCGTACTCGAGTACCAGCATCCAGCCGATGAACCACGCCGCCAGTTCGCCCAGCGTCGCGTAGGTGTAGGTGTAGGCGCTGCCGGAGACCGGCACCATCGCCGCGAACTCGGCGTAGGCCAGTGCGCAGAACGTGCAGCAGATCGCCGCCAGCACGAACGACAGCATGATCGCCGGGCCGGCATGGTCAGCCGCGGCCTGACCGGTGATGACGAAGATGCCGCCGCCGATGACCGCGCCGATGCCCAGGGCGGTCAGGCCCCACGGGCCAAGCGTGCGATGCAGTTCCAGGCCCTGCGCATCGGCATGGCTGGCATGGGGGTGTTTGGTCGCCCAGAGTTGTCCGAACATCTATTGCTTCCCAGGTCCGGCGAGGCCGGCATCGGTTGGTGCGGCTTTGAACGAACAAGGCCGGCGGGGTTGCCGCCGGCCTTGGCTTGGACCTCAGCAGATCAACGCTGGGCCTTGCGAACCTTGCTGTTGCGGTATCCGTAGAAGAAGTAGATCGCCATGCCGATCGCGGTCCAGCCGGTCATCAGGTGCCAATGCTCCGAGAACGGCTGCCAGAACAGGTAAAGGCAGGCGGCCGCGCCGAGCGGGCAGATGATCGCTGCAGCCGGCACGCGGAACGGGCGCGGCAGGTCCGGACGGCTCTTGCGCAGCACCAGCACGCCGATGGAGACGGTGGCGAAGGCGAGCAGGGTGCCCATCGAGACCAGTTCGCCAAGCAGGCCGATCGGCAGGAAGCCGGCCAGCAGGCAGGCGAACACGCCCACAATGATCGTGCCCATGTACGGCGTCTGGTACTTCGGGTGCACCTTGGCAAAGATCGGCGGCATCAGGCCGTCCTTCGCCATCGAGTAGAAGATGCGCGGCTGGCCCATCAGCATCACCAGGATCACCGAGCTCAGGCCGGCGATGGCGCCGATCTCGACGATCATCTTCAGCCAGCCCAGTGCCGGGTAGGCTTCAAGCGCGGTCGCGACCGGCTTGGGCGTGCTCAGCATGTGGTACGGCAGCAGGCCGGTCAGCACCAGGGCGACGATGATGTAGATGATCGTGCAGATGACCAGCGAGCCGAGGATGCCGATCGGCATGTCGCGCTGCGGGTTCTTGGCTTCGCCGGCCGCGGTCGAGACCGCATCGAAGCCGATGTAGGCGAAGAACACCACCGCGGCACCGCGGATCACGCCCGACATGCCGTACTTGCCCGGACCTTCGTTTTCCGGGATGAACGGCACCCAGTTGTCCGGGTTGATGTAGCTGGCGGCGAAGGCCACGAACATCACGATGACGACGACCTTGATCGCCACGATCACCGAGTTGACCGCTGCCGACTGGGTGATGCCGACGTAGCACAGGCCACTGAGCGCGGCGACGATGAACACTGCCGGCAAATTGATCAGGCCTCCGGTGTAGACGATGCTGCCATCGACGACGTTGAGCGGGGCGGCTGCCAGCGAGGCCGGCAAGGCCATGTGGAAGTATTCGAGGAAGCTGTTGAGGTAGCCCGACCAGCCGACCGCAACGGTCGACGCGGCGAACATGTACTCGAGCACCAGGTTCCAGCCGATGAACCAGGCGACGAACTCGCCCAGGGTGGCGTAGGAGTAGGAGTAGGCGCTGCCGGAGACCGGCATCATCGCGGCGAACTCGGCGTAGCACAGGCCGGCGAGGGCGCAGGCGAAGCCGGCGATGATGAAGCTCAGGACGATCGCGGGGCCGGCGTGCTCGGCGGCGGCATGGCCGGACAGCACGAAGATGCCGGCGCCGATCACGGCACCTATTCCCAGCATCACCAGTTGCGTTGCAGTCAATGACCGCTTGAGGACTGCCTCGCCTTCCAGGCTGCCTTCGACGGGCTCACCGGCATCGACGTGCCCGGCGGGCGCCACCGGCTTGGTGATGAAGAGGTTTTTGAGCATCTGATTCCCCTGAAATGTGATCTGCCACCCATTCAGGCGGCGAGTGAAACGTATGGGCCGTGGGGGGCGGGCTACCTTAACCCACGCGGGAAAGGAGCGGCAAGCGTGAAACGTCATGCCCCTACGGTACGCGGACGATGCCGCAAGGCCATGGGTTGCCACGGCCGGGCGGCGCCGGGACTTGCTCAGAACACCAGGTTCACTGCGACCTGGGGCGACACGATCGCCGCACTGTTGCGGCCGTCCAGCGACACCAGCGCGCCGAAGATCACGCCGGCGTTGTCGGACCAGTGGTACTCCGCCGCCGGAGCGACTGACAGGCGCCATGACGAGGGCAGGGTGACGTCGACCGCGCCCAGCTCGTCTTGACCGCGGACGCGGGTGGTGTCCTCGTACTCGTAGACCACGTCCGAAGCCAGCACCCAGTGACTGTTGATGCTGTACTCGGCACCGACATTGGCCACCATCCCGTCGCCCAGTTCGGCGTTGCCCTTGAAGCCGGCATGCGTGCCGTAGCTGCTCTGTCCATGCAGGCCCGCATCGGCGCCGGGCAGCCGCCAGGCGATGCCGGCGCGTCCACGCAGATTGCTGCGCGCGAGGAAGTACGCCTGGCTGTCGAGCGCCAGCGTGGTCGAATCCGTGCCACTGCCGGTGGGGCCGGGTACGCGCTGCAGTTCGAGCCGGTCATGCTGGCCGGTGCTGACGTTCTGGCGGGCCGATATGGTCAGCTTCGGCTGGTGCCTGCCAGTGCCGTGTGCGAGCAGCCAGGACGCCGACAGCCGGGTGTCGCCCGTCGCAAGATGGCGCTCCGAGCGCAGTCCCTGTGCGTAGGCGGCGTTGAGGGTAATGCCCAGCGTCAGCCTGTCGGTGGCTCCGTACTGGATGGGGACAGCGATCTGCCAGTCGTCCGCGGCGCGATCGATGTCGCGGCGGTGGCCATCGGTGTCGTAATGGGCCACCGTCTGTGTATTGATCAGATAGGGCTCGATGTTGAGCAGGCCCTTGGGCAGCGGGGGCGCGGAACTCACCAGCGGGCCGGTGAAGCGGACCTGCCCGGCGTCTTCCGGTGTCTGCGCCTGGGCCGCGGTGGTGGCGAGTGCCATCAGGGCGAACAGGATGGGCAGGATGGGCGCGGGCCGTTGCTGGCCATGACGGGGCTGCATTCGAACTGCGTGGTGTGCCTGGGGCTGCGACGTTGACTCTTCCATGATGGCTCCGGTGTCCGTTGATGCGGAGCCTGTCGATCGCTGCCCGATCACGGAATAAGAAAAGCCTCAAATCACTGGTGGAAAAATTCTCGAATCACGCCAGATTCCGCGTTCAAGAACTGCGGCAAGCCGCCTCAGTGGCGACTAAAATGGCTGCTTTCCTTATCCGGGCAGATCCTTGAACAACGAACGCACCGCCAGCGAGCACGAGAACTCAATGGATTCGCTGCGCACGGCACTGGCTGCGTATGCCCGGCAATGGCCGCAGGAGGCTGAAAGCGCACAGGACTTCGCCGGATTCCTCGCCTCGGCCGACACCGTGTTCGAAAGGATCCACCTGGTCGGGCACTTCACCGCCTCGTCGTGGCTGGTCGACCGCAGCGGGACCCGCGTCCTGCTCACGCACCACCGCAAGCTCGAGCGCTGGCTGCAGCTGGGCGGCCACGCCGACGGCGACCGCGACCTGGCTCGCGTGGCGCTGCGGGAAGCGGAGGAGGAATCGGGACTGACCGGCCTGGATGTGGAGCCGGAGATGTTCGACCTCGACCGCCACTGGATCCCCGAGCGGCGCGACGTGCCGGGCCATTGGCATTACGACGTGCGCTATGTCGTGCACGCCCGCCAGTCCGAGGACTACATCGTCAGCGACGAATCCCACGACCTGGCGTGGCGCCCGATCGACGAGATCCTCGCCCACCCGGGCAGCGACGAGTCGATGCGCCGCATGGCGCTCAAGTGGCAGGCGCGCACGGCTCGCTGATCCTTCGGCACGGCACTGCCCCGGACGCAGGAGCCAGGCGGCTCCTGCGCATTCGCGGCTCAATACAGGATGCGCACCCGCAGCGTTCCCGGAATGCGTGCCAGCTCGTCGCGGACCAGCGCCGCCTGGGCCTGCGTCGCGGTGACATCGATCACCACGTAGCCGACCTTGGGATGCGTGCGCAGGAACTGGCCGTCGATGTTGACGCCCAGCCGCGAGAACACGTCGTTGACCTGCGACAGCACGCCCGGCACGTTGCGGTGGATATGCAGCAGTCGCAGGCTGCCGGTGTGTTCGGGCAGGGTCACTTCCGGGAAATTGACCGCCGACAGGGTCGAACCGTTGTCGCTGTAGCGGATCAGCTTGGCCGCCACTTCCAGGCCGATGTTGTCCTGGGCTTCGAGCGTGCTGCCGCCGATGTGCGGGGTCAGGATGACGTTGTCGAGGCCGACCAGCGGCGACACGAACGCATCGGCATTGCCCTGCGGCTCGACCGGAAACACGTCGACCGCGGCGCCGCCGACCTTGCCCGAGGCCAGGCCCGCGGCAAGCGCATCGATGTCGACCACGGTGCCGCGCGAGGCGTTGATCAGGTGCGCGCCCTTCTTCATGCGCTCGACCTGCGCGGCGCCGAACATGCCCTGCGTCGCGGCTGTCTCCGGCACGTGCAGGGTGACGATGTCGCTGCGCGCCAGCAGATCGTCGAGGCCGGCCGCGGCACGGGCATTGCCCAGCGACAGCTTGGTTTCGATGTCGTGGAAGATCACCTGCATGCCCAGTGCTTCGGCGATCACGCCGACCTGGGTGCCGATGTGGCCGTAACCGACGATGCCCAGGGTCTTGCCGCGCACCTCGTGGCTGCCGGCGGCCGACTTCGACCAGCCGCCGCGGTGGCATTGCGCGTTCTTCTGCGGGATGCCGCGCATCAGCATGATCGCCTCGGCCACGACCAGCTCGGCGACGCTGCGGGTATTGGAGTAGGGCGCATTGAAGACCGGGATGCCGGCCAGTTCGGCGCTGTCGAGGTCGACCTGGTTGGTGCCGATGCAGAAGCAGCCGATCGCGATCAGGCGGCGTGCGTGCGAAAGCACGTCGGCGTCCAGGTGCGTGCGCGAGCGGATGCCGATGATGTGCGCGGCGGCGATTTCCTGGCGCAGCAGTTCCGGCGGCAGCGATTTGTCGTACGTCTGGATCTGCGAGTAGCCGGCGTTGCGGAAACTCTCCACCGCGGTCGGGGAGACCCCTTCCAGCAGCAGCACACGGATGTCGGACTTCGGGTACGAGGTCTGCAGGCTCACGACGGGTCGGGGTGTGGTGTGGGCGTTTGACTATGTCAGAAATCGCCCCTGTTTGCTGCGCTGCATCACTGGCGCCGGAATGCCGCTGCTGGCACGCTACCAGCTCCTCCCCGGCACGCAGGGGAGGCGCACACTTCAACCGACTGGCCCCCTGATGACCGACTCGCTGATGACCGCCTCGCTAAAGCGCCTCGCCACCCGGGCCCCCGGCCTGCGCCTGAGCACCGAGCCGGGTGACCTGGAGCACTACGGTCGCGACTGGACCCGGCGCTGGACCCCGGCGCCGCTGGCGGTGGCGTTGCCGTCGTCGGTCGAAGAGGTGCAGATGATCCTGCTGTGGGCCAACGAGGAGCGCATTGCGGTGGTGCCTTCCGGCGGTCGCACCGGTCTGTCGGGCGGCGCGGTCGCGGCCAATGGCGAGCTGGTGCTGAGCCTGGAACGGATGAACCGCGTGCTCGACTTCAATGCCGTCGACCGCACCCTGACCGTGCAGGCCGGCATTCCCCTGGAGGCCGTGCACAACGCCGCCCGCGAACACGGCCTGGCCTACCCGGTGGACTTCGGCGCGCGCGGTTCGTGCTCGATCGGCGGCAACGTCGCCACCAACGCCGGCGGCATCCGCGTGATCCGTTACGGCAACACCCGCGAATGGATCGCCGGGCTGGCCGTGGTGACGGGCAAGGGCGACCTGCTCGAGCTCAATCGCGCGCTGATCAAGAACTCGAGCGGCTACGACCTGCGCCAGTTGATGATCGGCTCGGAAGGAACGCTCGGCATCGTCGTCGAGGCGACCTTGCGATTGACCGATCCGCCGCCGCCGACGAACGTCATGCTGCTGGCGTTGCCGTCGTTCGAAATGCTGATGAAGGTGTTCGCTGCATTCCGCGAACGGCTGGCACTGGAGGCGTTCGAATTCTTCACCGATCGCGCGCTGCACCACGTGCTCGCGCATGGCGGGCAGAAGCCGTTCGACGAAGTGCATCCGTTCTACGTGATCACCGAGTTCGCCGTCGGCGACGAGCAGCGCGAGGCGGCGGCCATGGCCGCATTCGAGTACTGCCTGGAACAGGGGCTGGTCAGCGATGGCGTGATCAGCCAGAGCGACGCCCAGGCGACGCAGTTGTGGCGCCTGCGCGAGGGCATTACCGAAAGCCTGGCGCGCTGGCGGCCGTACAAGAACGACGTCTCCGTGCGGATCTCGGCGATGCCCGATTTCCTCGCCCAGACACAGGCGTTGCTGGGGCGTGAGTACCCGCAGTTCGATGTGGTCTGGTTCGGCCATATCGGCGACGGCAACCTGCACATCAACGTGCTCAAGCCCGAGGGCATGGCAGACGATGAGTTCGTCGGCCATTGCGAGCAGGTCACCAAGCTGCTGGCGCAATCGCTGGAGCGCCATGGCGGCAGCATCTCCGCCGAGCACGGCATCGGCCTGGTCAAGAAGCCCTACCTGCTGGGCACGCGCAGCGAAGCCGAAGTGGAGGTCATGCGCGGTATTCGCAGGGTGCTGGACCCCAACGGTGTGCTCAATCCGGGCAAGTTGTTCGACCCATGACCGCTGACGGCGGGTCGGCTGCCCGCCGATCGTGAATATCCGTTATCGCGGCGCGAACGGGCTGTGCTTCAAACGGAGTAACACCCGGTAATCTTTGCCGGTCCCTGATCCGTGATCGCTGATCCCCTGGAGCCGTCGATGAAATCCCCCGCCGTCCTGCTTTCCATTGCGCTGCTCGGTGCGACGCCGGCCGCGTTTGCCTCCAGCTTTGCTGGCACCTCCGCCGGCGGAAGTTCGGCGTCCAGCGCCAGTTCGGATTCCTCGTCGGGCAACGACAAGGTGGTGCTGGCCGCACGCGACGACGCCGCCAGCTTCGTCGCCAGCGACGGCGCGATCCGTGGCGCCCAGCTCGAGGCGGCGCTGCGCCATCTGCGCGAGAACGTGCCGCAGGCACGCCAGGCCAGCGACATCGAACTGGCAAAGGCCATCCTCGCGCTGTGAACGCCGGCTGCGGCCGGGGCCAGCTCGTCCGGAACAAGTTCGTCCGGATGGCGGCCTGGCCCCTGCTGATGCTGGCGCTGTGGGTCGGGCAGGCCCAGGCCGCGCTGCGGGTGCAGCTCGACGAACGTGACCTTGGCGCGTCCGACGTCGCCGCCACCCGCCATCTGATCGAGCAGGCGCGCATGCACCTGCCCGATGCCATGCAGGCAGCGCTCGAATCGCCGATCCGGCTGCACTGGAGCGAAACCCTCGACGCCGGAGTCAGCGGGCACGCGGGTCGCAATGAAATCCTGCTCGACCGCACCGTGCTGACGGCAATGGCAGCGGGCGACGCCGGTGCGCAGCAACGCGCGCTGGCGACGCTGCTGCACGAGCTCGCGCATCTGTACGACCGCGTCGCGCCCGGCGGATCGATGTCGCGCGATCCGCGCCTGCTCGACCTGGCCGGCTGGCAGGTCCGCGCGACTCGTACCGGCACGCGCCTGGCCGGCCGGCGCGAGAACCGCTTCGTCGACCGCAGCCCGGACCGCTACGAGCTGAGCAAGCCTGTCGAGTTCGTCGCGGTCAACCTCGAGTACTTCCTGCTCGATGGCAGCTATGCCTGCCGTCGTCCCGCGCTGCATCGATACTTCTCGGCGCGGCTCGGGCCACCGCCGGCGGCGATGGGCGAGGGCGCCGAGCGGTGTGCACGCGACTTCGTCTATGTCGATGCCGGCGACGGCGGAGCGCAGGCGCTGGCTGCGCTGGATCCGCAGCGCGTCTACGCGGTCGACTATCTCCTGGCCGACAGCAACGACCAGGTGATGAGCCGCTGGGGGCACAGCATGTTGCGACTGGTGGTGTGCGCTCCCGGGCGCGCACCGGGGCCGGATTGCCGCCTCGACCTGTCGTACCACCTGGTGCTGTCGTTCCGCGCGTTCGTCGGCGACGTCCAGCTGTCGAGCTGGCGCGGCCTGACCGGCCGCTATCCCTCGCGCCTGTTCGTGCTGCCGCTGACCCAGGTCGTCGACGAATACACCAAGGTCGAGCTGCGCGGCCTGCGCTCGACGCCGCTGCGGCTTGCGCCTGAGGAGATCGCCGGCCTGCTGGAGCGGGCGGCGCAGCTGCACTGGAGCTACGACGGCCGCTATTACTTCCTCAGCAACAACTGCGCGGTGGAAACCTACAAGCTGCTGCACGACGGCGTGCCGCGCCTGGCCACGGCCGATCTCGGCAGCATCACGCCGACCGGCGTGCTGCATCGACTGGAGCGCGCCGGCATTGCCGACCCCGGCGTGTTCGACGATCCGGCCGAAGCATTGCGCCTGGGCTACCGCTTCGAGTCGTTGCGCCCGCACTTCCAGCAGCTGTTCGAAGTAGCGCGCCTGCAGCTGGAGCTGCCACAGACGCGCGTTGAAGACTGGATGTCGCTCGATCCCGCACAGCGCCGGCCGTGGATCGTGCACACCGATCTTCGCAGCGGTGCTGCGTTGCTGTTGCTTGAACAGGCGGCCCAGCGCCGGCAGCGATTGCAGGTGCAGGAAGCGCTGAAGCGCAAGTACCTTGGCTCGAACGCTCGACCGGCGGAAGTGGCCGTACTGCAGCGCCTGCTGCAGGAGGGCGCCTACCTTGGTCGTCCGGCGCAGTTGCTCGAAGGAACCGGTTATGGCCTGCCGCAGGCGCAGGAGCGTGCGGAGCTTGCCATTGAGAGTGAGCAGCGCCGTGCGCAGTTGAGGCAGTTGCGGGTAGACGTGGAAACGGGCGCGCGCGAATTGATGGCGCCGACGCAGCGGCAATTGCTCGATGGCATCGCGGCCAACAGCGATCTGCTGGGGCAGCGCCTGCGCGCCCTGCACGCGGCCGAGGGCGGCATGCGTTTGCCTTGATGCGCTGATGCTCCCGGGTGCGCTGCGCTTACCCGGGCTACCCACCAAACGTAGCCCGGGTAAGGCCAACGGTCGCACCCGGGGCCCGTCACGCCACCCGGAAGAAGCGTAGCCCGGGTAAGGCCAACGGCCGCACCCGGGACCCGTCACGCCACCCGTCAGTCCGCGCGACCGGCAAATTCGCCCGTGGTGGTGTTGACCAGCACCCGCTCGCCGTTGCCGATGTACTCCGGAACCATGATCTCGATGCCGGTCGACAGCTTGGCCGGCTTCGGACGCTTGGTCGCGGTGCCGCCCTTGAGTTCCGGCGGCGTCTCGATCACTTCGATCGCCACGCTCTGCGGCAGCTGCAGCGCCACCGGTGCGTCGTCGATGATCTGCACGTAGCAGCCGCTGAGGTCGGCCACGATGTAGCCGGCCAGGTCGCCGACGACATCCGCGTCGAGCGTGTACGGCGTGTAGTCCTCGTCGTCCAGGAACACGAACGCCTCGCCGTCCTTGTACGAAAACGTCGCCTGGCGACGGCTGAGCTCGACTTCCTTCACTTCATCGTCGCCGCCCATGCTGACATCGAGCTTGGTGCCGCCCGGCACGCTGTACATGGTGAAGCGGAACTTGACGTTGCCGCCGCGACCCTGCGGAGAGCTGCGCTCGATGTCGCGGATCTGGTAGACCGCGTTGTTGTACTCGACAACGTTACCCTTCTTTACGTCGTAGGCTTTCATGCTGGACCTTTGCTGTGTCTTTCAGGCGCGGCGGGCCATCCGCCGGGCGCCGGTGTCTTGGGGATTTACTTCGGCGCCAGGCGCGTTGCACCGTCGAGGCGGATGGTTTCGCCGTTGAGGTAGGTGTTGCGCAGGATGTAGGCCACCAGGTCGGCGAACTCTTCCGGCTTGCCCAGGCGCGACGGGAACGGAATGGACGCGGCCAGCGACTGCTGCACCGAGTCGGGCATGCCGTCGACCATCGGCGTCCAGAAGATACCCGGGGCGACGGTCATCACGCGGATGCCGAAGCGCGACAACTCACGCGCCATCGGCAGGGTCATGCCGACCACGCCACCCTTCGATGCCGAATACGCGGCCTGGCCGATCTGGCCTTCATAGGCAGCCACCGACGCGGTGTTGACGATCACGCCGCGCTCGCCGTCGATGCCGGCTTCGTTGTGCTGCATCAGTGCGGCGGCGGCCTTGGCGACGTTGAAGCTGCCGACCAGGTTGACCATCACCGTGCCCTGGAACTGCGCCAGCGGCATCGCGCCTTCCTTGCCCAGCACGCGACCGGCGCCGAGGATGCCGGCGCAGTTGATGGTGGCGTTGAGGCCGCCGAGGAATTCATTGGCGGTGGCGACATTGGCGGCGACGTCGGCTTCGCTGGTGACGTCGGTCTTGAAGTAGCGGGCCTTTTCGGCGCCCAGCGCGGACACGGCGGCAGCGCCCTTGTCGTCGTTGACATCGAACAGGGCGACCTTGGCGCCATGGGCGACCAGGTGCTGGGCGACGGCAAGGCCGAGGCCGGAAACGCCGCCGGTGACGATGGCGCGGACAGTATCGAGTTGCATGGGCTGGTCCAGGAACGCGGAAAGGCGGGATTTTACCGGACTTGTGGGGGAGGGTGCCCCGAAGGGGAGGGAGAGGGCGCTCCTCGCCGCTAGCCCTTCCCCATCGACGCCGTCCGATACACCAGCCTCAGTTCATCGGGCATCAACCCCGGCGCGAACAGGAAGCCCTGGCCGATGGTGACCCCGAGCTTCAGCAGGAACTCGCGGTGCTGTTCGGTCTCCACGCCCTCGGCGACCAGTCCCAGGCCCAGGCTGCGGGCTATGCCGGCCACGGCCTGGCAGACCGCGACGTCGGACTGGTTGTCCGGCACGCCCTGGACGAACAGCTGGCTCAGCTTGAGGCCATGAATGGGCAGTCGTCGCAGGTAGTTGAGGGCGCTGTAGCCCTCGCCGAAGTCGTCGATCGTCAGGATCACGCCCATGTCGCGCAGCGCCGCGAAGGTGCGCAAGGTATCGGGGGCGTCCTCGATCAGCACGCGCTCGGTGAACTCCAGCTCCAGCGCATCGCCGGGCAGGCCGTACTCCGACAGGGCGGCATTGACGCTGCTGGCCAGATCTTCGCCGAGGAATTGCCGGTACGAGACGTTCACCGCGACGCGCGGCACCGCCAGTCCGCCTTCCTGCCATTCGCGCAGCTGCCGGCAGGCTTCCTGCAGGACCCAGTCGCCGATGCCGACGATGTCGCCGGTGGTTTCGGCGTGGTCGATGAAACGGTCCGGCCGGATCTCGCCGAGCGAATGATTGCGCCAGCGGATCAACGCCTCCGCCGCGACCATCTCGCCGGTGGTGAGGTCGACCTGTGGCTGGTAGACGAGGTGGAACTCCTCGTTGTTGACCGCGCGCCGCAGGTGGGTTTCCAGCTGCAGGCGGTGCAGCTGCTGCTCGGCGAGTTCCGGCGTGAAGGCCTGCCAGCCGTTGCGGCCACGGCGCTTGCTGTCGTACATCGCCACGTCGGCGCTCTGGATCAGCTGCTGCGAGCGCACGCCATCGAGCGGGGCCTGGGCGATGCCGATGCTGGCGGTGATGCTGAACTCCTCGCCGTCGAGGCGGAAGCTGTCGCCGAAGATCTCCAGGATCGCGTCGGCCAGGCGCTCGGGACGCGAGGGGTCGCTGCCGGTGTCGCAGATGACCAGGAACTCGTCGCCACCGAAGCGCGCGATCAATCCTTCGATGCCGATCGCGCGCTGGATGCGACGGCCGGCGGAAGCCAGCAGGCGATCGCCTGCAGCATGGCCAAGCACATCGTTGACGACCTTGAAGCGATCCAGGTCGACATAGAGCACGGCCAGTGTGTCGCGCAGCGGATCGTCGAGCCGCGCTTCCAGTTCGGCCAGCACCGCGTCGCGGTTGAGCAGGCCAGTGAGCGGATCGCTGCGTGCCTGCACGCGCAGGGTTTCCTCATCGTGCTTGCGCTCGGTGATGTCCTGCAGCGTGCCGGTCAGGCGCGAGTTGAGCGGGTCGGCGGCATCGGCCTCGCCGATCACGCGCAGCCAGAAGCCGCGTCCGTCGGCGCGGTTGCCCTGGACTTCCAGTTCGAGCTTGCGTCCGAACGAGATCGCCTGGCCCAGTGCGGCACGCAGGCGTTCGCGATCGTGCGGGCGCAGGCAGGCGAGCATGCCTTCGATGGTGACGGGGGCCGGGCGATGGCCAAGGATCCGCTGCGCTTCGTCGGTCAGGTAAAGACGGTCCGGGCCGACTTCCCATTCCCATCCCCCGATGTGCGCCATCGCCTGGGCGCGGTCGAACAGGGTGCTGTCGCGCTTGAGCGTGGTGATGTCGGAGAACAGCGACAGCACCTGGTGTGGCTTGTCGCCACCGGGTGGGAACTGCGGCACGGCGGTGACCGTCAGCCACATCAGCTGCTGCTTTGCGCGATGGAACAGGCCGAGCACGGTGCTCTCGCTGATCCGCCCGGTCTTCAGTGCGCGGTGCGAGGGATACAGGTCGGGGGGCAACTGGCGGCCGCGCTCGTCGACCACCATCCAGTTGTCCTCGCGCAATGCATCGTTGACCGCTTCGCCTTCGCCGACGCCGAGGATCTTCATCGCCGCGACGTTGGTGAAGACGATCTGCAGGTCGGCGTCCTGGATCAGGATGCCGCGATCCATCGCTTCCATGAGCTCGCGATAGCGCAGTTGCCCGGTCAGCCGGCTGCTGAGGTCGCGCGCCACCGCCACCATTGCCTTGCGGCCGTCGTATTCCAGTGGCCCGGTGTGGACCTCCACCGGAAAGCGCGTGCCGTCGCTGCGCATGTTGGTGACCTCGACCATGTAGCTGCCGCCACGGTTGAGCGTCTCCAGCACGGGGGCCATGTGGTCCTTTGGCAGGTCGGGGTTGATCGTTTCGATCGGCTGGCCGACCAGTTCCTCGCGTGGCCGTCGATACGATTCGAAACCGGCGCGATTGAGATCGAGCACAGTGCCGTCATAGGCGATGATGCTGACCGGATCAGGCAAGGCGTCGAACAGCGCGCGATAGCGCTGCCTTTCGGCATCGGCTTCGGCGGAGGCTTCAAGCAGCGCCTGGCGCGCCTGTTGCAGCAGTGTCCTGGTGGCTTCGGGTAGATCGCGGTCGCGGTTGAGCGCGTCGTCGATGGCTGCCAGCGTGGCCGCCGCATCGGCCGTTGCCGGCGATGTCGAGGGCCTGGCCGCTGGCGCCTTGGACGTCATGAGGCCGCGAGTGCCTTGCCGACCCGGCTGCCTGTCTCGCGTCCGAGCAGGGCGGCGAGCCAGCGGCCGGTTTCGGCCAGCGCCGGCAGGTCCACGCCGGTCTCGATGCCCAGGCCGTGCAGCATGTAGACGACATCCTCGGTCGCGACGTTGCCGCTGGCGCCCTTCGCATAAGGGCAGCCGCCGGTTCCGGACACGGCCGAATCGACCACCGCCACGCCTTCCTCGAGGCAGGCGAGGATGTTGGCCAACGCCTGGCCGTAGGTGTCGTGGAAGTGCACGGCCAGCGCGCCAATGGGCACTTCCTGCGCCACCGCCAGCAGCATCGCCCGCGCCTTGCCGGGCGTACCGATGCCGATCGTGTCGCCCAGCGAGACTTCGTAACAGCCCATCTCATGCAGCGCCCGCGCCACGCGCACCACGTCGGCCAGCGGAACTTCGCCCTGATAGGGGCAGCCGAGCACGGTGGAGACGTAACCGCGCACGGCAACACCATCGGCACGCGCACGTTCCATCACAGGGAGGAAGCGCTGCAGCGATTCATCGATGCCGGCGTTGATGTTGCGGCGATTGAATTCCTCGGAGGCGGCCGTGAACACGGCGATCTCGTCGACGCCGGCGCTGCGCGCACGGGCGTAGCCCTGTTCGTTCGGCACCAGCACCAGATAGCGCACGCCGGGGCGGCGATGGATGCCGGCCAGCACCTCGGCCGCGTCGGCCAGCTGCGGCACCCACTTGGGGCTGACGAAGCTGGTGGCTTCGATACTGCGCAGCCCCGTCGCCGAGAGCCGATCGATCAGTTCGATCTTGTCGGCGGTGGCGACATTGGTTTTCTCGTTCTGCAGGCCGTCGCGCGGCCCGACTTCAACGATGCGGACCGAGCGCTTCATGACGCCAGCGCCACCAGCACGGCGTCGGCCTCGACGAAGTCGCCGGCGGCCGCACGCACTTCGGCGACGGTGCCGGCGCGTGGCGCCTTCAGGCTCAACTCCATCTTCATCGCCTCGATCACCATCAGCTCCTGTCCGGCTTCGACCTCGTCGCCAGGTGCGGCCTTGACCAGCACCACCCGGCCGGGCATCGGCGCGAGCAACTGGTTGCCGGCGCCCACGCCACTGCTGCGTTCCGGACGATACATCGGCACCGCCTGAAGGCGGAGTCGACGTCCGCCGTCATGGACGACGATCCGCTGTCCGCCACCGTCCCGCGGCATGTCCGTGGAGGCCGCATCCATAGCCAACGTAAAGCGGCGGCCGCGTCCGTCAATGCGCAGGCTGAGGGCGTCGCCGGCCTCGCTGCGGGCGCCTTCGACGGTATGAATCCGGTCGGCGTGCTCGATCCGGTAGCTGCCATTGCTGCCCTGGGCATGCAGCTCCAGGCGTTGCTCGCCCTGCAGGAAGGCCAGGCTGCGGCGGCTGCCGTGGCCCAGGCGCCAGCCGTCGGCGATCGCCCATGGCGAGGACGGGTCGGCGGAGACGCCGGCGCGCTCCAGGCTGCTGCGCTCCTGGGCCAGCAGCTGCGCGGTGGCGGCGGCCAGCAGCAGGTCCTGGTCGGCGCCGTCGCTGGCTGCCTGGGTGCCTGCCTGGCTGCCGGCCTGCACGAATTCGTCCAGGTGGCGGTCGAGGTAGCCGGTGTCGATGCGGCCTTCGACGACGACCGGGTGGCGCACCAGTCGTTCGAGGAACTCGATGTTGGACTTCGGCCCGGCGATGTCGCACTTGGCCAGCGCGGCCCGCAGGCGGGCGAGGGCGGCCGGACGGTCGGTGTCGTAAACGATGAGCTTGGCGATCATCGGGTCGTAGAAGATCGTGACGGTGTCGCCCTCGATCACGCCCGAGTCGATGCGCACATGGTCATCGGCCGCGGGCAGTCGCAGGCGTTCGAGGCGACCGGAGCCGGGCAAAAAACCGGCGTCGGGATCTTCGGCGTACAGGCGCACTTCGATGGCGTGGCCGCGCTGGGCGATCTGGTCCTGCGCCAGTGGCAGTGCATCGCCGGCAGCGACGCGCAGTTGCCATTCGACCAGGTCCAGTCCGGTGACGAACTCGGTGACCGGATGCTCGACCTGCAGGCGGGTATTGATCTCCATGAAATAGAAATCGCCGTCCTGGCCGACGATGAACTCGACGGTGCCGGCGTTGACGTAGTCGATCGCGCGCGCGGCCAGCACCGCGGCCGCGCCCATGGCTTCGCGCAACTGCGGCGAGAGGAACGGCGAGGGCGATTCTTCCAGCACCTTCTGGTAGCGGCGCTGCGCCGAGCATTCGCGCTCGTTGAGGTGGATGGCGTGGCCGTGGCTGTCGCCGAAGACCTGGATCTCGATATGGCGCGGGCGCTCGACGTAGCGCTCCAGCAGCACGCGATCGCGACCGAACGCGTTGCGCGCCTCGCGCTGGCAGCTTTCGAGGTTGGCGGCAAACTCCGCGCTGTTGCGGACGATGCGCATACCCTTGCCGCCGCCGCCGTGCGCGGCCTTGATCATCAGCGGGTATCCGATCGCATCGGCCTCGCGCTGGAGCAGCTCGGGCGACTGGTCTTCGCCGGTATAGCCGGGAACGACGGGAACACCGGCCGCCTGCATCAGTTCCTTGGCGCCGGCCTTGCTGCCCATCTTGCGCATCGACGCCGCGCGCGGGCCGATGAAGGCGAGCCCGGCGGCTTCAACCGCGTCGGCGAAGTCGGCGTTTTCGCTGAGGAAGCCGTAGCCGGGATGGATCGCCTGCGCGCCCGACTTCAGCGCGACTTCGAGGATCGCATCACCGCGCAGATAGCTCTCGGCCGGACGCGGCCCGCCAATGGGCCACGCTTCATCGGCCAGGCGCACATGCTGCGCGTCCGCATCGGCCTGCGAGTACACCGCGACGGTGGCGATGCCGAGGCGACGACAGGTACGGATCACGCGGCAGGCAATCTCGCCACGGTTGGCAATCAGGATCTTGTCGAACATGTTCTTAGCCCTCCCCTTCAAGGGGAGGGTTGGGAGGGGATGGGTTGAGTCGCGTGTGCGTTTCGCCAATCACTTCAAACACTCCTGTTTTAAGCCCTCCCTTTCAGGGGAGGGTTGGGAGGGGATGGGTTTCCAGCCGCCGCAGCGCATCCAGAATCACCTCGACGAGCCCCTCGATATTCTCGAATACTTCGTTGTTCCAGAATCTCAGTACCACGAATCCCGCGCGTTCCAGCCGCTGTGTTCGGTCCAGGTCGTAGGCGGCCTGATCCGCGTGCTGGCCGCCGTCGAGTTCGATCACCAGCTTCCGCTCCAGGCAGGCGAAATCGAGTATGAAGCCGCCGAACGGATGCTGCCTCCTGAACTTGCAGCCCTGCAGTTGTCGATTCCTCAGATGTCGCCAGAGATGGCGCTCCGCATCCGTGGAGTCGTTTCGCAACTTGCGCGGACGTTGCTCGCGGGTGATCTTCTTGTTTGTTTGTCCTTTCATGGGGCTCCTCCTTGAGCCTTGCTTGATGGGCATCCAACCCATCCCCTCCCATCCCTCCCCTTGAAGGGGAGGGCTTTACAGCGCCCAGCGCGGCTTGCGCTTTTCCAGGAACGCGCCCAGGCCTTCCTGGCCTTCGCTCGATACTCGCAGACCGGCGATGAGCGCGGCATTGTCGGCGTCGAGGCGATCGCGGTCGCGTTCGCCGGTGACGCGGCGGACCAGGGTCTTGGCCGTGGCCGAGGCCACGGGGCCGGCCTTCAGCAGCAGGTCGACCTGTCGCTGCACCGCCTGGTCGAGCTCGCCGGCCGGGACGACCTGGTGGACCAGGCCGATCTGCAGGGCGACGTCGGCAGCAAAGATCTCGGCGGTGGCGAACCAGCGCCGCGCCTGGCGCGATCCGATGGCTTCGATCACGTAGGGGGAGATCACCGCCGGCAGCAGGCCCAGCTTGCTCTCGGTCAGGCCGAACTTGGCCTCGGGCGTCGCGATGGCGATGTCGCAGCAGGCCACCAGGCCGACGCCGCCGCCGAACGCGGCACCGTGCACGCGGGCGATGGTGGGCTTGGGCAACTCGTCGAGGGTGCGCATCAGGCGGGCGAGGGCGAGCGCATCGGCACGGTTTTCGGCTTCGCCGGCCGCGGCCATGCCGCGCATCCAGTTGAGGTCGGCCCCGGCCGAGAAAGAAGCGCCTTCACCCTCCAGCACGACCACCCGTACGCTGTCGTCGGACGCCACCGCTTCCAGCGCACCCGTCAGCGCGGCGATCACCATCGCGTCGAAGGCGTTGTGCAGGTCGGGTCGGTTCAGGCGCAGGCGGGCGACGGCCCCTTCGCGCACGTTCAGCAGGGGATGGGTCATCGGCCTGGGCTTGTTGGACTGTGGCGAATCATAGCCGGTGGCCCGCTGGACCCGTGCGTTCGCGGGCGGTGGTGTAGAATTGAGAACAATTCCCATTTGGCGCCTTGGCCCGTTTCTGTCTCCGGGCCGGCTTGCAGGTGAAACTTGAAGCTGTCCGAATTGCCACGCCGTACTGCCGCCACCGTCGATAGCGTCGAGGACCACTCGCCGAACGATTCGATCGCACGTCGCCTGCGCGAGCTCGGATTCGTCCACGGCGAACGCGTGGAGGTCATGGCGGCCGGTCCGGTCTCGGCCGAGCCGCTGCTGGTGCAGATCGGCTTCACCCGTTTCGCCCTGCGTCGCAGCGAAGCCGCGCGTGTGCGCGTGCAGGCTGAGGGCACGGGGACTGGAGGCACGCAGACTGGAGGCAAGCACATCAACGGCTTCGACCCGGAAGGAGACCCGGCATGAGTGCGGCCGAGGCCATACGCGTCGCCCTGGTCGGCAATCCGAACTGCGGCAAGACGGCACTGTTCAACCAGCTGACCGGTAGCCGGCAGAAAGTAGCCAATTACGCCGGCGTGACGGTCGAGCGCAAGGAAGGCCGCTTCCATGCGCCGTCCGGACGCCACTACGCCGTGCTCGACCTGCCCGGCGCCTACAGCCTGCACGCGGCCAGCCTCGACGAGGCGGTAACGCGCGACCTGTGCCGCGGCTTCTATCCGGGCGAGCCCGCGCCTGACGTGCTGGTGTGCGTGGTCGATGCGACCAACCTGCGCCTGCACCTGCGCTTCGCCCTGGAAGTGCGCGAGCTGGGCCGGCCGATGGTGGTGGCGGTCAACATGATGGATGCGGCCAAGCGTCGCGGCATCGACATCGACCTGGCCGTGCTCGAGCGCGAACTGGGCGTGCCGGTGGTGCCGACCGTGGCCGTGCGCAGCGGCGGCGCGCGCGAGCTGGTGGCAATGCTCGACAGCGTTGCCGACAAGCTGCACGAGCCGCGCGCGCACCTGCCGGCCAACCTGTCCGACAACGCCGATGCGCTGCACGCCGAGACCCGGCGCCTGCTCGAGCTGGCAGTGGCCATGCCGCGCCGCACCGCCGAGATCGACGACGCGCTCGACCGCTGGCTGCTGCACCCGGTGCTGGGCCTGCTGTCGCTGGCGGTGGTGATGTTCCTGATCTTCCAGGCGGTCTATGCCTGGGCGACGCCGCTGATGGACCTGATCGAACTGGGCACCGGCGCCTTCGGCGACATGGTCGGCGCGATGCTGCCCGACGGGCCGCTGCGCAGCCTGCTGGTCGACGGCATCATCGCTGGCCTGGGCAGCGTGATCGTGTTCCTGCCGCAGATCCTGATCCTGTTCGCCTTCATCCTCGCGCTGGAGGAGTCGGGCTACCTGCCGCGTGCAGCTTTCCTGCTCGACCGGATGATGGCCTCGGCGGGCCTGTCGGGCCGCTCGTTCATTCCCCTGCTGTCGAGCTTCGCCTGCGCCGTGCCCGGCATCATGGCCACGCGCTCCATCCAGGACCCGCGCGACCGTCTTGCGACGATCCTGGTGTCGCCGCTGATGACCTGCTCGGCGCGACTGCCGGTGTATGCGCTGCTGATCGGCGCCTTCATTCCGCAGAAGCAGGTGCTGGGTGTCCTCAACCAGCAGGGCCTGGTGCTGTTTGGCCTGTATGCGGCCGGCATCCTCAGCGCGCTGGCGGTGTCGTGGGTGATGAAGAAGTGGCGCCGCGACAAGAGCGAGCACGCGCTGCTGCTGGAGCTGCCGTCGTACCGCATCCCGCACCCGCGTGACCTGCTGATCGGCCTGTGGGAGCGCGCCTGGATCTTCCTGCGTCGCGTCGGCGGCATCATCCTGGCGCTGACCATCCTGTTGTGGTTCCTGCTGTCGTTCCCTGGCGCGCCCGCGGGCGCCACCGGTCCGGCCATCGACTACAGCTTCGCCGGCCGCATCGGCCACGCGATGACGGCGGTGTTCGCGCCGCTGGGGTTCAACTGGCAGATCTGCATCGCCCTGATCCCGGGCATGGCCGCGCGCGAAGTGGTGGTGTCGTCGCTTGCCACGGTCTATGCGCTGTCGGCCGCCAATGACGATGCCGCCACGCAGGCACTGACGCCTTTGATCAGCGACGGCTGGTCGCTGGCCACGGCGCTGTCGTTGCTGGTGTGGTTCATCTATGCGCCGCAGTGCATCTCGACGCTGGCCACGATCAAGCGCGAGACCAATTCGTGGAAGCAGGTGGCGATCAGCACCGGTTACCTGTTCGGCTTGGCCTACCTGGCCTCGATGCTGACCTACCAGATCGCCGTGGCGCTGGGGGCAGGGTGAGCATGGACGCCGGCCTGCTCGCGCAGTACCTGGTCATCGCCGTGGCGGTGGTGATCAGTGCGGGCTTCGTGGCGCGGCGCCAGTTTCCCAACGCGGTGCGCCGGTTGCGCATCGCGCTCGCGGTACCGATGGTGCGTGACGGTCGCCCTGCCTGGTTGCGCGCGCTGGGGCGTCGCGTCGCGCCGCCGGCAAGCCTGGGCGACGCCAGCTGTGGCGGCTGCGACAACTGCGGCCCCACGCCGCCGCGCCAGCATTAAGCGTCGCAGCCCGTAGCCGTGGCCCGGGTAAGCGAAGCGCACTCGGGATCAACGCGTGTCGGGGCCATGGCCTCTCGCCCCGGGTGCGCTTCGCTTACCCGGGCTACGGACTAACGATCCCAGCGTGGTGGACGACGTTCCGCGGAAACGCAACCGCCTCAGTGGCGGCCGCGCCCGCGTCCGGCCCGATAGCCCTTGAACTCCACCGCTTCGACTTCCAGGGTGAAGGAGCGCTCTTCGCCAGCGAAGAGCGCCCCGACCCCCATGACCTGGCGATCGATTTCGACGCCTTCGTCATTGCGGATGGTCAACACCACCGAATACTCCAGCGCGTTGTCGCCCGGTGGCGGCTTGATCGTTCCTTCCACGCGCAGCGGCACCGACCGCTGTTTGGCGGACTCCACTGCATCGGGGTCGAAGCGCAGGTGGTGCCGGCACGAAGGACAGACGGTGGCGCTGTCCAGGATCTTCGTCTTGCAGTGCGGGCAGATGCGCGTCGCGCCGGGTGTACCGGGGCGAACGGCACTCATGCTGCGGTGCTCGCCTCCGCCTTGCTGAAGTCGGCCTTGTCAGCCTTGTCGGCCTTGCCGTTGGCCTTGGCCGACTCCTTCTCGTCCCAGCCGAACTCGACCTGGCCGCGCATGCGCGCACCGGCCGCGACCGTGACCGTGCCGGCCTTGACGTCACCGACCACCACGCCGCCTTCGAGCAGCTCCACGCGCGTAGCCGATTCGATGTTGCCTTCCAGCTCGCCGGCAATCACGACCTTGCGCGCACGCACGCCGCCGGTGACCTTGGCGCCGACTTCGACCGTCAGGTCGCCTTCGACCTGCACGTCGCCCTTGAAGCGTCCGGCAATGCGGATGTGGCCCGCGCCCTGGATCTTGCCTTCGATGGACAGGTCGGCGGCGATCAGCGACTCCTTGCCCTCGCGCTCGACCGGACGCGGCGCCGGCGCTGCGGCCGGCTTGGGCGCGGCGGTGGAGCCGAAGGAAATTTCATTGCGCGCATCGGGCTCTTTGGCCAGTGCGGATTCGGATTGACCCGGCTGGGTCGGCGGCAGGCTTTCGCGCTTGGGGGTGGACGACGGAGGGGAATTGAAGATCGCCATGGCACGGACTTCCTAATGTTGGGCAAGACACATTGAGCAGAGATGGAGTGCAACCAGCCGAGGCTACTGGCCGTCCTCCATCATCGGTGTGACGCGCCTCACCCAATCATCACCGGGCATGATCCGTTTATCTGACGATCACCTGCCTGAATTGGCCTGTGCCCCGCTGACGCGCGAAAATCAACGCATCCGCCTTGCTTACATACGGAACACGCCAAAGCGGGTGCGGTCCTCGATCGGCGCATTGAGGCTGGCCGACAGGCCCAGGCCAAGCACGCGGCGCGTGTCGGCCGGATCGATGATGCCGTCGTCCCAGAGTCGGGCGGTGGCGTAGTAGGGATTGCCCTGGCTCTCGTACTGGTCGCGGATCGGCGACTTGAACGCTTCTTCCTCTTCGGCCGTCCAGACCTTGCCGGCGGCCTCGATGCCGTCGCGCTTGACCGTCGCCAGCACGCTCGCCGCCTGCTCTCCGCCCATCACCGAGATGCGCGCGTTGGGCCACATCCACAGGAAGCGCGCGCCGTAGGAGCGGCCGCACATGGCGTAGTTGCCGGCGCCGAAGCTGCCACCGATCACGACGGTGAACTTGGGCACGTGCGAGCACGCCACCGCGGTCACCATCTTTGCTCCGTCCTTGGCGATGCCGGCGTTCTCGTACTTGCGGCCGACCATGAAACCGGTGATGTTCTGCAGGAACACCAGCGGAATGCCGCGCTGGTTGCACAGCTCGATGAAGTGCGCGCCCTTGAGCGCGCTCTCGGCGAACAGGATGCCGTTGTTGGCGACGATGCCGACCGGGTAGCCGTGCAGGTGGGCGAAGCCGGTGACCAGGGTCTTGCCGTAGCGCGCCTTGAACTCCTGGAAGTCGCTGCCGTCGACGACGCGGGCAATGACCTCGCGGATGTCGAACGGGCGGCGCGTGTCCTTGGGCACGATGCCGTACAGCTCGCTGGACGGATACAACGGTTCGCGCGCGGCCTGGACCGCAACCGGCAGCGTCTTGCGGCGGTTGAACGTGGCGACGATGTCGCGGGCGATCTGCAGCGCGTGGCGGTCGTCCTCGGCGAAGTGATCGGCCACGCCGGAGACGCTGGTGTGCACGTCGGCGCCGCCGAGCGTTTCGGCATCGACGATCTCGCCGGTGGCGGCCTTCACCAGCGGCGGACCGCCGAGGAAGATCGTGCCCTGTTCGCGCACGATGATCGACTCGTCGCACATCGCCGGCACGTAGGCGCCGCCTGCGGTGCACGAGCCCATGACGACGGCGACCTGGGGAATGTTCTCCGCGCTCATGCGCGCCTGGTTGTAGAAGATGCGGCCGAAGTGCTCCTTGTCCGGGAACACCTCGTCCTGCAGCGGCAGGAACGCGCCGCCGGAGTCGACCAGGTAGACGCAGGGCAGGTGGTTCTCGCGCGCGATCTCCTGTGCGCGCAGATGCTTCTTCACGGTCATCGGGAAGTAGGTGCCGCCCTTGACCGTGGCGTCGTTGGCGACGATCACCACTTCCTGTCCCATCACCCGGCCGATGCCGCAGACCATGCCGGCCGCCGGCGCGGCATGGTCGTACATGCCTTCGGCCGCGAGCGGTGCGATCTCCAGGAAGGGCGAGCCGGGGTCGAGCAGGGCGGTGATGCGGTCGCGCGCCAGCAGCTTGCCGCGCTCGGTGTGGCGCGAACGCGCCTTGTCACCGCCGCCTTCGGCGGCGCGGGCAAGCCGGGCATCGAGCTCGTCGACCAGGGCGCGGTGGTAGGCGACGTTGTCCTGGAAATCCTGCGAGCGAGGATCGACGTGGGAGGTGAGTGCGGGCATCGATGCAAGGGGTGCGAAGGATGCGGCATCAGACCACAAAGGTCGGCAGACGGCCAACGCCCCCGGGTTCCCGCGGCGAGGGAACGACGGGCAAAAAGAAAGGCCCGCTTGCGCGGGCCTCTCGAAATCGATGCAAACAGGCGTTGCTTACTTCTTCACTTCTTCCGCGGCCTTGTCGGCCTTGTCGGCAACCTTCTCCGCAGCGTCGGCCGTGGCCTGGGCGGCATCAGCGGTTGCAGCGGCGGCGCCGGCGGCGGCGTTGGACGCAGCGGCAGCGGTCGAGTCGGCAGCCTGTTCCACTGCGGCACCCGCCTGGGCGGCAGCGGCGTCGGTGGCGGCGGCAGCGGCTTCAGCGCTTTCGGTCGCGGCGGTGGAAGCGGCGTCCGCGGCCTGCGAAGCGGCGGTGGCGGCTTCGGCAGCTTCAGTCTGCGCGGTATCGGTCTTCTGGCAGGCCGACAGGGCCAGGACGGCGGCGGCCAGGGCTACATAGAGCTTGGTGTTCATGAGTCTCTCCGTTGGGTTGTCCGAGAAGTGCCAGGTAAAAAAATCACCATCAACAAGATCAGGCAACGCCGGCGCTCACTGCGATCCGGCCGGGCCAGTCCGATCGTTCACTGACCGGGTGTGGAGCTTACTGCGAACGGCGTTAATTGGAACCACGCCGCTTGGACCTTCCGGGCCCGGGCACTGCATCCGGAACCCTACTACGGAAAAAGCCGCCGGGAATCCCGGCGGCCTTTCCTGTGAGAGCAACACCTGGGCAGTTGCCTGCCCAAAGTGATTACTTCTTCACTTCTTCCTTGGCAGCGTCAGCAGCCTGGGTAGCAGCGTCAGCAGCCTGGGTGGCGGCGTCAGCAGCCTGGCCAGCGGCGTCAGCAGCAGCGTCGGCAGCGGCCGGAGCGGTTGCAGCAGCGGTGGCGTCAGCCGAAGCAGCGGCGGCGTCAGCAGCCTGAGCAGCGGTGTCAGCAGCGGCCTGGGCAGCGTCAGCAGCAGCGGCGTCGCCGGTGGCAGCAGCGGTGTCGGCAGCAGCAGCGGCTTCGGTCGAAGCAGCGGCGGCGTCCGTGGCGGCTTCGTCAGCCTGCTTCTGGTTCGAGCAAGCAGCCAGGGCCAGGCCCATAGCCAGGGCGATCAGCGCCTTGTTGAAAGTCATGGTTTATATCCTCGTCGTTAGTTAGGCAACGCGCAGTTGCGCGTCTATAACATGATGACAAGCCGGTGACGCGTGTCAAGCGGCTTGTCCGGTTTTTTTTAAGTAATACGTTTTTAACGTCTTATAGCACTTCTACAGCAATCGCCGTGGCTTCGCCACCGCCAATGCACAGGGAAGCCACGCCACGCTTGACGCCGCGTGCACGCAGGGCATGCACCAGGGTCACCACCAGGCGGGCGCCGCTGGCACCGATCGGGTGCCCCAGTGCGACCGCGCCACCGTTGACGTTCAGCTTTTCGTGGGGGATTCCCAGGTCCTTCATCGGCGCCATGGCCACGCAGGCGAACGCCTCGTTGACCTCGAACAGGTCGACATCGCCGACCTTCCAGCCGGCCTTCTCGAGCACGTTTGAAATCGCTTTCACCGGGGCGGTGGTGAACCATTCCGGTGCCTGGGCATGACCGGCGTGGGCGACGATGCGGGCCAGCGGCTTGAGGCCGCGCCTGGTTGCTTCCTCGGCGCTCATCAGCACGGTGGCGGCGGCGCCGTCGGAAATCTTCGACGACGAAGCGGCGGTCAGCACGCCTTCCTTGCCGAAGGCTGCGCGCAGGGTCGGGATCTTGGCCAGGTCGATCTTGCCCGGCTCTTCGTCGCCGTCGATGACGACATCGCCCTTGCGACCCTTGACCGTGACCGGAACGATTTCGCCCTTGAACGCGCCGCCGCTGACGGCGGCCTGCGCGCGACGTGCGCTTTCGGTCGAGAAGGCATCGAGCGAATCGCGATCGAAGCCGTACTTCTCGCACACCATGTCACCGAACACGCCCATGGCCTTGCCGTCGTACGGGCTGGTCAGGCCGTCGAATGCCATGTGGTCGAGGAACTCGGCGCTGCCGTAGCGGATGCCGGTGCGCGAGTTGTTGAGCAGGTGCGGGGCGTTGGTCATCGACTCCATGCCGCCGGCGACGACGACGTTGGCAGAGCCGGCCTTGATCAGGTCGGTGGCGAGCATGATCGCCTTCATGCCCGAGCCGCAGACCTTGTTGATCGTGGTGGCGCCAGCCGAGGTCGGCAGGCCCGCGGCGAGCGCGGCCTGGCGCGCCGGTGCCTGGCCCAGGCCGGCCGGCAGGACGCAGCCCATGATCACTTCGTCGACCTGGTCGGCGGCGACATTGGCGTGCTCGAGCGCGCCGGTGATGGCAGCCGTGCCCAGCACGGGCGTGGGTACGCCGGTGAACTGACCGAGGAAGGAACCGATGGCGGTGCGCTTGGCACCGACGATGACGACGTCACTCATGGGGAACTCCGGGACAAAACGGGCCGGCGCTCGGCCGGAACTTCCGGATTATGCGATGCGATGCTGCAACGCCGCAAACCGCCCCCGGGTGCGTTCCCGGCGCGCCGGTTCAGGGTGCCGCCACCGCCGTTCAGCCCCCGCGGGTGCGGAAATCCGGTGGCCCGGGAACCGCAGGTTGCGCGCCTGTCCGGGGGCACGCACGGGGCGGGCGGCAACCAGGCGGCGACCCGACGGCGCACGGGGGCGCCGCAACCGCCCAATTGTGGCCCCCTACGATTGGATCGATACTCCGACCGGATGCGCAGGATTCGCACTACGCGAAGGCGCGCCATCGATCGAGGGCGACATGCGCGGCCGGCAAGCGGGACCTGTCGTTGCGATGCGCAGCTTTGTGCTGTGGCCGGTGCTGTTGTCGGCGCTGTTCGGCCTGGTGGCCTGCGGCGGAGGCGGTGGTGGCGGTGGCGGCAACATGCGCCCGGATCCGCCGCCGAGCTCCGCTCCTCCGACTCCCGCGCCGCCGCCACCGCCGGCCGCGCCGCCGCCGCCGGTGGTGTTCGCGCCGAACCCGGAATACAGCCGGCATCTGTCGATCACCAACACCAGCGCGGCACACCAGGCTGGCTTCAACGGCGCTGGCGTTCGCATCGGCGTGCTCGACAGTGGCGTCATGCGCAATCACCCCGCGCTGGCGCCGCGGGTGCTGGCCAACCTCAACTACGTCGCGTCTCCGCCGAACAACCTTCTCGTCGACGATGCCCATGGCCATGGCACGGCGGTGTCGCAGATCATGGCGGGCAGGTCGTTTGGTGCATGGCCCGGCGGCATCGCTCCGGGTGCGGAGATCGTGTCGGCCCGCATCCTCAACGACACCGATCCGCCCGACGGTGGCGACGAGCAGGTCACTGGCGAGCTCGGTCTCAGGGCGATCCACCAGGAGTTGATCAACCGTGGCGTGAGGGTGATGAACAACTCGTGGGGTGGTCTGACCTGGACCAACCCTGCCGTCACCAACGTGGTTGCCGACGAGTACCGCGCCTTCGTCGGCAATGGCCTGGTGGTGTTTGCCGCCGGCAATGATTCCCAGCCCAATCCGTCGAGCATCGCCTCGTTGCCGAGCCAGGCCGGGCCCGGCGGCAGCCTGCCGGCTGCCGACCTGGAGCGCGGCTGGCTTGCGGTTGCCGCACTGGACACCGCGTCGATGCAACTGGCCAGTTACTCCAATGCCTGTGGCGTGGCCATGCGCTATTGCCTGTTGGCGCCGGGCGATGTCGTGGTTACCGGCACCGGCGATGGCCCGACCTCGCCGACCTACTGGCGGTGGACCGGAACCTCGCTGGCGGCACCGCAGGTGGCCGGCGCCGCCGCGCTGGTTTGGCAGGCGTTCCCGTACTTCAACAACGACCTGGTGCGGCAGACATTGCTGGGCACGGCGACCGACATGGGCGCTGTGGGCGTCGATGCAACCACCGGATACGGCTTGCTCAATGTCGGCAGAGCGGTGCAGGGACCGGGCAGGTTCGACTGGGGCGACGTGACGGTGTCGTTCGACGGCGGCACGTCCACCTGGAGCAACCAGATCAGTGGCGCCGGCGGACTGACCAAGCTCGGCAGTGGCACGCTGGTGCTCGCATCGGGCGCCAACCTCTACAGCGGCCAGACACGGATCCTGGGCGGAACCCTGCGAGCCAACAACGATGGCCTGCCTGGTCCGGTGGTCGTAGGCAGTGGAGCGACGCTGGAGAAAGACCCGTCACCGCAATTGACCGTCCGCGGCAGCCTCGCCAACTCCGGCACGGTGAAGTTGTCGGCCGACGGCGGCATCGTCGTGCAGGGTGAGTACCGCCAGAACGCGGGCGCGCGGCTTGCCGTGTATGTCGGCAACGTGTTGCGTGCCGACACGGCGGTCCTGCAGGGCGGCGACCTGCAGGTGCTCGGTGTCCGCTCGGGCTACGTGCGTCAGTCCCGCGAGAATGTGCTGGTGACCAGCAGCGGGTTGACCGGAACCTTTACCAGCCTGAGTGCGGGTGCGGGCGTGCTGCTGGAAGCCGTGCTCGGCTACGACGCCAGGAATGCCTGGCTGGACATCAACCGTTTGTCGGTCACGGCCGCCGCGCAAAGCATGGGGCTCAGCGCGACGGCGGTGTCCAGTTCGCAACGGGTGGAGGGTGCATTCGATGCCATCGACAGCGGCCAGCTCGCAAGCGGCGACAGTGGTGCGGATTTCCTCACCGGCGCCGGCCTGATCCAGCGCATGCCCGATGCCGCGGCCGCGGAGCAGACACTGTCCAGTCTTTCCGGCGAGCTGCACGGCGCCGACACGGCATTCGCGCTGATGGCGATCGAGGGCAATCGTCGCGCGCTTGAGTCCCGCGTGGACACGCTGCAGTTGGCGCCGGCGTCCGGGGCATGGGTCGAAGGGCTGTCGGCGCAGCGTGCGGTGTCGCATTTCGATGCCGATGCCTACGGCTGGACGCTTGGCCAGGATCGCCGCTTCGGCGAGCGCCTGACCCTGGGCACGGCACTGGCACAGACCGAAGGCCACACCGACCACGACCTGCGCTACGACAGCGCCCGCAATCGCCTGGTCGAAGGCCAGTTCTATGCCGCTTACGACCTGGGCCGCGCCTACCTCATGGGCAGCCTTGCGCTCGGCAGGATGCAGAGCTGGACCCGGCGCGACGTTTTGCTGGGAGCGCAATCGTTTCTCGTCGATGCCGACTATGCCCACCGTTACGCAACCGCAGGCGCGCAGGTGGGCCTGCCACTGGCCGTCGGCGCAGGCCGGATCGTGCCGTACGTCGGTGTGCAGGCATTGCAGTTGCAGCGCGATGGTTTCAGCGAACCCGGTGCAGCCGGCTTCGGCTTGAGCACGTCGGACTCGACGACGAAATTGAGCCAGGGGCTGCTTGGCGCGCGAGTCGCCTGGGACTGGCTGTCCGGTTCGACCTTGTGGAGCCTGCAGGGGCGCGTCGAGTGGCAGCGCCTGCTGTCCGGATCGGGTGGCGACATCCAGGCACGCTTCTCTGCGCTGGACGTCTGGTCGCCGATCAGGAGCGAGGCGCCCGGCGATGCGCGGGTGCTGGGATTCGGCCTGGGCGCGCGGCTTCGCCATGCCGGCCGGATCGGCCTGGACATCGACGCGCGACATGACCAGGACGGCCTGTGGGCAAGCGGCATGCTGACCTGGTCGGTGGGGTACTGATCCCGGGTCGGAACTGCGAACGGTGCAGGTGCATGGCCGGCAAGCTCATGGTTCAATGATTTCGAGACGGCGCATTGGTCCCGCTGGGGAGCGGAGATGCGCTGACCGGGGAAACAACATGCGTCGTAAGGAAATGGCACGTGGGCCGCTGGCCCACGCAGTGATGCTGGGTCTGTGTGTAATGGGGTTGGCCGCGTGCGGTGGCGGCGGTGGCGGCAATGTCCGCAGCGATCCCGCGCCTGCTGCTCCGCCGCCGGCACCACCAAGCCCGCCGAGCCCGCCGCCGAAGCCGCAACCGCCCATCGGCGTGCACCTGACGCATACCGGCGTGAGCTACGCGCACAACCAGGGCATCACGGGCCAGGGTGTGACGATCGGCCTGATCGACAGCGGTATCCGCCGCGATCACCCTGCGCTGAACGGTCGCGTCATCGAGAACCTCGTCTACCTGGATCCGCGCACGAACGACCTGAGCGTCGACGACAAGATCGGCCACGGCACCTGGGTGGCGCAGATCGCCGGCGGCAAACCGGTCGGGAACTGGCCTGGCGGTGTCGCGCCCGATGCGAAGTTCGTCTCGGCGCGGATCATCTCCGATGCGCCTCCCAAGGACGACGGCTCCGGACAGGGCAACGAAGTCAGCAGCGCCGATGGACTCGACTTCATTCACCAGGACCTGATCGACGCCGGCGCGAAGATCATGAACAACTCCTGGGGCGGGCTGTACTGGAATGGCGACAATGTCACCACCAGTTTCATCAACGCCTACAAACCCTTCATCCTCGACTGGGGTGGCCTGGTGGTGTTTTCCACCGGCAACGAATCCAGGTCGCAGCCGTCCGACACGGCGTCGCTGCCCAGCCAGGGTGCGGGGGCCGAAATCCTCGAGCGCGGCTGGATCGCGGCGGCGGCGCTGGACAGCAACAACCAGGAGCAGCTGGCCAGTTACTCCAACGCCTGCGGCATCGCCATGAACTACTGCCTGGTGGCCCCGGGCGATGTGATCGTGACCGGCGAAGACGATGCCGTGGGCGATCCCAGCTACTGGATCGTGCGGGGCACCTCGTTCGCCGCGCCGCAGATCTCGGGCGCGGCCGCGCTGGTGTGGCAGAAGTTCCCGTACTTCAACAATGACCTGGTCAGGCAGACGCTGCTGGGCACCGCCGTCGACAAGGGCGCGCCCGGCGTCGATCCGGTATTCGGCCGCGGCATGCTCAACCTGCGCATGGCGATGGACGGTCCCTACCGCTTCGACTGGGGCGACGTCCGCGTGTCATTCGATGGCACCACGTCGACCTGGGCGAACCCGATCATGGGTGCCGGCGGCCTGATCAAGGAAGGCACCGGCAAGCTGGTGCTGACCGGTTCCAACACCTACACCGGACGGACCCAGGTCCTGGGCGGCGAACTGCAGGTCACCTACGAGATCACCTCGCCGGTGACCATTGGTCCCAACGGGACGCTGTCCGGTTACGCACGCGTGGGGCCCACGGACAACGCAGGTACGTTGCGCGTCGACAACGTGCTGCGCGTGGTGGGCGACTATCAGCAGGCATCGACGGCGCGCATGGACCTGATGCTGGGTTCGTGGCTCTACGTCGAAGGCACCGCCTCGCTGGACGGCGAACTGCGTGTCGTGGGCAGCCGTCCCGGCTACGTCACCAGCAGCCATTCGACGTTCCTTTCGGCGCGCAATGTGGCTGGACAGTTCTCCGGCCTCAGCACGGGTCCCGGGGTGCTGCTCCAGGCCACCATCGGATACAGCAGCACCGATGTCTGGCTCGACGTCACCCGCCTGGAGGTCACCACGGCCGCACAGGCGATGGGGTTGCAGGCGGCCGCGCTGGCCAGCGCCGAGCGCGTGGAAGGCGCATTCGACGAGATAGACAGGGCGGGCGAGGTGGCAGGCGACGATTTCGTTGCCGGCGCCGCATCCCTGCAGCACGCGCAGACACCGGCGATCGTCCAGCAGTCGCTGTCGAGCCTGTCCGGCGAGCTCCATGGCGCCGACACCTCCTTTGCGCTGATGGCCATCGAAGGCAACCGGCGCGCACTCGAGTCGCGCGTGGACGCACTGCAGGCGGCGCCGGTCGCGGGCGGCTGGGCCGATGGATTGCGGGCGCAACGGGCGATGTCGCAGTTCGAGGTCGACGCCAATGGCTGGATGATGGGGCGTGACGTCCGCTACGGCGATCGCCTGGTCGTGGGTGCGGCACTGGCCGAAACCGAAGGCTACGCGCACCACGCCGTGCGCTACGACCGCGAGCACAACCGCCAGGCAGAAGCGCAGCTTTATGCCGCCTACGACCTGGGCGATGGCTACCTGCTGGGAAGCCTCGCCGTCGGCCGCATGCAGCGCTGGTTGCAACGCGATGTGCTGCTGGGCGCGGACTCGTTCCGCGTCGAAACCGACTATGCGCATCGCTACGCAACCGTCGGCCTCCAGGCTGGCCTGCCGGTGGCCATCGGCCGCGGGCGCATCACGCCGTATGCCGGCGTGCAGTCGTTGCAGCTCGATCGCGACGGATTCAGCGAGCAGGGAGCCGCCGGGTTCGGGCTCAGCACCACCGCATCGACGGCGAAACTGAGCCAGGCGTTGCTCGGCGCACGGTTCGGCTACGACTGGTCGGTTGGCTCGTCGTTGTGGATCCTGCAGGGCCGGGCCGAATGGCAGCGGCTGCTGTCGCAGTCGGGCGGTGACATCCAGGCGCGCTTCACCGCACTGGATGTGTGGTCGCCGATCCTGGGCGAGTCACTCGACCGCGACGTCGGTGTGGTGGGTCTCAGCCTCGGCACGCAACTGCGCCACGCCGGTCGCATCGCTTTCGATGTCGACGCCCAGAGCCTGGACGGCCAGACCTGGACGCGCACGATGGCGACGTGGTCGATGGGCTGGTAAGCGGATGAAGCGACTGCGCCTTCCCCGGATGGCGGGGAAGGCGTTGGTTCAGTGCTTGTCGTTGAACAGCTCGCGGCCGATCAGCATGCGGCGGATCTCGTTGGTGCCGGCGCCGATCGCATAGAGCTTGGCGTCGCGCAGGATCCGGCCGGTCGCGAACTCGTTGATGTAGCCGTTGCCGCCCAGCGCCTGGATGCCTTCCAGCGCGACCTGCACCGCCGCCTCGGAGGCGTGAAGCAGGCACGAGGCCGCATCGACGCGGCTGCTGTGGCCGCTGTCGAAGTCGCGCGCGACCTGGTAGGCGAAGGCGCGGCTCGACTGCAGCGAGGTGTACATGTCGGCGATCTTGCCCTGCATCAGGCCGAACGTACCGATGGCGGCGCTGAACTGCTTGCGCTCGCGCACGTAGGGCAGGGCGATGTCGAGTGCGGCCTGCATCAGGCCGAGCGGACCGCCGGTCAGCACCAGTCGCTCGGTGTTGAGGCCGCGCATGAGCACCTTGACGCCCTTGTGGACTTCGCCGAGGACGTTCTCGGCCGGGATCTCGCAATCCTCGAACACAAGTTCGCAGGTGTTGGAGCCGCGCATGCCGAGCTTGTCGAGCTTCTGCGCGGTCGAGAAACCCTTCATGCCCTTCTCGACGATGAAGGCGGTCATGCACTGGCTGCCCGCTTCCTTGCCTGCGGTGCGCATGTAGACGATCAGCACGTCGGCCTCGGGGCCGTTGGTGATCCACATCTTGTTGCCGTTGGCGACCCAGACGTCGCCCTTGCGCTCTGCGCGGCAGATCATCGAGCCGACCACGTCGGAGCCGGCGCCCGGCTCGCTCATCGCCAGCGCGCCCTTCCACTCGCCGCTGCACAGCTTGGGCAGGTACTTGTTGCGCTGCTCCTCGTTGCCGTTGGCGTAGAGGTTGCTCACGCACAGGTTGGAATGCGCGCCGTAGCTCAGGCCGACCGAACCGGAAGCGCGGGAGATCTCCTCCATCGCCACCAGGTGGGCGAGGTAACCCATGTCGCTGCCGCCATACTCGCCGGGCACGGTCATGCCGAGCAGGCCCAGTTCACCGAGCTTGGGCCACAGGTCCTGCGGGAACCAGTTGTCCTCGTCGATGCTGGCGGCGCGCGGTGCGATCTCGGCGTCGGCGAAGCGGCGGACTGCATCGCGCAGTGCGTCGAGATCGTCACCCAGTGAAAAGCTGCGCATGTGAGGCCTCTTGGTGGATCAGCGGCCGCCTGTCACGCGGCTTGTGGGTGCGGTAGTTGTGGATGATATCGACTTCATCCGATGCCGGTCATCCAGACGTAGCCCGGGTAAGGCCAAGGCCGCACCCGGGGGCCGCGTCCGCGCAGGAAGTTGCCGCGATCCGATGCGTGTTTCCCCGGGTGCGGCCTTTGGCCTTGCCCGGGCTACGAAAGGAAACGCCCGGCGGTGCCGGGCGTTCTTTGTTGCGTTGCTGCAGACAGGTAATCAGTGCCCGCCGCGGATACGGCCCTGGAAGCGCGGTGCGCTGCGGCCCAGCGGCAGCTTCAGCTTGCCGATCGCGCTGATGCGCTCTTCGGCCAGGCGGTCGGCGGCACGGTAGGTCGGGATCGCGTCACGCTCGGCGATCTCGAAGATGCGCGCGAGGTTGTGGTAGATCGTGCGCATCATGCGCATGGCGCGTTCGCGGTTGTAGCCGTCGAGTTCCAGCGCCACGTTCATCACGCCGCCGGCATTCACCGCATAGTCCGGTGCGTACAGGATGCCGCGCTTGGACACTTCGTCGCCGATGGCGTTGTTGGCCAGCTGGTTGTTGGCGGCGCCGCAGATGACCTTCATCTTCAGGCGCGGCAGGGTGTTCTCGTTGACGGTGCCACCGAGCGCGCACGGCGAGTAGACATCGGCCGGCACGTCGTAGATCTCGTCCAGGCCGACGGCTTCGGCGCCGTACTCGGACACGGCCTTGTCGACCAGGGTCTTGTTGATGTCGGTGCAGTAGATCTTCGCGCCGCGCTCCTTGAGCAGCTTCACGAACTCCATGCCGACATGGCCCAGGCCCTGCACGGCGTAGGAGTACTTGCCCACTTCCTCGTCGCCGAAGCGCTTGTTCAGCGTCGCCATCAGGCCCTGCAGGGTGCCGTAGGCGGTGAACGGCGACGGGTCGCCGGAACCGCCGTGGACCTGGTGCACGCCGGTGACGTACTCGGTCTCGCGGTAGACGTATTCCATGTCGTTGACGTCGATGCCGACGTCCTCGGCGGTGATGTAACGGCCGCCCAGCGCTTCGACGAACTGGCCGAAGGCGCGGAACAGCGCTTCGGACTTGTCGGCCGCCGGGTCGCCGATGATCACGGCCTTGCCGCCGCCGATGTTCAGGCCGGCGACCGCGTTCTTGTAGGTCATGCCGCGCGACAGGCGCAGCACGTCATTGAGCGCATCCTGCTCGGTCTTGTACGGCCACATGCGGGTGCCACCCAGGGCCGGACCGAGCACGGTGTTGTGGATCGCGATGATGGCCTTCAGGCCCGCGTCCTTGTTGTGGCAAAACACGACCTGCTCGTGGCCGAAAGTGTCCAGAGTTTCGAAAATCATCGGGTGCTCCGCTGCTGGCGTCAGGATTCGCGCGTCGCGCTAAACGCCAACTGTGATGTGTAAGTAGTTGAATCGAAAAGGATTCGCCTCCGTAGCAGGGGGCAACCCCTCGCCACAGGCGCGACAGTCTAATCCAATCGACGGATACGCATACGTACGCGACACGACCGGCAAAATGGGGTTGTCGCCGTGATGCCTGTTCAGAAATTGCGGTAGGGCGCCTGCCGCAGCCACAGGGTGGCCAGCCACTTCTCACCGCGCTCGACCGGCAGGCCGGCATGCAGTGAATCCACGTCGGGCGAGCCGTCGGGGTGGAGGTTGTCGAAGACCACTGCGCGGCCGGGGCGCGGGGCGACCTTGAGGCCCGAGACCGGGAAATGCGTTTCACCGCCTGCCTCGACCTCATTGAGATAGACGCAGATGGTGCGCAGGCGATTGCCGGCCTGCGGGCGGTCGCGTTCGATCGAGCCGGGCGGCCGATAGTCGCGGTGCGGGCGGTACTCCTGGCCCGGTTCGTAGCGCAGCACGGTCAGGTGCTCGGCGTGTGACAGCGGCACGCCGGCGGCACTGGCCATGCGCAGTTGCACGCAGCGCAGCGCCATGTCTTCCAGGATCGGGTCGAGGGCCGCGTCGCTGCTGGTGCGGATCTGCAGGGGGACCGGCAGACCGGTTTCCGGATCGACCGTCTGCGACCGCTGCAACCGCACTTCGGCGGTGGCCACCAGCAGCCGGCATTCGTCGGCGCTGAGCAGGCCATCCAGGGTCGACACGCGCGGGCGCAGCGACTGCCGCTTCAACGCGACCGGCGACAGCACTTCTTCCAGTGACAGCGAGCCGGGCGTCGTGCCTTCCGGGCGGTACTCGGGCACGGCGATTTCGGGCATCGCACCGATGCCGACGGCCGACAGCTGCGCCCAGATGTCGCGCGCCGCGAAGGGTTGGCGTGCGCAGCCTTCGCCACGCGCAAGGCGCTCCGCGAGCAAGCGCGCGGCGACGGCGTCGCCGTGGCCGGCGGCCAGTTCCAGCATCTGGATGCAGCGGGTCTGGTCGGCATCGCCGGGCTTGCGGCCGAAGTGGATCGCGACAGCCCGCAGTGCCGGCGGATAGTTGGCGCGTACTGCCCGCAACAGTCGCTCGTTGATGCGTCCGTCGCGCGGCAGGGCGAAGCCGCCCAGTGCCACCAGCGCAAGGAAGTAACTGGCGATCGGACTGCCCGCGTGCTCGGCGCGCAACAGCCAGGCGCTGGCGAGTTCGGCATCGGCCTCGCAACCCACGCCGTACAGCAGCATGCGCGCGCATTCGATCTGCGCATTGGCCAACCCGGCCTCGGCGGCGCGGCGGTGCAGGGCGAACGCCTCTTCGAGCTCATGCCTGAGCACCAGCGCCGTCGCAAGCTGGTAAAGCGCTTGCGGCGAACCGTGGTGGGCCTGGCGGCGCAGCTCTAGGAGGACGGTGTCTTCTGACATGGTGGCGATGGCTTGGGGCTTGAGTGTAGCCATAACCGGTTGGGCGGCGCAGGGGTGTCTGGGGGATCACGGGGGATGCGGGGCGGGACGGCCAATGCCCGGGCGTGGGGGCCTGAATGTCCGACGCGCTACAATCCGCATTCGATCGTTTCCGTATTGAGCGCGTCATGAGCACCCCTGCCAGCCCCCTCCCCGAAACCGCCGTCGAGAGCAGCCCGCTGCGTTTCGTCACCGCCGCCAGCCTGTTCGACGGCCACGACGCCGCCATCAACATCATGCGCAGGCTGATCCAGGGGCAGGGCGCCGAGGTCATCCACCTGGGCCATAACCGCTCGGTCGAGGACGTCGTCCGCGCCGCGCTGCAGGAAGACGCCGACGGCATCGCCCTGTCGTCCTACCAGGGCGGCCACGTCGAATACTTCAAGTACATGGTCGACATGCTCGCCGAGCGTGGCGCCTCGCACATCCGCGTGTTCGGCGGCGGCGGCGGCACTATCACGCCGGAAGAAATCCGCGAGCTGCAGGGCTACGGCGTGGAGCGCATCTACCACCCCAACGACGGCATGCACATGGGCCTGGTGGCGATGATCGAGGACGTGATCCGTCGCGCCAACGATGCCCGCAAGGGCGCCAAGACGCCCGAGCACGCGCCCGACAAGGACGATGAAATCAGCATCGGCCACATGCTCTCGGCGATCGAGGAAGGCCTGCTCGACGAATCCCAGCTCTCGCACCTGCGCAAGCAGTGGCAGCTGGCCGGCGGCAAGACCCCGGTCATCGGCATCACCGGCACCGGCGGCGCCGGCAAGTCGTCGGTGACCGACGAGCTGCTCAACCGTTTCCTCGCCAGCTTCCCCGAGATGCGCATCGCCGTGATCTCGGTCGATCCGACCCGTCGCCGTACCGGTGGCGCGCTGCTGGGCGACCGCATCCGCATGAACTCGCTGCGCTCCAAGCGCGTGTACATGCGCTCGATGGCCACGCGCCGCCAGCACGCGGCGACCAACACCGTGCTCAAGGACTGCATCGGCTTCCTCAAGGGTCTGGGCTACGACCTGGTGATCGTCGAGACCGCCGGCATCGGCCAGTCCGACTCGGAGATCGTCGACCTGGTCGACTTCCCGATGTACGTGATGACCAGCGACTTCGGCGCGCCGAGCCAGCTGGAGAAGATCGACATGCTCGACTTCGCCGAACTCGTCGTGCTCAACAAGTTCGACAAGCGCGGCGCCGAGGATGCCCTGCGCGACGTGCGCAAGCAGTGGAAGCGGAATCGGGTGGCCTTCCAGACCAAGGACGAGGACGTCCCGGTCTACCCGACCATCGCCAGCCAGTTCAACGACCCCGGCATCAGCTGGATGTTCGCCAACCTGTGCCGCCTGCTGCGCGACAAGCTGTCGCTGCCTGCAGACAAGTGGACGCCGCAGATCGACACCTCGCTGAAGGAACCGCGCGCGACCGTGCTGATCCCGGGTGCGCGCGTGCGCTACCTGGCCGAGATCGCCGAACAAGGCCGCGGCATCAACGCGCAGATCGAGACGCAGGCGGAAGTGGCCGATCGCGCGCAGAGCTACTGGCAGTCGCTGCACGACCTGGGTGACGAAAGCCTGCCCAAGGCGCTGGACCTGTTCGCCGCCGAGGCCCTCACCGACGGTGGCGACAAGACCCTGCTGACGCTGCGCCAGCGCTACAACGACGCCGTCCAGACCCTCACCTCCGACGCCCTCAAGCTGCTGCGCGGCTGGCCGGCGCGCCTGAAGTCGATCACCGACGAGGTCAACGAGTACCAGGTCCGCGACAAGACCATCCGCGTCGAGAACTACCGCGAGTCGCTCAGCCACCAGAAGATCCCGAAGATCGCCGCGCCCACGTACAAGAGCTGGGGCGAGCTGCTGACCTTCCTGCAGAAGGAGAACCTGCCGGGCTACTACCCCTACACCGGCGGCGTCTACCCGTACCGCCGCACCGGCGAAGACCCGATCCGCATGTTCGCCGGTGAAGGCACGCCCGAGCGCACCAACCGCCGCTTCCACTACCTGTCGGTCGGCCAGCCGGCCGCGCGCCTGTCCACCGCCTTCGACAGCGTCACGCTGTACGGCGAAGACCCGGCCGTGCGCCCGGACATCTACGGCAAGATCGGCAACTCCGGCGTCAACATCGCCACCCTGGACGACATGAAGAAGCTGTACTCCGGCTTCGACCTGTGCGCGCCCAGCACCTCGGTGTCGATGACGATCAACGGCCCGGCGCCGATCATCCTAGCGATGTTCATGAACACCGCCATCGACCAGCAGGTCGAGAAGTACCTGCGCGCCGACCAGGCGCGCTGGGACGAAGCGCACGACAAGATCGAGGCGATGTTCGAAGGGCGCCAGCGCCCGACCTACAGCGGCATGCTGCCGGAGACCAACGACGGCCTCGGCCTGGGCCTGCTGGGTGTCACCGGCGACCAGGTCGTCGACGCCGAGACCTACGAGAAGATCAAGGCGCACACCCTGGCGACCGTGCGCGGCACCGTCCAGGCCGACATCCTCAAGGAAGACCAGGCGCAGAACACCTGCATCTTCAGCACCGAGTTCGCCCTGCGCATGATGGGCGACATCCAGCAGTTCTTCGTCGACCGCAGCGTTCGCAACTTCTACTCGGTGTCGATCTCCGGCTACCACATCGCCGAGGCCGGCGCGAACCCGATCAGCCAGCTCGCCTTCACCCTGAGCAACGGCTTCACGATCGTCGAGTACTACCTCGCGCGCGGCATGAAGATCGACGACTTCGCGCCGAACCTGTCGTTCTTCTTCTCCAACGGCATGGACCCGGAATACACCGTCATCGGCCGCGTCGCCCGTCGCATCTGGGCACGCGCGATGCGCGAGCGCTACGGCGCCAGCAGCCGCAGCCAGATGATGAAGTACCACATCCAGACCAGCGGCCGCTCCCTGCACGCGCAGGAGATCCAGTTCAACGACATCCGCACCACGCTGCAGGCGCTGTATGCGCTGTTCGACAACTGCAACAGCCTGCACACCAACGCCTACGACGAAGCGATCACCACGCCGACCGAGGAAAGCGTGCGCCGCGCCGTGGCGATCCAGATGATCATCAACAAGGAACTGGGCCTCAACTTCAACGAGAACCCCTGGCAGGGCAGCTTCATCGTCGACAAGCTCACCGACATCGTCGAGGAAGCCGTCTACAAGGAGTTCGAGGCGATCAGCGAGCGCGGCGGCGTGCTCGGCGCGATGGACACCATGTACCAGCGCGGCAAGATCCAGGAAGAGAGTCTGTACTACGAGCACAAGAAGCACGACGGTTCACTGCCGCTGATCGGCGTGAACACCTTCCTGCCGAAGGACCACGGCGGCGACATCGTCACCGAGATCGAGCTGATCCGCAGCACGGAAGGCGAGAAGGGGCAGCAGATCCAGAACGTGGCCGGGTACCAGGGCAACCGGAACGGCTATGCGGCTGAGGGGCTCAAGTCGCTACAGGCAACGGCGCGGGAGCGGCGGAATGTGTTTGCCAGCCTGATGGAGGCGGTCAAGACGCATAGCTTGGGGCAGATTAGTCATGCGCTTTATGACGTGGGCGGGGAATATCGTCGCAACATGTGATTGAGAGAAGGCCCGCGAAAGCGGGCCTTCTTCTCTTCTCCGGAACATGACAGATAGACGGTCGCATGGTGGATATAACCGCGACCCGGGGACTGGAATGAAAGGACTCAAGCCTGTAACTCGCCGCCATGACGACGCGCTTGCGCGCGTCAGTTGGGATCAGTTCGAAGTCCTCGTTGCTGGCTACTATCGAAGTCAGGGGTACCAGGTCGAGCACGTGGGGACTGGAGGGACAGGACGGGATTCGGATGGTGGAATCGACCTGAAGCTCAGGCGCGACGACGGCTGCATCCTCGTCCAATGCAAGCGCTGGACGGCGATGAAGGTTCCGCACAACGCGGTGCACGAGTTGCTGGGGATCATGGTCAATCAGGGCGCGACCGGCGCCATTCTTATCACCAGTGGCGAGTTCACGAAGGCTGCGATCGAGGCAGCGTCGCGGCAGCGGAACTTCAAGCTGATCGACGGCCATGAGCTTCGCGTCATGCTCGGGCCGGTGCCGGACTCGGCGCTGGACTCATTGGCGCGGTTGCGCGGCCCTGCGACGAAACTGGCAGGCAAGGCCATGTCGGATTTGGGGCTGGCCGTGGTTGCCAAACTGGTGTTGTTCGGACTGTTTCTGATTCTACTGATTCTGGTGGCTCAGCACATGCAGAGCGTCATCCGTTCACTGTCGCCATCCGTGGCTCCTCGCCCGACGACGGAGACGCCAGTATCAGCGCAACCTTCTCCGGCAACTTCGCCTGCGGTGCCGGCCACCTTGGATACGTGTCACGAAGTGATCGACAAGCCCTCCGGCACGTATATCGATCATTGTGCCAGTGGCAAGCAGATCGTGCAGCCGACGCCTGAGCGGCTTCGTGAGCAGCGGCGCAGGGCGGATGAGGCAATCAAGGTCATCGCGGAGAGTACTCCGGAGCTTTGAGGCCATTGCTCCGACGGCCCTCACCCCAACCCCTCTCCCGCTAGCGGATTCTGAATTCACCAGGTGTCTGGTTGCTGTCCTTCTCTCTGGTGGCTCGCTGGATCACAAAGGTTGCAAGTCCGGCGACCGTTGCGAGAGCCCATTTCCGCCATTCTGGCGCGACGAAGTTCTGGATGGGGAGCGAGGCGAGCAGGACGATGGCGCCGATCAACGTGGCTTGAACGAGTCGTTTCATCCGAACGGACGCTAGCGATGCGCGCAGCGCAGCTCCATAGGAAACGCCTCAGGGGATGCGGGAATCTCCAGTGACGCGCAAGAAAAAACCGCCCGCTTTTGGGCGGGCGGTTCCTCGGGTCATGTAGTGCGGGTTTCAGATCGCCTGGATGGCGCTGATCCCGGGTGCGCGTTGCTTACCCGGGCTACGGGTTACTTCGCGCCTTCTTGTTGGCCTTTGTCGACCACGAGCTTCACTACTACCTTGCGGGCGTTGGCGTTGCTGCCTGAACCGGCGTCGGCGGCGACGCCCATGCCGTCCGGGGCGCGGACGCGGCCCGGCATCAGGCCGGCCTGCTGTTGCAGGTAGTTCGACACGGCGGCGCCGCGCATCGTGCTCAGGCGCTGGTTGGCGGCGGCGTCGCCGGTGGAGTCGGTGAAGCCCTGCAGGACGACCTGGTAGTTCTTGGTCTCCTTGGCCTTGGCGGCCAGGGCGTCGAGGTCGGACTTGCCCTTCGCCGAGATCTGCGTGCTGCCGGAGGCAAACAGCACCTCGGTGGTGGCAAGGGCTTCGTACGTGCCGAAGTCATCCATGCGTGCGGCGTTCGCGGCGGCCACTGCGCTGGTCGGTGCCACCCCGGCCTGGACCTGCTGCGCGGTCTTGAAGTCTTCCGACTTGAACGAGATCTCGGTGGCGTTGAAGCCGCTGCCGGCGGCGACCACGTCGGCGCTGATCGGCAGGCCCGGGATAAGCGCGCCGGGTTCGACCTTGGAATGAATCACGCCGGTCAGGCCCTTGGTCTTCTTCAGCTTGGTGTCGGCCGAGACGTTGATGGTCTGCACGGCGTTGTTGCCGTCCTTGACGGTCAGCGTATTGCCGTCGACGCCGGTGATCAGGCCCTTGATCTTGCTCTTGTCGCCGTCGGCGGCGAACGCCGAGGTGGCGGCAAGGATGGTCACCAGGGCGGTGACGAGCATCAGCGGCTTGTGAGGCTTGTTGGTATTCATGGTCATTCCCTTTGGGTTGGAAGTACGTCTGACGCCTAATCACCATCCTTGCCTTGCGTGGTGCCGCCGGTTCCTCAGGGTCAGCGTCCGTGACCCAAGCGGGCCGACTGCCTTGGGTGCGCGGACGCGGCAATCGGGGGCGGCGCGCCATTAACTCCCTTGCGGGATAAAGGGGGTGTGAGGCGTGAGGCGGGGAGGGGGATGGGGGAGGGGAGCGCGGTGATGCGTGGGCGCGTGTCGGAGCGGTGTTAAAGTTGCGGCCCCTTTTGGTGACCCCAGCGAGCCCGCGCATGACTGTCCAGGCCTTCTATCCCATCGGCATTCCCGGGCAACCCTGGGGCGAGGCGGAGCAGGGTGAATGGCTGTCGCGACAGGTGCGCCATCGCAGCTTCGACGCTGAAGTGCGCGGCAAGATCGAGGGCCTGGGCTCGCGCTTCGACGTGGTGCAATACGGCGAGCTGAACTACGGCGCCGACAGCTACCCGCTGCTGGCCATCCGCAGCCGAGACTGGAACGAGGCGCTGCCGACGGCGCTGGTCACCGGTGGCGTCCACGGCTACGAGACCAGCGGCGTGCACGGTGCACTGGAGTTCGTCGATCTGCATGCCGCCGGTTACGCGGGCAAGGTCAATCTGCTGGTCGCGCCGTGCATCAGCCCCTGGGCCTACGAGCGCATCCACCGCTGGAACGCCAACGCGATCGATCCGAACCGCTCGTTCCGCGACGACAGCCCGGCCCATGAATCGGCCGCGCTGATGCAGCTGGTGGCCCCGGTGCGCGACAGCGTGCTGGTGCATATCGACCTGCACGAAACCACCGACAGCGACGAGTCCGAATTCCGTCCGGCCCTGGCGGCGCGCGACGGCAAGCCGTTCGAGCCGGGCGAGATCCCGGATGGCTTCTACCTGGTCGACGACAGCGAGGACCCGCAGCCGGGGTTCCAGCAGGCGGTGATCGCGGCGGTGGAGAAGGTCACGCATATCGCCCCGGCCGACGACAAGGGCGAGATCATCGGTTCCACCGTGGTCGCGCACGGCGTCATCGAGTACGCGCTGCGCAAGCTCGGCCTGTGCGCGGGCATCACCAACGCGCGCTACAAGACCACCACCGAGGTCTACCCGGACAGCCCGCGTGCCACGCCCGAGCAGTGCAATGCCGCGCAGGCGGCCGCGGTGTGCGCGGCGATCGACTACGCACTGGCGCATCCGGCGGGCTGAGCGACCGACACGCCCCGGTGGAGGGGCGTCGAAACTGTGCACGGCCCGGCTGACATCCCCCGTCAGGTGCGCTAGCGTTGTCACCAGGGGGAACACATGACACGGATTCGTACTGCTTTCGCAGGGATCGCGCTTGGGAGCGCGGTCCTGGTTGCCACCGTCCCGGTTCACGCGGCCAATCCGGCGCCAACGAAGCCGCCGCCGGAACTGGCGCAATACATGGCTGACGCCCGCAAGGCCGACGCCATCGACAACGATGAAGCGCGCTGCAAGGCGTATCCGGACTTGCCAGGCAATCTGTGGCGGCCCGGCGCCGCGCAGGGGCGCTGCACGATCCTGCGTGCGCCGGCCTGGTCGCTCGACGAGATCGACAGCTTGCTTGCCACGCCCGAAGGCGTCGCGGAGCTGGAACGCGGCTTTGCGGCGTTGCTCGATGGCCATTACAACGACCAGTCGCAGCGCGAGCAGATCTTCATTTCGTTGAACGTGTTCGATGGCAGCGCCCGCGCCGGCGAGGTCTCGCAGCGCTGGTTGAAGCTGGCACCCAAGAGCGCCTTCGCCCTCACCGCCGCCGGCATACACCTGGGCACCTCGGGCTGGAACGCGCGTGGCGGGGCCTACATCGGCAAGACGTCGAAGGACAAGGTCCAGCGCATGGGCGAGTTCTTCGCCCAGGCCGTGCCGCTGTACGTGAAGGCGCTGGAGATCGAGCCGCGCTTGAGCGTGGCCTGCTACAAGCTCAACGGCATCGGCCGCAGCAGTTCCAGCCAGCTCGAGCAGTACGCACGCGCGCACTGCATGAAGGTCGATCCGGACTCCTATTACCTGGCCTGGGAATGGATCACCTCGGCCGAGCCGCGCTGGGGCGGTTCGGAAGACGCGCTGCGCAGTGCCGTGGCCTATGCGGCTGCACGTACCGACCGCAATCCCATCCTCGGCGCGCTGCTCGGCGAAGGTGCCGGTGATCGTCCCTCGATGGCCGACAATTACGGCAGCGTGGTCGACGAGCTGGCCGCAGCCGCGCGCATGGGCCCCAGCGCAGGCCTGACCTCGATGGCCGGGGCCGGCTACTGGAACAAGGGCGATCCGTGGCAGGCGGTGGTCTTTTACTCGCAGGCCACGCGCTTCCAGCCGAGCGACGCGGACTACCGGTATGCACGCGCGGCCGTGCTTTACGACTACCTGCACGATTACGCCTGGGCACGCGCGGACATGCTCGAAGCGGTCGCGCTGGAGCCGGACAATCCCAAGTTCAACTACCTGCTCGGACTGACGACCGAACGCGAGATCGGACAGAAGGAAGCCAGGCCGTACTACAAGCGGGCGATGAGCGGGGACTGGCGCCAGCGTGCCTTGCTGCGCCATTGCCAGACCTATTTCGTTCCGCAGATCCAGCAAGAGGCGCAGAGCTGCTCGCTTGGATTGGTGGACGAATTCCCGCAGTCGGGCGACGCCTGGCAGGTTCGCGCGTGGGCACTCGTCATGGTCGACGACCCGGCGGCATCGGAGGCAATCAAGCGCTTCGAAGCGGTGGCCACCACGGACGACCACCGGCACGACCTGGCGGAACTGAAGTCGCGTTTGCGCCGCGACGGCGCGCCCAAGACGGGCAAGTAGAGCGGCACCGGCACACAGGAACCACGGAATGCATTTGATCGGAAGACGGCTGGCATGGATTGCGGGGCTGGCGTTCGCCACCGCCACTGTTGCGGCATCAATCGCGATGGCCAATGGCGACAGCGCGCCACGGCGGGGGGCATTGACCTCGGCCGACCAGCTGCTGCTGGCGCCTGACGGCAAGGTCGGCGACGAGACGTTCGGCCAGCTGACCGCGCGCTGGTGGCAATGGGCCGAGTACGTGCCGGTGGCCCCGTTCCTGGATCCAGACGGTCGCTATTGCGAGATCGGGCAGGAAGGCCCGGTCTGGTTCCTGGCCGGCACCAATGGCAAGTTCAACGCGCACCGCGAATGCGTCGTGCCGGCCGGTCGCTACCTGCTGGTGCCGATCATCAACATGCGCCACAGCAGTTTCGATGAGGACCTGCCGTTGCCGTGCGTGGTGCTGCAGGGGGCCGCGGCGGTGAACAACGAGCGCCTCGGCAGCGCCGTCGCGTTGATCGACGGCGTTCGCGTCACCGACGTCACGCACTACCGGGTGCGCAGCGACGGCTGCTTCCCGCTGCAACCGGGCAACGACAAGACGGGCCTGACCGCCGCCGATGGGTACTGGCTGTTGATCAAGCCGCTGCCGACCGGCCGCCACACGCTCACGATCGGCGCCAACTACGCCAGCGACGACGAAGGCTACGGAAAGATGGTGCAGAACTTCGAGTATGTGCTGCACGTCGGCGGCAGGGCGGATCTGGCGGTGCGCGGCGGTGCCGCGCCTGGCAGGGACGAGATGCCTGCAGGGGCACCGTGAGCGAGCAGGGGACGGGCCCCCGGGTCCGGAGCAATGACAACAACAGGGGATGTCGCATGCAGCAGAGCATGTGCAGCGGGAACCGCGGCGGGCTGATGCGGAAATGGTGGGTGCTGCTCGCCCTTGCACTGTCGCTGCTGGCGCTGGACTGCGCCGCCGCCATGCGCAGGATCGATCCCGGCAAGGATCCCAAGCTGGCGCCGGACGAAGGCCTGGTGGTGCTGTCGGTTGACGCCAGCGTCGCGATCATCTCCGCCGTGCGCGTGGCCGATACCGACCGCACCGCGCAGGTGATCAACAACCTCAACGAGGGCCGCAACGTCGGCCTGTATGCGGCCAAGGCCGGCGAGTACCGCTGGTCGGAAGTCGACATGACCACCTTGCGGGGCCGCCTGCGCTACACGCTGACGTCCGAGGATTACCGCTTCAAGGTCACGGCCGGAAAGATCGTCTATCCCGGCGACCTGATCCTGCGCCCGACCAGCTGGACGTCGATGCGGTTCCATGCCGCCAACCGTTCGCTGCCGGTGATCGACTGGCTCGAGACCGCGCATCCGAAGGTGTACCCGGCCGTGCCGTTCGAATACACCGGCCGGTACCCGGATCCTTTCCCGGCGTTCTATCGCAAGGCGCGTGCATCGAACACGACGCCGGCCGCCAGGCTCAACGACGGTCGCGAGGCGCCAGAACCCATCGCGGTTCCGCTGCCAGCCAAGGTGATGTGGCGGCCCGACCGCATCGAGGCCGTGGCCATCAACGGCGCCGGCGACCTGATGGCCGAGACCGTGCTCGACAACAACGGCAACTGGGGCGTCGACCTGATCGACCTGGTCACAGGCGACGTCCAGCGCCTGGTGACGTCAGCCTATTCCGCCGACGAGCTGATGTGGAAGGACAGCCGCACACTCATCGCTGCAACCGGCGATGACGACAAGTCCTATACCTTGTTCCGCATCGGCGCTGCCAACAACGGCAAGCGCAGCATCACGCGCCTGCCGATCTCCGGCACCGGCCGCATCGTCGACCTGCTGCCGGACGTGACCAACCATATCCTGTTCGAAGGCTTCGACAGCCGCGGTGACCTGGTCGTGCACCGGGTCGAGCTGGTGGGCAACCGGGAGATCTCGGGCTTCCAGACCGCAAAGAGCCGCGACCGCCTCAACGTCGGCGTCACCAAGGACGTGTCCTGGTATACCGACGGGCGCGGGCAGCTGCGCGCGGCGGTGGTGGTTCGCGACGAGGTTGCCGCGCTGGTGTACGGACGCGATGGCGTCTACGAGGAAGTGCTTCGCTGGGAGGGCGAAGGCGGCTTCCGCCCGGTCGGCCTGTCCTACGATGGCAACACCATCTATGGCTATACCGATGACGACCGTGGCCAGCGCGATCTGGTTGCGTTCGACCCGGTCAGCCGAAAGGTTTCGCGCACGGTGTTCAGCAAGCCCGGCGTTGACCTGTCGGGCGTGGTCTTCAACGAGCGTCGCGAGCCCGTGGCCGCGCGCTATTACCAGTCCGGCCGGCTGGTCACCGAGTACTTCGACGAAACCAACCGCAACCTCGACCGGACCCTGCAGGCTGCGTTTCCCGGGCGCATGGTCGCGGTGCTCGACCGCAGCCGCGACGACAAGCAGCTGATCCTGTGGGTGAGCGCCAGCGACCATCCGCCGGAGCTCTATCACCTGGACATGGTGCGCAAGCAGGCCGCGCTGCTGGAGGCCGTTGCGCCGTGGTTGTCCGACATGAAGTTCTCGCCGGCCTACGTGATGAACGTCAAGAGCAGCGACGGCCTGTCGATCGAAGCGTTCCTGACGTTGCCGCCCGGTACCGACAAGCGCCCGCTGGTGGTGTTTCCGCACGGCGGCCCGATCGGCGTCAGCGACCGGCTCACCTTCGATCGCGACGTGCAGTTCCTTGCCGCGCAGGGCTATGCCGTGCTGCAGGTGAACTACCGTGGCTCGGACGGTTACGGCAAGGCCTTCCGCGAGGCCGGCCACCGCAACTACGGCCGTCTGATCGAAGACGACATCGATGCCGCGGTGCGGTCCGCGCTGGCCGCGTATCCGCTCGACGAATCGCGAATGTGCACGCTGGGCGCCAGCTACGGCGGCTACTCGGCGCTGGTGTCGGCGGTGCGCTGGCCGGGCCGCTTCCGCTGCGCGGTGTCGCTGTCGGGCCTGAGCGATCGCACGCTGTTCTTCACCGCCAGCGACGCTGCGCGTTCGGCACAGGTGCGGCCGCTGATGGAGCGCGTCATGGGCGACCCGCGCACGGACATGGCCGAGATGCAGGCCACCTCGCCGCTGTACCACGTCGACTCGCTGAAGCTGCCGGTGATGCTGGTGCACGGGCGCGAAGACGTCCGCGTCGACTTCGAGCACACCCGGCGCCTGGTGCGCATGCTCAACCTGCAGGGCCAGCCGCCGGTGCTGCTCGCGCTGCCCGACATGGGGCACGGCTTCTCCGACGCGGCCGAAGCCGATCTTGGCTGGACGAGCATCGCCGGCTTCCTGCAGCAGCACCTGGGCACCACGCCTGCGATCACGGAAGCCGAGGCGAAAGCGAAGGCGGCAACGCCGGTGGTCGCAGCGCCGGCCGCTGCGGCGTGCGGGCAGGGCGGCGGCAAGAAGTAGCGGCCCCCTGTCCGCGCCGGCCCGTGCACCGCGTTGGCGAGGGTGTGCGGGCACCGGCCGGAGGCGAAATGAGCGACACATACAGCGGCAGCTGCTTTTGCGGTGCCGTCGGCATCGAGGTGAGCGGGGCGCCGGAGGCGATGGGCTACTGCCATTGCGCGTCCTGCCGCAGCTGGTCGGCGGGCCCGGTCAACGCCTTCACCCTGTGGAAACCGGCCAACGTCAAAGTCACCCGCGGCGCCGAGCTGATCGGCCACTACGCCAAGACGCCGGCCAGCGACCGCCAGTTCTGCAGCCGTTGCGGCGGCCACCTGATGACCCACCACCCGCCGTTCGACCTGACCGACGTCTACGCCGCGACCCTCCCGTCCCTGGCCTTCGCACCGGCCGTGCACGTGAACTACGCCGAGACCGTGCTGCGGATGAAGGACGGGCTGCCGAAGCTGAAGGACTTCCCCGCCGACCTCGGCGGCTCCGGCGAGATGTTGCCGGAATAGGACCCCGGGACGGGGTCCGGAGCCATTGCTGGCGCGGTACAGCCGCGGGCCGCGCGCCCGGGCGGTGCCCCGGGGCACCGGCATGAATGAACGCGCCAGGGCGCAGATGGCCCTGGAGCGGGTCCTGGGCGGCCGGCCATGCGAGAATGCCGCCCCATTCGCGCCGCCGCCCGCCTTGCGGCCACTTTCCGGATTCCATGAAGACCCCTACCGCGCTGCAGGCGCTGATTGACGACGGCGTCATCGACGAGGTTCTGCGTCCGCTCAAGAGCGGCAAGGAAGCGGCGGTGTTCGTGGTCCGCAGTGGCGACGACGTCCGCTGCGCGAAGGTCTACAAGGACATGGCGCAGCGCAGCTTCCAGCAGCGCGTGCAGTACCAGGAAGGGCGCAAGGTCCGTGGCAGCCGCGAGGCGCGCGCGATCGGCAAGGCCAGCAAGTACGGCCGCAAGCAGCAGGAAACGGCCTGGAAGAACACCGAAGTCGACGCGCTGTACCAGCTGCGCGAGGCCGGCGTGCGCGTGCCCGAGCCGCACGGCTACTTCCATGGCGTGCTGGTGATGGAGCTGGTCACCGATGCCGAAGGCTTCTCGGCACCGCGCCTGGGCGAGGTCGAACTGGGCCCGGAGCAGGCGCGCGAATTCCACGCGATCCTGGTACGCCAGGTCGTGTTGATGCTGTGCTGCGGCCTGATCCACGGCGATCTGTCGCCCTACAACGTCCTGGTCGGCCCGGACGGTCCGGTGGTGATCGACTTCCCGCAGGTGGTCAGCGCCGCGGGCAACAATGCCGCCCGGCAGATGCTGCTGCGCGACGTCAACAACCTCACCGCCTACCTGGGGCGCTGGGCGCCGGAACTGTTCGACACCTGGTACGGCGAGGAAATGTGGGCGCTGTTCGAGGCCGGTGACCTGCAGACCGACACCGAGCTCACTGGCAAGTTCAAGCATGACGAGCGCCGCGTCGACCTCGACAGCGTCCGCGACGCGATCAACGAGGCCCGTGACGAGGCGCTGATCCGCCAGCAGGGCCGCGAAGCAGCGGCGCTGGCCGACTGAGGGCACGAGAATGATCAACAACGACGTACTGCGCAGCATCCGCTACATGCTCGACCTGAGCGACATCAAGGTCGTGGAGATCACCAAGCTGGCCGATCCGGATTTCCCGATCGAGAAGGCCGACGTGCTGGCGTTCCTGCGCCGCGAGGACGATCCGGAGTACGTGGAGTGCAGCAGCCGCGTGCTCGCCCATTTCCTCGATGGCCTGGTGATCCATCTGCGCGGTCGTGACGAGAGCTTGCCGCCGCGCCCGGTCGAGAAACGGGTGACCAACAACGTGGTGCTGAAGAAGCTTCGCGTGGCCTTCGAGATGAAGGACACCGACATGCACGAGACGTTCGCCGCGGCCGGATTCCCGGTGTCAAAGCCGGAGCTGACGGCGCTGTTCCGGCAGAGCTCGCACAAGAACTTCCGCCTGTGCGGCGACCAGATGCTGCGCAACTTCCTGAAGGGGTTGACGCTGCGCGTGCGCGGCGGCTGAGTCTATTGGTGGGCGCCTAGGGCCCGGCGCCTAGAACCGCTCGCCCGCCGGCAGATAGCGCCACGTCCCCACCGGCATCTTCGCCAGCGGAATCTTGCCGATCCGCAGGCGGCGGATCGCCACGACGTCCAGCCCCACCTGCGCGCACATGTCCTGAAGTTGCCCGGGGCGCACGGCCTTGATGGCGAAGCGCAGGCGGATCTCGTTCTGCCAGCTCACCTTGCACGGCGCCAGCTCGCGGCCCTGGTAACGCAGGCCGCCGTTGTTGAGGCGATGCAGTCCGTACGGCGCCATCTCGCCGGAAATCTCGACGACGTATTCGTGTTCGATCTGATCGGCGTCCTCGCTCAGGCGGCGCCAGACGCGGCCGTCCTGGGTCAGCACCATCAGTCCGCTGGCGTCGCGATCGAGTTCCACCAGCGGCGTCAGCCGGACGAAGTGCCGCTGCAGCAGGCACACTCCGCTGGGATCGTCCGCCCAGCGGGTCTCGGGCCTGACCAGGCCTGCGGCCTCGGTGCGGCCGCTGATCGCGTCGATGCCAACCGGCTTGTGGAACAGGATCGTGGCCGGCTGCGGCGCCTCCAGCACGGCATCCGGGTCCAGCTCGACGCGTTCGTCCGACACCATGTGCTGCGGCGATTCGACCGCCACGCCGTTGACCAGGACCCAGCCGCCCTCGATGTAGCTCTCGGCGTCGGCGCGGGAGCAGCCGACCAGTTCTGCGACGCGGCGGGATAGACGGACGGGTTCGGACACGGGACTGCCAGACGGGACGGGGTGCGTAGTGTAGGGACTAACCCGCCGGGCCGGGTTCACACCCGTCGCCGGGGACCGTTCATGCAGTGCACGCAGGGATCACGCCGGCCTTTCAAGACTGGGTGTTCACCCGGATTTGGGAGTGTGCCGATGGAGCCCAGTGCCGTTGCCAATGCCGCCTACTCGGCCAATGCGTTCCTGTGGATGTGCGTGTTCATATTCGCCCTGATCCTGTCGGTGCTGTGGATCCTGGTGCCGTTCGCGGTGTTCGGCATCAAGGGGCTGCTGCGCCGCATCGCGCGCAGCCTGGAGGTGATCGAGCAGCAGAACGTCGACCTGCTCGCGCAGTACAGGCAATTGCCGCGGGCGGAGGAAAGAGTGGTGTACCGCGATGTCGCGCCCGACGGCACCGTCGTCGTCAGGGAGGAACGCACGCTGCGGCCGGACTGACCGGACTTCAGAAGAACTCGATGCCGGGCCGCAGCAACAGCTGGAAAGCAAGCAGCAGCGTGACCACGGCCAGCAACAGGTACCGCGATGAACCCGCGCCTGTTCCGCGGGCGTCGACATCGCGCAGTCGCCATGCGCCGGCCTGCATCCACGCCACGCACGCCCAGGCCACCAGCACCGGCAGCAGCACGACCTCGAGGGCTTCGCGCGGCACGCGGAACGGAATCACCAGCACCGTGCCCACGATCGCCGGCAGCGTCTCCACCTGCCACATGAAGCGCGTGCGTGCCCGCGGCGTGGCGATCCGCGCCGGGTCGTCGGCGATGGCGAGCATCGCCCGCGCGAGCGACGTCGCCGCCAGTGGCATCACGGCGAGTGCGGCGAGCGCGGCAACGGTCTTCGCCGTCGTGCCAAGTTGCAGATAGTCCATCGCCATGCCGACATCGCTGCCGGAACTGAGCGCACCGATGACGACCTGCGGCAACGCCATGAAAAGCCCGCAGCAGGCCATCCAGATCAGGAACAGGCGCACCTGCGTGCCACGCGCGCGACGCAGCAGGGCGATGCAGGCCAGCGCGGCGATCACCGTCGCCAGCGCACCGGTGCCCTGGAACAGGCTGGCCAGCGCGTGCTCACCGTCCCACTTGTGGTTGTTGTGGAACAGCGTCGGGCGCAGGCCCGGTGTCAGCGCCTTGGGCAGCACCAGGAACAGTTCCTGGATGAAGAACGTCAGGTTGAAGGCCAGGGTGTAAAGCAGCGCCGAGCTGAGGGTCAGGGCCTTGTCCCAGGCAGGCAGGGTGGGCACGTTGGGCACGGGCACGGGCCCGGCCTGCGTGCCCTGCGACCGGACCAGGCCGGTGAGGGCGAGCAGGGCCGGTCCGGCCACGAGCACGATGGCGACTGCAGTTGCGATGACGACCATGCCTGTCCCTGGAGTTGGCGAATGTCGCGGATCATCGCAGCACGGTCCCGCAGTCGCCAGCGCGCGATCAGTCTCGATCAGTAGCGGTCAGTCGCGGTCCGGCGCCCCCAGCGGAAAGAACGATCGATACGGACGCGCCTCGTCCACGGCGCGTGCGAAGGACGGGCGCGCGAGCAGTCGGCGACGGTATGCATGCACGGTGGCGAATTCTGCGCCGATCGCGTGGGTCCAGTCGGCATAGAAAAGGAACGGCGCCGCAGCGCAGTCGGCCAGGCTGAAATCGTCGCCTGCCGCCCATTGCCGGCCCTGCAGCTTCTTTTCCAGCCAGGCGTAGGAGGTTTCGAGCATGGCGCGTGCTTCTGCAACGCCATACGGATCGCGATCCTGCGGCGCGCGGATCGCGTCGAAAACCATCTTCTGCTGTGGCGTGGAGATGTAGTTGTCGAAGAAGCGGTCCATCAGGCGCACTTCGAGAGCGGCGCGGGGATCGTCGGGAACCAGCTGGACCGGGCCGGGGTGGTAGAGCGCCAGGTATTCGATGATGCAGCTGGCTTCGATGACGGCGCGGCCGTCGTCGACCAGCACCGGGAAGCGGCGCATCGGCCACAGTTCGGTGAGTTCGCGCATCGCCGGGCCGTCGGGGTCGTCGAGCATGCGGAACTCGAACGGCGTTGCGTTTTCGTAGAGGGCCGTGAGGACCTTCTGGCAGTACGAAGAGAACGGATGGGCGAAAAGCTGGAGGGGCATCGGTCAGGCTCCATGGGCAGGGTCTGATTGTGCGACGAACGAGCGCGCCGGAAATCGACACTGTGCCGGGCATGGGCCGGGCGCGCTTTGCGCGCGCCATCTGTTCGCTGGGTCTGCCAGCCGGGTAGAGGGAAGCCGGGATCGCTGCCCCTGGCGACTACGCTCGCTTGAAATAGAACCCGCAGTAGTGGTCGAGCGTGTACTTGGGTTCGAACGGCACCTTCAGGTGGCGCTCCTGCGACTGCCACTGGTCGGCGACCACATAGCCCAGCGCCGCCATCGCATCGACCAGCTCCGGCTTGGCCATCACCCGGTACGGCAGCACTGCCTTGCCGATGTTCTGCAGGGTGACGTAACCGTGCTTGGGATGGACCGGGGTCAGGTTCACCAGCACATGCGGCGGCGGGTCTTCCAGGCGGCCGAGCAGCTCGGGCAGGGTGTAGTCGAGGTACTGCAGGGCGCCGCTGCTGATCAGCACGTCGTGGCCGTTGGCGGCATCGGGCATGTCGGCGAAACGAAGCAGGCCGTCGGGGTCGTACTGTTCGGCCCAGGCGCGGCCGGCGTCGACGACGGCCGGCACGTCGTGCACGCACCACTGCAGCGTTTGCGGGTAGGTCAGGTAGCGGCGGAAGCCGTAGTAGCTGACACCGATATGGCCGCCGAGGTCGAAGACGCGGTGCCGCCCTTCGGACAGCAGGCGCGACAGCCAGTGCACCACCGGATAGTCGCTGACGCGGATGCACTCGTGGCGGTCGAGGTACATGCTGCCGGCCGATGGCTGGTCGTAGGTCGTCGGCAGCGCCGGTGCCGCGGCCAGCGCCTGTGCGCGCGAGTCGAACACGCCGTAGTAGGCGTTGCCGTTGCGGTAGGGGCGGCTGAACATCCGCCGGTACAGGGGCTTGGCCAGGGCACGCAGGCCGGGCAGCTCAGCGCTTTCCATGGCGATGCGGCGCAGCTTGTTCGCCACCCAGGTCAGATCGTGCGCCATTGCCTTCCCCAGTGAGCCCCGTTAGATCAGTCAAACGCATTCGCTGCGCAGAAGGGGACGCGCGATCGGGGCCACGTTCGGGGCCGCGATGGCTACGGCTGCAGGCTGTCGAGCTTGGCCCGGTAGGCGGCACGGGTGTCGCCGTCGCTCAGCGCCTGGGCACGGACCAGGGCCTTGGCGGCACGCTTGGTGTCGCCGGCCCCGAGGTAGGCGCGTGCCAGCGCCGAGTAGAAGCGGTGCTCGTCGCCGTACAGGCGGATCGCCTGCCGGTAATGGCGGATCGCCAGCGGATACTCGCCGGCCCGCTCGTGGTTCACGGCCAGCAGGAAGTGGTGGAACGGGTCTTTCTGCTGCAGGCGCGCCAGGCGGCGGCGATAGTCGGCCTCACGCTGGGCGTCGCCATGGCGGTGCGCCAGGCCGGCCATGTTGAACAAGGCGTTGGTGTTGTCCGGATCCAGCGTCAGCGCCTGGTCGTAGGCGCGCTCGGCGGCCTGTGAATTGCCACTGCGCACGGCGATGACGCCGGCGTTGCTCCAGTGGTTGGCGTAGCCGGGATCGAGCTCGGTCGCCAGGGCGAGGTCGCGCTGCGCCTGCACCAGGTCCAACCGCTCCAGTGCCGCGATGCCCAGGTTGTTGTAGAAGTGCGCGATCAGTCGTGCCTGCGTGATCGGCTGCGGCGGATGGCGGGCGATGACGGCATCGCGGGCCACGTCGACGCTGTACATGCGTCCGCCGATGCGCACGCTGGCATTGATGTGGTTGCTGCGATAGAGCGTGCCTTCCTCCTGGTGCCAGGCCAGGGTCTGCTCGATCTCCTGCGGCGTCGCATCGAGGCCGGCCTCGCGCGCCAGTGCCAGGAACAGCAGGGTGAAGGTCAGGCAGTTGGCTTCGCGCGTGGCATAGGCCTGGGAGACGGTCGCGGTCGCGTCTTCCTTGTAGGTCATGCCCAGGCCTTGCTCGCCGAACATGAAATCGACGGTGCGTTCCAGTCGCGCGTGCTGGGAGGGATGGCCGTTCAGGACCTCGTCCTGGTAGCGCGATTGCAGTTCCGCGGGCAGCGCCATGATCTGTGCCGGCGGCGTTGCGTCGGCAGCGGTGGGGGCTGGCGTGGCAAGGGCCAGCGTCGCGGCAATGACCCAGGTGAACATGGCCGGACCCTTCGCGCCGGTTGGCGCCAGATGGGCTGGGGCCAGTTTAGTCCTGCCGTGGCGGGTTGGCGTGAGTGCACAACGTCATGCTCGATTGGGCACATTGGCGGGGGGCGGAACACTCACCGCAGCCGGCGCCCTCACCGCAGCCGGCGCCCTCACCGCAGCCGGCGCCCCTCGTCACTGTCGCGGTACCCCGCCGGCACCGGCTGTGCCAGGTAGTCCATGGTGAACTCGCCCCCGGCCGCCACCGCCTCGCAGGTACGCATCGTTCGCCCGTCGGCGTCGATGGCGACATTGGGCGTGGCGCTATGGTTGATGTAGCCATAGCTGGTGCGGATGCCGCGCACCAACAGCCGGGACGGACCGAGTGCATTCCATTCCAGTGCATCGACGATGCCGGGGAATGCCGCCACGTCCACGACCTGGCCGTCGAGCACGCACAGCACTTCGCCGGCGCCACGCGTGCGGGTTGAGTACAGGCCGCGACCGTGGATCGCGCTGTCGCGGACCACCGCGTCGGTTACCGTCGGCAGGCAGGGCGCGCCGCCGAGCAGCCGCGTGGACAGCAGGTCGATATCGTCGATCGTCATGGGCTCTCCGCAGCGGGGCCTCCGCGGCCGTTTCCAAAAATTCAGGCCGCCGGCGCTATGCTCCCCTCCCTCGATCCACAGGAGACGATCCCATGGCCACTGGTTGGGCAGGCGACGGAGCCGTTCAGGACCAGATCGACGCGACCATCAAGGACGCGATCCAGCGTGCGCGCAGCCAGCTTCCGCAGGGACCGGGCCTGACGCACTGCGAGGAGTGCGGGAAGGAGATACCGGAGGCGCGGCGCAAGGCCGTCCCGGGCGTGCGCCTGTGCGTCGACTGCCAGCAAGCGCACGACGAGGAACAGTCCGCTCACAGTGGCTACAACCGCCGCGGCAGCAAGGACAGCCAGCTGCGCTGAGGTCGCCCGTCGGCGCCTCGCTTCTCCGCCTCGCTTCTCCGCCTCACTTCATCGAGTGCAGGCCGAACATGTTGCCGTCGGTGTCGAAGGCCAGGGCGATGAAGCCGTACTCGCCGATCGAGAACTTCTCCTTGAAGATCTTGCCGCCGGCAGCGACCACGCGCGCGGCTTCGACCGCGCAGTCTTCACTGATGAAGTACACCAGCGTGCTGTTGCCGCCGGACGGAACGCCTTCCATGCGCACCAGTGATCCGCCCGCGCCCGGCTGGTCGGGTTCCATGGTGAATGCCCACATTTCGATGCCGGGGCTTTCCAGCCGTTCCAGTTTTCTCGCCAGTACCGCCTCGTAGAACGCGCGTGCGCGGGGCATGTCCTGCACGTAGATCTCGAACCAGCCAACCGGGTTGTTCATGGTGGTGTCTCCGCAAGGGTGCGGCGATTGTGGCGGGCAATTCGTAGGGTGGCGTGAACCCGCGACAGCGCGACAGGTGGGTCAGCGGACCGGCAGCGACAGCGGCCCGCACCAGATGACGGTGTTGCAGGCAATGAGCTGGTTGAGCAGGAATCCGGCGAGGGTGAACCCCAGGGCCGCCGCAAATCCGCCAGAAGCAGGGGGCCTGCGGCGCGCGAACCATGCCCGCGTATACGAGGTCATCCTTGCGTGTCATCGCCATCAATGAGCGTCCCTGCAGTGGTGGGTGGTGATCGTCAGGCGCCGCCAAGATCGAGCGAGTAGAAGCGCGTGCCGGGAATGTGCGTGGTGTCGCCACGGCATATTCGCGGAACAGCAGGCGGGCCGTGGCCACCAGTTCGGCATCGTGTGCCTGGGTCAGCAGGAGATCCACCGGCGTGCTGTCTGGTTCGTCGCGTGGTTGCCCACCTTCGGACACGACGCTAACACCGGCGCCAGAACTGCGACAAGAACCTGGCGAATCAACCCAGCAGCGGCGCGGCCTGCTCCAGGCGGACTCGCAACTGTTCGGCCAGGCGCAGGCTCAGCGCGATGATGGTGAAGGTCGGGAACGCCCAGCTGCCTGTCGGGAACACCGAGCTGCCGGCGATATGCAGGTTGCCGATGCCGTGCACCTGGCAGTTGCGGTCGACCACGCCCAGTTCGGGCGCATCGGCCATGCGCGTGGTGCCCATGTGGTGCGAGGTGCCGAACACCTGCGGCACGCCGTGTTCTTCATCCAGCCACGGTTCGGGGCGGAACTCGCCGTTGCTCACCCGCGCAAGTTCATCGCCGAACAGGCGGGCGGCCGTGCGATAGGTATGGCGATCGAGTTCGGTCAGGCGCCAGTCGACGCTGACCTTGCGCAGTCCGAGGGCATCGCGCTCTTCACCCAGGGTGATCCGGCTGTCGCGGTTGGGCACCTGCTCGAAGTAACCGACCAGGTCGACGCGCTCGGTCTTCACCGTCGGCTTGCGCGTGAGCTTGCGGCCGAAGGCCTTGGCGATGTCGGCCGCGCCCAGTCCCGCGCGCAGCGTCAACGAGGCGATGTCGTCGTCGGACGGACGCGACTTGGCGATGTAATCGGGTTCGCCGTTCTTGCGGCCGCACACGCGCGCCTTGATCGCCCAGTTTTCGTGGCGGCGGCGCGCACGCATGATCGCGCGCAGATCGCGCAGCGCCTGCAGGCCCTCTGGCACCGGTTCCTCGAAGGCATACGGACGGACCCGGCCGCTGAGGATGCGGTGCTCGCGCTGGGCTTCGTCGGACAGGCAGATCTCGGGATGGGCCTGCGGTTTGCCCTTGGGGACGTTGCGGTCGTAGGGGCGGATCACCGCCTCCGGATCGCGGGTGTAGAGCGCGCCGAGCTTGCCGCTGGGGTGGTCCATGAAATAGCGGCCGACCAGATCGTGGTCATTGCCCAGGCCGGCGGGCATCACCGAATTGGACGACAGCAGCAGGCGCGCGTTCTCGATGCCGCCGCAGGCCAGCACGAAGTGGCGGGCGCGGACCACGCCGCGGTGGCCGTCGAGCGTGCCGATACGCGCCTGACGGACCGCTGCGCCCGACGGCAATGCTTCGAGTTCGAGCAGGTTGGCGTGGAGCAGCACGGTGATGTTCTGGGCGCGTTCGAATTCTGCGCGATAGGCCTCGCCGAAGATCATCGGGCTGCTGGCGAAGGTCTTGTGCACCAGGGCATCGGCATCGAAGGCCAGCGTCTGCCGCGACGACGGCGTCAGGAAGCTGTCCTCGGTGAAGTCGTGCGACTCCAGGCCACAGAACGTGCGGGCCTTGAGGTAGTGCGGCTCCAGATCGGCAAAGCCGATCGGCCAGCCGCTGTGCGGGACCCAGTCGCGCGCTTCCAGGTTTGCCAGCGGTATGCAGCCGCGACCCCACAGGTTGCAGGTGCCGCCGAAGGCGCGCAGGCGCGAGGCGCCGGGGTCGAACTCGGGTACGCCAACGGACGAGCCTTCGAACAGCGCCTGGTTGCGCTCATCGGCATCCAGCCCGCCACCTTCGACCACGCACACGGTGACGCGCGTGCCCAGGAATGCCCAGGCAATGGCGAGACCGGCAGCACCGGCGCCAACGATGCAGATATCCGCCTCCACGTCGGCGGGCGACGAAGCCTTCCGGTAATCGAAGATCAATTTGAAGCCCCTTGTGCGAAGTGGCGCGGGCACAAGACGACTTGCTTGCACCCGGCCTGCTATGGCTAACCAACGCAGGCAGGGGCGGGGAGGGGACAGTGCGGGGCGGCTGCAGCGGCTGTTTTGCTCATGCCGTTGCGTTATGTCCCGCGTCATTACGGGCCAGGGCCGGGCATCGTCGATGCCCGGCCGGGGCGGGTGCGGTTACTGCGCGCTGTACGCGGGCGCCGGCAGGGCCAGGCCCTTGGCGATAGCGTCACTGATGAGCTTGCGAGTTTCGGCTTCGGCCTTGGCAGCGACCTTTTCGTGCTGGGCGCCGAGCACTTCCATCTGTGCACTCAACGCTTCCATCGGCTTGCTGGCTTCTTCCATCTGGCGGCTCAGGGCTTCCATCGGTCCGGCATTGGCGTCCAGGCGCCGGGACTCGGCATCCATCACCTTCGACTGGTCTTCCATCTGCTGCGCCAATGCATCCTGCTGGTCCGATAGGGCGTCCATCTTGATCGACAGCTTTTCCATGTCCGCTTCGCTGGCATTGACCATGTCGGCGGCGAGCTTGGCCTGGCGGGTGCCGAGCTCGGTCTGCTGCTGGGCAAGGACCTCCATCTTCCGCGTCGCCGCATCCATCGCCGGAGTCGGGCTGCTGCGCTCGCTCAGCTTCTCCATCTGGTCGCCGAGCGCGCTCATCTTGTCGCCATGCACGCCCATCTGGTCGCCCAGCACTTCCATCTGCTTGCCCAGTCGGGCGCTGTCGCGCCAGGCCTCGTTCGCCTTGGCAACGGTCGCCGCATCGACGATGACGAAGGACTTGCCGCCGCGACGGAACCAGACGAAGTCGCCCTGCAGGCTGTGCCTGGCCGCCTCGATCTGCGGAAGGTCGTCGGTCGACCCGGACATGGTCACGCCGTCGCGATCCTGGCTGATCAGGGCGTAGGCGTCGCGGGTGCTGCCACTGCGCAGGCGCAGCGTCTGGCCGGTACTGGAGGAAGCTTGCGCGGACTTTGATGCCGGGGCGGTCGCCGCTGCGGGTTGCGAAGCGGTGGCCTTGGCCGGAGCATCACCGTTCTTGATCTGGGCGTGGGCGTAGAAGGCCAGGCACGCGGCGGCGAGGCCGATCAGGGGGAAGGCGACGCGGCCGCTGGCGGCGCGACGGCCGGGACGGACGAGCTGTTCGATGCGGGACATCAGGTGGCCTCCATGGGCGGCTTGGGCAAGGTGCGGATGTGCGCAGGGCGCACGGTCGAGATGGGAGAGTTCGGACAGCTCGGACAGGGCGAGGGCAAGGCGACGCGGCGCGCCGGTCACCTCCGCGGCGAGCTGGTCGGCGATGTGCTCGCGCTCGATGCGGATGCGGCGCGACAGCCACCAGGTGACCGGGTGGTAGAACAGCAGTGCTTCGATCACGCCCTGTAGCAGGTTGACGAGGTAGTCGTGGCGGCGGATGTGCGCCAGTTCGTGTGCCAGCAGTGCTTCGATCAGGTCGACCGGCATGCGCGTCAGCAAGGCCGACGGCAGCAGCACGACCGGACGCAGCCAGCCGGCCGAAGCGGGCGAGTCGAGCGAGTCGACCAGGCGCAACGCAACCGGCGTGCGAAGACCGAAATGCACGGCGAGGCTGTCCAGTCGCGCCTGCCAGGTGGCATGTGCGCCGCTTTGCGGCAGGCTGCGCAGGCGCTGGATCCACAGCAGGCCGGTGGCCATGCGCAGCGACAGGGTGCAGGCACCGGCCGACCAGACCAGCACGATCCACGGCATCGCAGCGTCGATGCGCCCCGGCCATGCCGACAGTCCGGCCGGACCGGTTGCATCGGCCGCGGCCAGGTGCATCGATGCGCCGATGGCGGCCACCGGCGCGGTGGCTTCCACCGCGGCGAGCATCATCGCCAGATGGATCGCAGGCACCAGCGCGCAGGCCAGCAAGGCCACGCAGGCCACCGCATAGCGTGCCTGCGGCCGCGCGGCATGCATCCACTGCAGCGCCAGTGCTGCGACGAGGCCGATCAATGCGCCTTCCCAGACGAAGTGCAGCAGTGCGCGCCCGAGCAGCGGCACCAGGACGGTCGGATCAGGCATCGGGATTCTCCTTGAGGAAGCGCTTGATCTCCTCGCGTTCCTTGTCGCTGACGTGGTCGCTCAGCGCGGCCAGTACCAGGTCCTTGCCGGAGCCGGCGAAGGCTTTCTGGATCAGGTCCTTGAGCAGGTTGGTCTGCAGCGCGTCGCGGGCATGGGCGGCGGCATAGACGTGGGAGCGCTGGCTCTCGTCGCGGGTGAGCAGGCCCTTGCCATGCATGATCTGCATCAGCCGCAGCACGGTGGCGTAGGTGAGGTCGGGGCGTTCGGCCAGGCGCTCGTGGTGGATGTCCTTCACCGTGGACGGGCCCAGGCGCCAGATCGACCGCAGCAGATCGAGTTCGGCGGCGGTGGGCTTGGGTGGCTTGGCGGGCTTGCGGGTCATTGGCAGGTGGGCGGCTTGGCGGAGAGGTGGCTCGGAAGGAACGTAGACCAACTAGACCGGTTTGTATAGACAGTTTTGTCTAGGTCATAAGTCATGGTGCCGGACGGCGGGGAGCGGTGATGGCGCGCCGGTTTGGCCCTACGATTCGGTGCCTGCGACCGGCCGGCCCCGAACCCTTCACGCACCGGAGTTCCACGATGTCCTTGCATGTGCAACGCCCCATCGAATGGCTGCAGGTAGTGATCGGTGGCCTGATCGTCGCCATCGGCGACATCTGCTTCGCCACCACCGTCTGGTTCTCATGGGATGCAGCCGGGATCGAAAAGGTTTTCCAGACCATCGCAGTCGGCGTACTTGGCAAGGCCAGCTATGACGGCGGCATGCAGTCGGCCCTGCTGGGGGCGGCCTTGCACGTGCTGATGGCCACCTCCTTCGTGGTGATCTACACGCTGGTGGCGCGGCGCGTGCCGGCGCTGCTGCGCAGCCCGGTGGCGCTGGGCGCGGCGTACGGCGTGGTGCTGTACGTGGTGATGAATTTCGTGGTGATGCCGCTGTCGCGGGTCGGGCGGTCGCCGTCGTTCGAACACCTGGACTGGATCATCGCCAGCGTGATCGCGCACATGGTGTTTGGCGTGGTGTGCGTGCTGTTCGCGCGGCGGGCGCTGGCGCGCGGCTAGCCTGCAACCGCCGGCCTGTTGCGCGTCTCCCTGTCGGGGATGGGTGAAGACGCCCGCCCCGCCAAAGGATTCCGCCATGAGGATGTCGCTGTGTGTGCTGCTGTCCGCCCTGTTCCTGTCGCCGATGGCCGCAGCGCAGGCGCCGGCCACGACCACGGCCACGGTGCAGGCCCCGGAAGCGTTCATTGCCGACTACGCCGGCAAGCACCGGTTCAATGGCACCGTGCTGGTGGAACAGCGTGGGGAAGTGGTCTATTCGCACAGCTTCGGCGAAGCCAACATGGCGTTCGCCGTGCCCAACACCCGGCAGACCCGCTACCGGATCGCGTCCATCACCAAGCTCTTCACCGCCACGCTGGTGATGCAGTTGTACGAGGAAGGGCGGCTGGATCCCGACCGCACCATCGCCACCTACCTGCCGGACTACGCCGGGCCGGCCGCGCAGCGGGTGACCGTGCACCAGCTGCTCAACCACACCTCCGGCATCGACAACATGGACAAGGTGACGAGCGCCGAGCAGGCCATTTCCGAGGGCATCCCGGCCTACCAGCACCCCTGGAGCAGCGACCAGCTGCTGGCGCGCTTCGCCAGCGGACCCCTGGTGCACGAGCCGGGCAAGGTGTTCGACTACAACAACGCCGACTACGTGATCCTGGGCAAGATCGTCGAGCGCCTGCGCGGCAAGCGCTTCGACGAGGTGCTCGACGAGCGCATCCTCAAACCGCTCGGCATGGCCGACAGCGGCATGCTGCGCCAGTACGACATCGTCAAAGGCCTGGCCAACACCTACTTCATGCGCGATGACCTCGGCCGTCTGGTCAACGACCTGCCCGTGTATCCGGAGAACTGGTACGCGGCCGGTGCGATGTATTCCACCGCCGACGACGTGCTCACGTTCTCCGACGCGCTGTTCGCAGGTCGCCTGCTCAAGCCGGCGACGCTGGCGAAGATGTTCACCCCCGGCCTGGACGACTACGGCTACGGCCTGTGGTCGTTCACGACCAAGGTGGACGGCAAGCCCTATCGCGTGGTCAAGCGGCCCGGACAGATCATGGGCGCGCAATCCCAGCTGTACCGCTTCCTCGATGCGGACCTGACGGTGGTGATCCTCAGCAACACCGGCACGACCGATCTCGACGAGTTCGTCGCCGCGATCGGCAAGCGCTTCGTGGCGGCGCCGGCGGCGCGGCGCTAGGCGTCCATCGCCTTGCGCATCGAGTTCACGTCCAGCTTCTTCATCTGCATCATCGCCTTCATCGCCTTGCCGGCGCGCACCGGGTCGGGGTCGGCGATCAGGTCGAGCATCTCCACGGGCACGACCTGCCAGGACACGCCGTACTTGTCCTTCAGCCATCCGCACTGCTGCGCGGCCGGATCGCCGCCTTCGGTCAGGTGCTTCCAGAAATGCTCGACCTCGTCCTGGGACTTGCAGTTGACGACCAGCGAGACGGCCTCGTTGAACTTGAAATGCGGCCCGCCGTTGAGGGCGACCATGTCGCAGCCATCGAGTTTGAAATCCATGGTCAGCACCGACCCGACCGGCTGGCCGGAGCCCTGCGAGGAGGCTTCGTCGTAGCGCAGGATCTTGCCTACGGATGAATCGGGGAAGATCGACGCGTAATACCTGGCGGCCTCTTCGGCCTGCGAGGCGAACCAGAGGAACGGGGTGATTCGCTGGAAACGCTGGGTCATGGTCGGGCTCCTGTCGGGGCGGTGGGCGGGCGGGCGCGGTGAGCGCCAGTCTCCTGTGTCGACGATTGGGCGACCGTGAAATCGACATCACGAAGTCATGTCGCTTCACGTCATTGACTCCGGGCAGGACCGGGCGTATGACCGGGCTTTCGTGTGCAGTCCCCACCGCAGAACGGAGAGCCGGTCATGCTCAGGAAGGTCGCCTACACGATGTATCCCGTCGCCGATGTGGCGCGTGCCCGCGAGTTCTACGAGAACGCGCTCGGACTGACCGCCGGATCGGTGGGCAACCAGGGCGACAAGTACTGGGTCGAGTACGACCTGCCCGGTGGTGGCTGCTTCGCATTGACCAATTTCATCGCCGACCAGCCCAGCGAATCGGCGGGCGGGACGATCGCCTTCGAAGTCGAGGACCTCGACAAGCTCGTGGCCGACCTCAAGGGGCGTGGCGTGACCTTTCGTGGCGACATGATCCACAGCCCGGTGTGCCGCATGGCGGTGTGCCTGGACAGCGAAGGCAACTCCATCCTGCTGCACCAGCTCAAGGCCGCCTGACGGAGATCGGGTCGATGCGACCGTCCGTCGAGCCCACCACTGCACGTCCGCGCAAACCGGTTGCAGCCGGGGCCGCGCGGGAGGCGACGCTCGACCAGCGCCTGGAACAGGCCCTGCAGGCGCTGCATCGCCGCGCCAGCAAGGCCACGCTGGATGGCATGGCCCGCTACGCCATTCCGTCCGACCACGCGATCGGCGTGGCGATGAAGGACATCCAGGCCGTGGCCAAGGCGATCGGCCACGACCACGAACTGGCGCAGGCGCTGTGGGGGACCGGGATGTACGAGGCGCGCACGCTGGCGGCCTACGTCGACGACCCGGCGCAGGTGACCGCGGCGCAGATGGATCGCTGGTGCCGCGAATGCGACAACTGGGCGATCGTCGACACCGTCTGCTTCGTCCTGTTCGACCGCACGCCGCACGCCTGGCGCAAGGTCGTGCAATGGTCGGGTCGGCGGGGCGAGCTGGAGAAGCGTGCCGCGTTTGCCCTGATGGCGAGCATGGCCCTGCACGGCAGGCTGGCCGACGAGGCGACCTGCGTCGAGGGCCTGGCACTGATCGAGCGCGCCGCCGGCGATGAGCGGAATTTTGTGATCAAGGGCGCAAGCTGGGCATTGCGTTCGATCGGTCGCCGAAATGCCCGGCTGCATGCGCAGGCCATCACGCTGGCCACGCGCCTGGCCGGATCCGACGTGGCCTGCGAGCGCTGGCTGGGCAAGGACGCTCTGCGTGATCTGCGCAAACCGGCGGTGGTGCAGCAGTTGGCCAAGGGCGGTCGAAAGAAGTAGCTGGAAGTGTGCCTCCTGGCCTTTGCTGCCGTAGCTGCGGGGCGTCTACACTCGGCCGATCCGACCGCCGAGACCCGCCCGATGAAGCTACGCGCCGCAGCCACCCTGATCCTGCTTTCCGGCCTGTATGGCCAAGCCATGCCGGCAGACGCGGCGGCGCCGGCAGTCGATGCGAAGACCCACGACAAGGCGGTCGAACTGCTCGGCAAGGGCGTGGGCTTCCGCACGGTGATGGGGCAGGGTCAGGTGCCGGCCTATGCCCAATACCTGGCGGCGCAACTGAAGGCCGGTGGCTTCGCCGCCGAGGACGTGCAGGTGCAGATGCACGGCGATACCGCGGCGCTGGTCGCGCGCTACCGCGGTACCGGCGGCAAGCGCCCGATGCTGCTGTCGGCGCACATGGACGTGGTCGAAGCCAAGCCGGCGGACTGGACGCGCGATCCGTTCAAGCTGGTCACCGAAGGCGGCTACTTCTACGGCCGCGGCGTGCTCGACAACAAGTTCGATGTCTCGGTGATCGTCGCCACGCTGCTGCGCCTGAAGGCCGAAGGCTTCAAGCCATCGCGCGACATCATCCTGGCGCTCTCCGGCGACGAGGAAACCGCCATGGTGACCACGCGCGCGCTGAGCAAGCAGTTCCCGGAGGCAGAGTTGCTGCTCAACGGCGACGCCGGTGGCGGCACCCTGGCCGCGAACGACAAGCCGGTGGCCTACAACCTGCAGGCCGCGGAAAAGACCTACGCCACCGTCGTCATCGAAGTGACCAATCCCGGCGGCCACAGCAGCCGTCCGCACGCCGACAACGCCATCTACGACCTTTCCACGGCGCTGCAGAAGCTGGCGGCGTACCAGTTCCCGGCCCAGGCCGATGAGCTGACGCGTGCGTTCTTCCGTGCCACCGGCAAGCAGACGGCCGGCGCGCTCGGCCAGGCGATGCTGCGTTTCGCAGAGGATCCCAAGGATGCCGAGGCGATCAAGGTGATCGCCGCCGATCCCGAGTACGTCGGCATGATCCGCACGACCTGCGTGGCGACGATGCTGTCGGGCGGTCATGCCGAGAACGCGCTGCCGCAACGGGCGACGGCGACGGTCAACTGCCGCATCTTCCCGGGCGTCGCGGTCGAGGACGTGCGTCGCCAGATCGCCGACGTCGTGATCGATCCGGCGGCCAAGCATCCGGCGAAGGTCGAGATCATCGGCGAGCCGACGCAGAGCCCGGCCTCGCCGCTGCGCGAGGACGTGATGCAGGCCGTGCGCAAGGCGGTCGACCGTCGCCAGCCTGGCCTGCCGATCGTGCCGCAGATGTCCCCGGGCGCGACCGACAGCCTGCATTTCCGGGCCGAGGGCATTCCGTCCTATGGCGTGTCCGGCCTGTACATGCGACCGACCGACGACTTCGCGCATGGTCTCAATGAGCGCGTTCCGGTGACGGCGCTCGACGGCGATCTCGATCACTGGCATACGCTGCTGACCGAACTCGGTCGCTGATAGCCGGCAGCCACGCGGTGCCCACCCGCGCGTGACGCGGTGGGCACCCGGATAGCGCTCGGCTATCGAATTCATCCGATCAAACGATTTCTCCTCTGGTTGAGCGAGGTCTAGCCTCGCGCCGGGATGCCGTGTCCGGCGTCCTGGCAGCAGCGTCATCAACCAGTCAAGGGAGAATGACCATGAGGCAAACACCATTACCGCGGCTGTGGCCGCTGTGGTTGATCAGCATCAGCGTGCTCGGGATCTCGTGCATGGCGCTGGCAGACGATCCGCCCGCCAGCAGCTATGCGCCCGTGACGCCGAGCGACACCTTCGCCAACGTCAAGAAGCGAATGGAAGGCGACAAGGGCGGCGTGATGAAGCGCCAGAGCAGCCTGCTCGAGCAGCGCTACGACCTGTCCAACAAACCCGCGCAGGGCGTGACGATGTCGGGCGGCAAGGCGGTGCAGTCCGGCGTGCGCGCAAAGCTGCCGTCGGGCATCAGCTGGGACCAGCTCAGTGGCATGAGTGCCGAGCAGATCAAGGAGCGCGACGCGTTCCCGATCGGCTTCCTGCCGCTGCCGCATCCCAACCATCCCGAAGGCGGCATGCTGTTCCCTCAGTTCCACATCGACGCGATCAAGAAAGCCGAACAGCGTGACCTGACCCGCTTCGACCTCGACTACGACCTGCCGGCGCATTTCCTCCCGGATTTCCCCGCGCCGATCTTCCTGACCACGCGGCCCGACCTGGGCGATGTGTCGAAGGGGCAGCTGGTCACCATCAACAACTACTACGAGTTGTTCAACGGCCTGCTCAATCCCAAGCAGCTCGAAGGGCTGCGCCTGCTGGTCACGCCGTTCCCGCAGCAGCAGTTCAACCAGACCGAGGACCGCCGTTCGGCGCTGCCCAGCCGCGGCGTTGCCTGCCTGGACTGCCATGCCAACGGCCACACCAACGCCGCCACGCACCTGGTCGGCGACATCCGACCGCAGCAGTTCCGCCACCGCATCGACACGCCGCCGTTGCGCGGCGTGAACGTCCAGCGGCTGTTCGGTTCGCAGCGCGCCCTGAAGACGGTGGAAGACTTCACCGAGTTCGAGCAGCGCGCGGCGTACTTCGATGGCGATCCGGTGATTGCCACCAAGAAGGGCATCAACATCCTCGACCGCGGCCACCAGGTGCATGCAATGGGCGAGTTCCAGGCGATCCTGGACTTCCCGCCGGCGCCGAAGCTCGACGTGTTCGGGCGCCTGGATCCGGCCAAGGCCACCGATCCGGAGAAGCGCGGCGAGGCGCTGTTCTTCGGCAAGGCCAAGTGCTCGGGTTGCCACACACCGCCGTACTACACCGACAACTCGATGCACAACCTGCAGGTCGAGCGCTTCTTCAAGCCGCAGATGATCAATGGCCGTTTCGCCAGCGCCGATGGACCGATCAAGACCTTCCCGTTGCGCGGCATCAAGGACTCGCCGCCGTACCTGCACGACGGCCGCCTGCTGACGCTGGAGGACAGCGTGGAGTTCTTCAACATCGTGCTGCAGACGCGCCTGCAGCAGCAGGAAAAGGATGACCTGGTGGCGTTCCTGCGCCAGCTGTGAGTCGCCACGTGCGCCGCGGTGGTCCGCGGCGCACGTTGCACGTTCCACGTTCCATTGCATCGCAACACCCAGCCGCCAGATCGGGTCAAGTAACGCCGACGCCGCAATCCCGTCACGGGTCATTCACTTGGCTGACACGACCATCGACCGCGTTGCTTGACCGTGGACGTGCCCCATTCAACTTGCGCCGCATGTGCCGGTGCGCGTCCCGGTTTGCCTGTTCCGCGTGATCGCGGGGCAGTCCTCTTGTCGCTGCGCCGGGAGTGCGATGGACGGGGTCTGGAACGACGTGGTGCGTTTCTATACCGACATGATCGGCCGCACGCAGGGGCCGATGACGTTCCGCCTGTACCTCCAGCCCGCCATGGCGGTGCTGCTGGCGTTCCGCGACGGATTCAAGGATGCGCGGATCGGCCGGCATCCGTACTTCTGGACGATCGTCCACGACCCGATGCGCCGGCAGGCCTCGCTGCACGAAGGCTTCAAGGCGACCGCCAGGATCCTGGTGCTCGGCGTGGTGATGGACACGATCTACCAGTACAAGGTGTTCGGCACGTTCCATGTCCTGGAAGCGCTGAACGTCGCCCTGATTCTCGGCTTCATTCCCTATTTTCTGGTCCGCGGCCCGGTCGACCGGATCGCGCACTGGTGGTTGAAGCGCAAGGCCGGAGCCCCCTGAGCCATGACACCGATCCTGCCCGAAGAACGCGATCCCGAACTGCCGCTGTCGGCCAACCTGCCCACGCCGCCGTACAAAACGACCGACGAAAAATCGGTCGAGTTGTCCTCGCGCCGCACCGGGATGTCGTTCCAGCGAACGCGCATGAGTGCCGACCGCACGCTGATGTCGGTCATCCGCACCGCGCTGTCGCTGATCAGCTTCGGCTTCACCATCTTCCAGGTGTTCAAGAAGATGCAGGAGTCGAACCTTCTTGAAGGCACCGGCCGCGAGCCGCGCAACTTCGGCATCGCACTGGTCGCGCTCGGCGTGGTGATGCTGACGCTGGGCATCGTCTACCACATCAACTACATGCTGGGCCTGCGCGGCGAACGCGTGCGCATGATCCAGCAGGGCCTGGTGCATGGCGAAAGCAAGTATCCGCTGTCGCTGACGCTGATCACCGCCGGCCTGCTTTGGCTGCTCGGCCTGCTGGCCGCGGTCAGCATGGTTTTCAACGTCCCCCTGCTGGGCTGAAACGCGTGCGGACGCCACGTCCGTCGGCCCGGTTGCCCAAAGATCCAGCCACTGGCAGTGCAAGTGACGGATGTCCCCCCGTTTAGCGGAGAACGAGCAATGGCAACAGCAAAGAAGGCCGTCAGCAAGACGGCGAAGAAGACCGCAGCCAAGGCGGTATCCAAGACGTCAACACGGGCTACGAGCGGCAAGAAGCCACCGAACATCCTCGTGATCTGGGGCGACGACATCGGCATCGCCAACCTGAGCTGCTACACCCGCGGCCTGATGGGCTACCAGACGCCCAACATCGACCGTATCGCCAACGAAGGCATGTTGTTCACCGATTCCTACGGCGAGCAGTCCTGCACGGCAGGCCGCTCGTCCTTCATCACCGGCCAGAGCGTGTACCGGACCGGCCTGTCCAAGGTCGGCATTCCGGCGGCGCCGCAGGGCCTGCAGCCGGAAACGGTGACCACCGCCGACCTGCTCAAGGACCGCGGCTACGCCACCGGCCAGTTCGGCAAGAACCACCTGGGCGACCTCAACAAGTTCCTGCCCACCGTGCACGGCTTCGACGAGTTCTTCGGCAACCTCTACCACCTCAACGCCGAAGAAGAGCCGGAGATGGCCAACTACCCGAAGGACCCGCGCTTCCGCGAGCGCTTCGGCCCGCGCGGCGTGCTGCATTGCTGGGCCACGGACAAGGACGACGCCACGGTGCAGGATCGCTGGGGCAAGGTCGGCAAGCAGAAGATCAAGGACACCGGCCCGCTCACCAAGAAGCGCATGGAAACCTGCGACGACGAGTTCGTCGAGGCCGCCAGCGACTTCATCAAGCGCCAGCACATGGCCGACAAGCCGTTCTTCGTGTGGCTCAACACCACCCACATGCACCTGTTCACCCACACCAAGAAGGAAAGCCTGGGACAGGCCGGTCGCTGGCAGTCGCCGTACCACGACACCATGATCGACCACGACAGGAACGTGGGCCAGATGCTCGACCTGCTCGACGAGCTCGGCATCGCCGACGACACGATCGTGATGTATTCCTCCGACAACGGCCCGCACATGAACAGTTGGCCGGACGGCGGCATGACGCCGTTCCGCAGCGAGAAGAACACCAACTGGGAAGGTGCCTTCCGCGTGCCGCTGCTGGTGCGTTGGCCGGGCCAGATCAAGGCCGGGTCGGTGTCCAACGAGATCGTCCAGCACCACGACTGGCTGCCGACGTTCCTGGAGGCCGCGGGTGACACGACCGCGGCCGATCGCCTCAAGAAGGGCACGACCGTCAACGGCAAGAAGTTCAAGAACCATATCGACGGCTCAAGCTTCCTTCCGTACCTGACCGGGGCGAGCAAGGAAGGGCCGCGCAAGTTCTTCTTCTACTTCAGCGACGATGGCGATGTGCTGGGCATACGCTACGACAACTGGAAGCTGGTGTTCATCGAGCAGCGCTGCAAAGGCACGATGGAGATATGGGCCGAGCCGTTCACCAAGCTGCGGCTGCCGAAGATCTTCAACTTGCGGATGGATCCGTACGAGCGGGCGGACGTCACGTCGAACACGTACTACGACTGGTGCCTGAACAACATGTACTTCCTGTACGCGGCGCAGACGGCTGCGGCGATGTTCGCAGCGACGTTCAAGGACTTCCCGCCGGCGCAGCTGCCGGGCAGCTTCACGATCGACGACGCACTCAAGAAGATGTCCGAGACCCCGGCCGGCGCTAGCTGACACGCAACACGCTCGAAGCCCCTCTCCCGGATGCGGGAGAGGGGCTGCCGTCATGGAACAACGAAGAGGATCCACATGAAAGACCCATTGCCGTCCTGGAACGAAGGGGCGAACAAAGCCGCGATCAAGTCCTTCGTGGAGCGCGTGACGACCGGGGGCGGGCCGGACTTCGTCCCGGTCAGCGACCGCATCGCCGTGTTCGACAACGACGGCACGCTGTGGTGCGAGTATCCGCTGCAGGTGCAGGTGTTCTTCGCCCTCGACCAGATCAAGCTGCTGGCCAGGCAGGACCCGAAGCTGCTGGAGAAGCCGGCGTTCAAGGCGATGCTCAATTGCGACCTGCATGCCCTGGCGGCACTGCCAAAGAAGGAGGCATTCGAGCCGGCCTTCGCCACCCATGCCGGCATGACGGTCGACGAGTTCCGCGACAACGCCGCGCAATGGCTGGCCGAGGCAAAGCATCCGACCCTGATGCACCGGTTCACGCAGGGCAACTACGTGCCGCAGCGCGAACTGCTCGACTACCTGCGCGACAACGGCTTCAAGACCTACATCGTCACCGGTGGCGGCGTCGAGTTCGTTCGCGTCGTGGCCGAGACGCTGTACGGGATACCGCCCGAGCAGGTGATAGGCTCGAGCACCCGGATGAAGGTCGAGACCGTCGAAGGCCAGCCGGTGCTGCGCAAGCTCGCCGAACTGGGCAGCTTCGACGATCGCGAAGAGAAGGTGGTCAACATCGGCCTGCACCTCGGGCGGCGACCGCTGTTCGCATTCGGCAACTCCGACGGCGACCTGGCGATGATCCGCTACACGCTGGCCGGCGATGGTCCGCGCATGGCCTGGTACCTGCACCACGACGATGCCGAGCGCGAATTCGCCTACGACCACGACTTCAAGCTGAGTCCATTCAAGGACGGGCTGGAGCACGCCAAGGACTATGGCATCGGTCTGGTCAGCATGAAGAACGACTGGAACCGGGTCTTCGCATCATGAACATTCACGCTAAGCTCGGCCCGGGATTGGCGACCGACGAGGAAGGCATGACCTTGGAAGGCGGGAAATTCGACGACATGGTGCGCATCCCCGGTGGCACCTTCCTGATGGGGTCCGATCACCACTACCCCGAGGAAGCGCCGGCACACAAGGTGTCGGTGCCGGCATTCCGGATCGACCGCACCGCGGTCACCAACGACCAGTTTGCGCGCTTCGTCGAAGCGACCGGCTACGTCACCATGGCCGAGCGGCCGGCCGATCCGGCCGACTATCCGGGCGCTGACCCGGCGCTGCTGGTGCCTTCGTCGGTGGTGTTCGTGCCCGCGCAGGGGCCGGTGGATCTTCGCGATCACTACAACTGGTGGGCCTATATCGCCGGTGCGGACTGGCGACATCCGCGCGGACCGGAGTCGTCGATCGAGGGCCTGGGCGACCATCCGGTCGTGCACGTCGCATTCGAGGATGCACAGGCCTACGCCGAATGGGCCGGCAAGTCGCTGCCGACCGAAGCCGAATGGGAGTTCGCTGCACGTGGCGGCCTCGATGCCGCCGAGTTCACCTGGGGCACTGAATTCACCCCGGACGGCAAGTACATGGCCAACACCTGGCAGGGCGAGTTCCCCTGGCAGAACCTGCAGCAGGATGGTCACCTGTGGACCGCGCCCGTCGCTTCCTATCCGGCCAACGGCTACGGCCTGCACGACATGGCGGGCAATGTCTGGGAGTGGACCACCGACTGGTACCAGGACCACAACCGCATCCAGCAGCACTCGTGCTGCACGCTGGAGAACCCGCGTGGCGGCGAGCGCGATGCCAGCTTCGATCCGCGCCAGCCGCAGGTGCGGATTCCGCGCCGGGTGATGAAGGGCGGCTCGCACCTGTGCGCGCCGAACTACTGCCGACGCTACCGGCCGGCGGCGCGGATGGCCCAGCCGATCGACACGTCGACCTGCCATCTGGGCTTCCGCTGCGTCGTGCGCGAGTAACCGGTCCACCGTGTGGAGGAGGGCGCCATGAAGGAGTGGCTGATCACGATCACCGAGCCGGTCGTGGTGATGATCGACATCATCGCGTTGCTGGTGGTGCTCGCAGGCACGCTGCAGGCCGTGCTCGGCGTGATCCGGATGCTCTGGCGCCACGACCACGACAATCACCTGCGTCGCCAGATATGGATGGACTTCTCGCGCTGGCTGGTGGCCGCGCTCACCTTCCAGCTGGCGGCCGATATCCTGGAATCGTCGACGACGCCGGACTGGGACGGAATCGGTCGTCTGGCGGCGGTGGCGGTGATCCGCACCTTCCTCAACTACTTCCTGGAGCGCGACGTCGAGGAGATGCGGGAACGCGAAGCCGAGTCCCGCGAGCGGGCTGGCGTAAAATGACCGGCCCCACGTCCGATACCCAGCCCGATGCCCAACGCTCCCGCCTGTCCGCAATGCACCCTTGAGAACACCTACGTCGATGGCGGCAATTTCGTCTGCGCCGATTGCGGTTTCGAATGGTCCGCCTCCGGCGATGCCGGCACCGATACCGGCGCGGTCGTCCGCGACAGCAACGGCAACACGCTGGCCAATGGCGACACCGTGGTGGTGATCAAGGATCTGAAGGTGAAAGGCTCCTCGATCCCGCTCAAGCAGGGCACGGTGATCAAGAACATCCGCCTGGTCGAAGACGACGCAGAACATATCGAAGGCAACTCGGACAAGATCAAGGGCCTGGTGCTGAAGACCATCTTCCTGCGCAAGGCCTGATCGAAACGGCACCGTCACGGGCTGGTCACGTCGCCGCTCCAAAAGTAGGCGACTGACAACGCACCGTGGAGCCCCGTGATGAGCCACTACCGCATCGCCGTGTTGATCGGCAGCCTGCGCCGCGAGTCGATCAACCGCCAGCTCGCCCATGGGCTGTTCAAACTGGGGCCCGCGGACTTCGAGTTCCACGAGTGCCGCATCGACGACCTGCCGCTGTACAACCAGGACGACGACAGCCACCAGGCAGCCCCGGTGAAGCGGCTCAAGCAGGAGATTTCGGGCGCGAAGGGCGTGATGTTCGTGACGCCCGAGTACAACCGCTCGGTGCCCGGCGTGCTGAAGAATGCGATCGACCATGCCTCGCGCCCCTACGGGCAAAGCGCCTTCGCCGGGAAACCGGCCGGCGTGATCGGTGCCTCGATCGGCTCGATCGGCAGCGCACTGGCGCAGCAGCACCTGCGCAACACGCTGGCCTACCTCGACATGCCGACCATGGGCCAGCCGGAGGTGTTCATCCACGCCAAGGAAGGGCTGTTCGACGACGACGGCCAGATCGGCGCGGGCAGCCGCAAGTTCCTGCAGGAATGGATGGACCGTTACGTCGATTGGGTGAAGTCGCACTCGTAGGTCGCAGGGTTGATGGGGCCGTACGCCTCAAGGTCGCCGCTGGCACGAAGGTGCGTTGCGCCGGCGTCGCGGCCGGGTGGCGCAGGCGTGCCTAGAATCGTCGGCAACGAGCCTGGAGTTGCCGCATGAACCTGGATGCCTACCTGCGCCGCGTCGGCTACGACGGTCCGTTGCAAGCGAGCGTCGATGTGCTCGATGCGCTGGCTTTCCGGCACGCCACGACCATTGCCTTCGAGAACCTCGACCCCTTTGCCGGGCACCCGGTCGAACTTGCGCCGCCAGCGCTGGAGCGAAAGCTGGTCGGGGAGGAGCGCGGCGGCTACTGCTTCGAGCACAACCTGCTGCTCGCGCAAGTCCTGCAGGCCATCGGCTTCCAAGTGAGCGGGCTGGCCGCACGGGTCCTGTGGACCCAGCCCGACGAAGCGATCACCCCGCGCAGCCACATGCTGCTGCGGGTCGAGATGGAGCAGGGCACGCGCCTGGTCGATGTCGGCTTCGGCGGCCTCACCCTGACCACCAGCCTGGCCCTTCGCGATGGCGAGGACCAGGCAACGCCGCACGAAACCTTCCGCCTGCAACTGCGCGATGGCGACTGGTGGATGCAGGCCCGGCTGCCCGATCGCTGGGCCACCCTTTACCGCTTCGACCTGCAGCGCCAGTACCCTGTCGACTACGAGGCGAGCAATTACTACCTGTCGACCAATCCCGGCTCGCACTTCGTCACCGGCCTGCGCGTGGCCCGGCCCGTCGCCGGCGGGCGCCACGCGCTGCGCGACCGCGAGCTGAGCTTCCATGGCCTCGATGGCGCCAGTGAACGGCGCACGCTGGCGGACATCGCCGAACTGCGCGCCACGCTGGAAGGCACCTTCGGCATCAGGCTGCCGCAGTCGCCGCTCTTGCAGGCGCGCATGGCCGGATTGTTCGCCGCCTGAGTCACAATGGCGTGGCCACCGCGAACGAAGACCCGTGCCGATGACCGCCGCGCTTCCCCTGGACCTGCCGCAGGAGCAACTCGACGCGCTCCAGGCCGCCTATGCCTCGCCGCCGCGTGCGTACCACAACTTCCAGCACGTGCAGGAGGTGTTGCGGCACTACCACGACGTCGCTGCGGGCCCGGGCTGGCGGCAGCCCGCTGAAGTCGGACTGGCGGTGCTGTACCACGATGCCATCTACGAAGCAGGGCGACGCGACAACGAGACCCGCTCGGCCGAACTGGCGGTGACCCACATCGCGCGGTGGTGGCCTACGGCCGGCATCGACGCGCGGCGCGTGATGGACCTGATCGAACTGACCGCTCGCCATGGCAGCCTGCAGCCGGCCGATGTCGACGACGAAGCGGCGTTGTTCCTGGATTGCGACATGGCCATCCTCGGCGCCGAACCGGCGCTGTTCGACGCCTACGACCGCGGCATCACCGCCGAATACCGCGGGCAGGTGCCGGCGTGGCTGTTCAAGCTCAATCGGCGGCGCTTCCTGAAGGCGCTGCTGGCGCGCCCGCGCATCTACCTCAGCGACTTCTTCCACCAGCGCTATGACACGCAGGCGCGACGCAATCTGCGTCGCGCGGTTACGGAGAAGCGCTGACGCTGTTGCCACCGTCGACCTGGCGGGTCCCGATGCGTGTCGCCAGCAATGCTCCGAGCAACGCCAGCAGCGCCGAGATCGCGAACCCCGACAGGTAGGCCAGCGACGGTGCGCGCACCAGCAGGGCGGCGAAGATCGAACCGCCCACGGCCAGCACGGTGGCGGTGAACAGCGAGTCGCACAGTTGCAATGCCGATGCGTTGAGGCCCTGCTGCGTCGGCGGCGACAGCTGCAGCGTCAGCACCGACAAGGTCGGAAACAGCGCCCCCATGCCGAAGCCGGCGACAATCCAGCCGACGACGCCGACCGCGACCGGCACCGATGGCGCGATCGACATCGCCACGCCGCTGACGCCGAACAGGATCAGGCACATGCCGATGCGCAACAGCTGCGGTGGCGTGAACGGCTGCGACGGCCCGCTGCGCCACCACGAACCCAGCGACCAGCCGATCGCGCCGGCCGTGAGGACGGCGCCGGCGGCGGTCGGCGACAGCCCGCGCTCGCGCGACAGGAGCAAGGGCACGAACACTTCGGTGCCGAAGAACGCGGACGAGGCGATGCCGCGCATCGCGATCACCGTCGGCAGGCCGCGTGCGGCGCGCAGCGTGCCGCGCGGCAGCAACTGCCAGGCGCAGGCGATGACGCCGGCGACCGCCAGCACGAGCAGCGGCAAGGCGCCGGCATGGTGCTGCTGACCGGCGTAGTGCAGCACCAGCGCACTGGCGGCCGCGCCGACGGCCCAGGCGATGCGATGTGGCTGTTCGGCCGCGGCGTCGTGATCGCCGCCTGCTGGCGCACCCAGCCCACGCAGGGCCGGCAACACGCACCACGCCGCGCCCAGTGCGATCAGCGGCACCGAAAGGAACACCCAGCGCCAGCCCAGGTGCTCGACCAGCAATCCGCTGACCGCGGGGCCGATCACCGCCGGCAACACCCAGGCCGCGGCGAACGAGGCGAAGATGCGCGAGTGCATGTGAGGCGGGTAAACGCGTCCGACCGCTACGTACAGCGCCACTGACATCAACCCGCCGCCGAAGCCCTGCACGATGCGCCCAATCAACAGCACCCACATCGACGGTGCCAGGCCGGCGATCAGCAGGCCCAGGCTGAACCACGCGATTCCCTGGCGCAGTGGCGGTGCCGGCCCGCGCCAGTCGCCCCAGCGCCCGGCGACGACCATGCCGACGACCGAGGCGGCGAGGGTGCCGCCAAAGGCGAGTGCATACAGCGGCAGGCCGTCGAGCGCCTGCGCCACCGTCGGCATGGCGGTGGCGACGGCCAGGGCCTCGAATGCATACAGCGCCACCAGCGCGACCGCGCCGAGCGTGACGCTGCGATAGCGGCGATCGAGCAGGCCACCCTCGGCCGCGCCGGCCGATTCGTCGATGGCCACCTCAGGCAGATCCGGGCCTGGCAACAGGCGGTCGGAAGCCTCACTCACAGGGCATGCCCGAACGTGCTGTAGACCATCAGCACGACCTTGCCGCGCCCGTGCCCGTTCTCGACGTCGCGATGCGCGACCACGGCATGCGACAACGGATAGATGTCGCGCACGTGCACGCGCAGGCGACCGCTGTCGTGCAGGTCGACCAGTTCCTGCAGGCGCGCCCGGTTGCGATCGCTGCGGACACCTCGAACGCCCAGGCGCTGGACGTCCTCGAACGCCACCAGGGTGGCAATTCTCGAGGGTTCGATGCCGAGCGCGATGGATGCATCGAGCGCACCGCGGCCGGACGCGTCCAGTGCTGCCTGCACGCCGCCGGGGGCAAGTTCGCGCACGCGTTCGGCCAGGCCCGGGCCGTACAGCACCGGCTCGGCACCCAGCGTGCGCAGGTAGTCGTGGTTCTCGCGGCTGGCGGTGCCGATCACGCGTGCGCCGCGCAGGCGTGCCAGTTGCACGGCAATCGTGCCGACGCCGCCGGCCGCGCCGTGCACCAGCACGGTATCGCCACGCACGATGTCGAGCGCCTGTACGGCGGTGTGTGCGGTCTGCCCGGATGCCGACAGCGATCCGGCGACCGCCCACGTCATCATGATGGGCTTGGCGACGAGCTGGTCTGGCGGCACCACCACGGCCTCGGCGTAGGCACTGGCCGTCGTCCAGCCGAGCACTTCGTCACCGGCGACGATGCCGTCGACGTCGTCGCCAACGTGCTCGACCACGCCGGCGAATTCGTTGCCCAGCTGGCGCGGGAACGGCGCCTGGCCGATGCCCCGTTGCGCGAACCAGCCGCTTCGCGTCGAACAGTCGGCCGGTTGCACGCCGGCGGCGCGCACGCGCACGCGGACTTCGCCCCGGGCGGGGTGCGGCAGCGGCAGTTCGGCCACGCGCAGGACATCGGGCGGGCCGTAGGTATCGAACACCACCGCCTGCATCGTGGCGGCCGGAACGGGTCGTGCGACATAGCCGTCGCGCTCGTTGCGGGTATCCATGACTTGACCGGAATCGAACATGGCGAGCAGGATAGAACCTCAAGTTAACTTGAGGTCAAGCGCAATGGCGTCCCATGACGAGCTCACCGTCGGCGAGGTGGCGCAGCGCAGTGGCACGACCGTCTCCGCGCTGCACTTCTATGAGGCCAAGGGTCTGATCCACAGCCAGCGCACCGCGGGCAACCAGCGCCGCTACTCGCGCGACATGCTGCGCCGTATCGCGATCATCCGTGCCGCCCAGCGCGTGGGCATGCCACTGGCGAGCATCCGCGACGCACTGGCGAGCCTGCCGGAGGCGCGCACGCCGACGCGGCGCGACTGGACCCGGTTGTCGGCAATGTGGCGCGAGGAACTCGATGCGCGAATCCAGCAGCTGATCCAGATGCGCGACACGCTGGACGACTGCATCGGCTGCGGCTGCCTGTCACTGGAGCGCTGCCGGCTGGCCAATCCCGGTGACGTGCTGGGTGAGCATGGCGCTGGACCACAGCGATGGACTGATGCGCAGGAGGAGTAGCGCGCCACCTGTAGCTACTTGGGGGCTTCAGGATTCCGACCGCGGAGGGGCGTCGTCCGCCGCACCGGGGATTGCTCCGCCCATTCATTGCATGGCCGTTGGTGGGCTCACTCCAACCCCCTCCCCAGGGAGAGGCCCGGACCTGCAATCAACCGGGACTTTGTGACAAAACGGTAACGTTCAGCCTGTGGAATCGACCTGGCGCGGGCACGGGCCCAGGCGAGACCGGCATGAACATCCTGATGTTGTCCGACGTGTACTTCCCGCGCATCAACGGCGTCTCCACCTCGATCCGCACCTTCGCCCAGGCCCTCGCGCGAATGGGGCACACCATCACCCTGGTGGCGCCGGACTACGGCACCGACCACCAGGCCCGCGACGACGGCAACGAAGGCTTCGAAATACTGCGCCTGCCATCGCGCAAGATCTTCTTCGACCCCGAAGACCGCCTGATCAAAGGCCACGACCTGGCCAAGGCCGAAGCCGCACTGTGCGAGCGCGAGTGGGACGTCATCCACATCCACACCCCGTTCCGCGCCCACACGCTCGGCGTACGCCTCGCGCGCCACGGCGGCTGGCCGACGGTGGAGACCTACCACACCTATTTCGAAGAGTACGTCGGCCACTACCTGCCATGGCTGCCGTCCCCGCTGACCCGGCTGCTGGCGCGGCGCGCCTCGCGGCACCTGTGCCACGGCGTCGACGAACTGATCGTGCCCAGCGCACAGATGCTCGAGGTGCTCGACCGCTACGGTGTGACCACGCCGTCGACGGTGATCCCCACCGGCATCGACCTCGACCAGTTCAGCAACGGCGACGGCGCGCGTTTCCGCGCCGCCCACGGCATCTCCCCGGAGCGACCGACGCTGGTGACGGTCAGTCGCCTGTCACTGGAGAAGAACATCGGCTTCCTGCTGCAGGTCGTGCGCAGGCTGGTCGCGGCCTTCTCGGACCTGCTGTTCCTGATCGCCGGCGAAGGCCCGGACGAGCCGCGCCTGCGCCGACTCGTTCAGGAACTGGGCCTGCAGGGCCACGTGCGCTTCTTTGGCAACCTTGACCGCCGCACCACGCTCCTTGATGCCTACCGCGCCGGCGACGCGTTTGTGTTCGCTTCGCCCACCGAGACGCAGGGTCTGGTGCTCATCGAGGCGATGGCGCTGGGCGTGCCCATTGTGTCCACGGCGGTCATGGGCACGGCGACCGTCCTGCGCGACGCCGCCAGCGCGGTGGTCGCGCAAGAGGACGTCGACGATTTTGCACGACAGGTCGCGCGGGTCCTGCGCTCGCCGGAGATGCGCGCACAGCTGTCCTCGGCGGGACCGGCCGATGCCCGCGCCTGGGGTGCCGACGGCATGGCACGCAGGGTCGAGACCCTCTATGTCCGGCTCGCGCAGCAGGCACATCTGGTACCGCTAACTTCATAGCGTCGACGCCCTTCGATGTCGCCGAAAGCGATGTCACCGGCAGCCGCACACGTTCAGCATTGTGATCGGCAAGGTTCGTGCCGGAACAATCGCAAAGCCCTGATTCTCAGGGCTTTTGCGCGCATGAAGGTGTTCACTCCATCTGCACGTTGTGCAACGTAACCCTTGGCCTCGTTGGGCTGCGACGCATCGCCGGCCCCAACGCCTTCATGCCTCGGGAGTCGGTCATGAGCACTCATGCACACCATCACCACGCAGCCGCTGGTTCGCGTGCTTCCAGCAGCGTGCGCCTGCGCAACCTCGCCGTGGTGATCGGCTTGCTTCTCGCCACGCCGCACGCCATGGGCGCCAACACCGCGATCAACGGCGGCTTCAACCAGAGCACGACCGGCACCGGCAGCGGATACGCATTCGGCAGCCACGGCAGCGTCGTGTTGAATGGCGACGAGGACTTCTGCGGCGCGGACAATGTCATCGGTCGAAGTAACCAGACCACCGGCATCACCGCTGACCAGGAGTACCTGCGTTTCGAGAGCAACCAGGCGTTCGGCGTGTTCCATCCCTATGGCACGTCCACCACCCAGGTGCTCTGGACCGGCGACGGCCAGACCACGAACAACATCGGCTACATGGGCGCCACCACCAGCGGCGCGAGCAACCGGTTGTCGCAGGCCTTCGGTGTGTATTCGTTTGCTACCGGATGCGGTGCTTATGCAACAGGCAACTACTCGGTTGCATTCGGCAACAACGCCACGGCCACGGCAGGCGGCGCGCAGGCGTTCGGCAACTCCGCGCTGGCGTCAGGAATCGGCAGCGTCGCGGTGGGCATCAGTTCGGCATCGACTGGCGTATCGAGCGTGGCAATGGGCTCGCGCGCCACAGCCTCCGGCGATCACGCGCTCGCGCTGGGCTACCGCTCCACGGCGGTCGCCGCCGACTCCGTCGCGATCGGCCCGTCCGCGACCGCCAACACCGCCAGCTCCATGGCCGTCGGCAGTCTGGCAACGGCGACAGGCACCAACACGATTGCATTGGGTGCTTCGGCGCTGGGCAGCGCCAATGCTGCCACCGCGGTCGGCAGCAATGCCCAGGCCGCCTTGAATTCGGTCTCGGTGGGTCAGGCAGCGCTTTCCAACGGTGGTTCCTCGGTCGCCGTTGGGCAGGGCAGTCAGTCCGCGGGATTGGAAGCCACTGCAGTGGGACAGCTGAGTATCGCCTCGGCACAGAACAGTTCCGCGCTCGGCCAGAACAGCCAGGCCACCGGTGTGCAGGGCACTGCGCTGGGTGAAAGCACCGTCGCCAGCGGCCCGCAATCGAGTGCGCTGGGACAGGCCGCCCGGGCAACCGTGGCCAACACCACGGCTGTCGGTCAGAACGCCGCGGCCACTGGCGTGCGCGCGATGGCGGTCGGGCAGGGTTCTGCAGCCAACAGCCAGGATGCGATGGCGGTGGGTCAGGCGGCGCAGGCGCTCGCCATCAACACCAGCGCCGTCGGCCAGGCGGCCAATGCTTCGGCCATCGGCGCCACCGCACTGGGCTTCCAGAGCGGCGCCAGCGGTCTGCGCGCCACGGCGCTGGGCAACAACTCACGCGCGACACAGACCGCCAGCACGGCGGTCGGCGGCTGGATCGATCGCAATGGCAACGGTCTGGTCGAGGCCGGCGAATTCACCAGCGCAACGGCCACCGATGCGACCGCACTGGGAACCGCGTCCACTGCCAGCGCGGCCGACGCGACGGCGCTGGGCTTCTCCGCGACAGCCTCGGCCATCAACTCAGTGGCGCTCGGCACCGGCTCCATTGCTGACCAGGCCAATACCGTCTCCGTTGGCACCGCCGCGGCGCAGCGCAAGATCGTCAATCTCGCTCCCGGCACCGCCGCGACCGATGGCGTCAACGTCAGCCAGCTCGACGCCGTGATCCAGACCACCGACGGCATCCGCTACTTCCAGGCCGATGGCCTGGGCGACGGCACCGACGATGCACAGGTGACGGCAGGCACCAATGGCGTGGCGGTGGGCAGTTCTGCAACGGCGACGGGTGCCGGCGCGGTCGCAGTGGGTGCCTCCGCGTTCGCGGCGGGCCCGGGCGACCTGGCCGTTGGCAGCAATGCCAGCGTCCTCGCCGACCAGAGCACGGCGGTCGGTTCCGACAGCGTGATCGCCGTTGGCGCGACGCAGGCCTCGGCGTTCGGTGCCACCAGCAATGTCAGCGGCGCGCAGGGAACGGCGCTGGGCTTCGGCGCCAGCGTCACCGCCGACGGTGCGATCGCCGTCGGCAGCCAGTCGGCTGCCTCGGGCAGCAATGCGGTTGCGCTGGGCCTGGGTACGCAGGCCATCGGTAGCGGCAGCACCGCACTCGGCGGCGGCGCGATCGTGCAGAGCGATGGCAGCGTCGCGGTGGGCAACGGCGCCGGCGTCATCGGCGGTGCCACGCAGGCCACGGCGATCGGCACCGGCGCCTTCGTCGCGGACACCGGTTCGAACGCGGTGGCACTCGGCGCGAACTCCGTCGCAGACCAGGCCAGTACCGTTTCCGTGGGCAGCGCCGGCAGCGAGCGCCGCATCGTCAACGTCGCCGCGGGCACCGCGCCGACCGATGCGGTCAACGTCAGCCAGCTCGGCGCCGTGACCGGCGATACGCGCTACTTTCAGGCCGAAGGCCTGAACGACGGAAGCGACGACGCGCAGGCGATCGGTTCGCGCTCGATCGCCAGCGGCCCGAACTCGGTGGCCAGCGGCCAGAGCTCCATGGCGATCGGCTACCGCAGCAACGCCAGCAGCACGCTCGGCGTCGCCATCGGCAGCTGGAACGACACCAACGCCAACGGCATCGTCGATGCCGGCGAGGTCACGCAGGCGACGGGCGCCGGCGGCGTTGCCGTGGGCAGCGCCGCGCAGTCCAACGGCTTCGGTTCGGTGGCGATAGGGTCCAGCAGCCGCGGGCTGGTCGATGCCAGCACGGCAGTTGGTACCGATTCGGAGGCGTCCGGCCTTGGCGGTGCCGCATTCGGGTACCAGTCACGGGCGACCACCACCGCCAGCACGGCATTGGGTGCAGGTGCGGCTGCCACGGGCATCCGCAGCACAGCCGTGGGCACGCTGTCCGTGGCCAGCGGCGACAACACCATCGGCATCGGCTTCCAGTCCAGCTCGGTGGGCGCCAACGGCATCGCGATCGGCAACACCAGCCAGGTCAACTCGGTCGACGGTCTCGCGCTGGGCACCAACGCGGTAGTGGCCGCGAACGACCCCAGCGGCACTCCGATGAGCCGCGGCATCGCGATCGGCAACAACAGTCGCGCCAACAATTCCGATGCGACGGCGGTCGGCGCCAACGCGATCGCCAATGGCCAGAACAGCGTCGCCTTCGGTACCGCATCGAACGCGCAGGGGCCGCAGGCCAGCGCGATCGGGCAGAACGCCCGAGCCATCGGCAGCAATTCGGTGGCACTGGGCACGTCGGCGCTGGCGCAGGGCAATGTCAGCACGGCACTCGGCCAGAACGCGACCGCGACCGGTTCATTGAGCGTCGCACTCGGACAATCGGCTGACGCCACCGCCAGCGAGTCGCTGGCCGTGGGCAACAACGCCCAGGCGACCGGATCCAACTCGACGTCGCTCGGGCGGTCGGCCAACGCCTCGCAGGCGGGCTCGCTGGCGTTGGGCGCCGACACCGTCGCTTCGGCGGTCGACGCGTTCGCCGGCGGTCGCGGCAGCGCCGCGGTCGGAATCGGCAGCACCGCATTGGGTGCCGCCAGCCGCGCGGCAGGTCCGGACGACACGGCGGTGGGCAGCGGTGCCCAGGTGCTGGCCGATCAGAGCACGGCAGTCGGTGCAGACAGCACGATCGCTGTCGGTGCAGTCCAGTCATCGGCGTTTGGAGCGACCAGCAATGTCGCCGCTGCGCAAGGTACGGCGCTCGGCTTCGGTACCAGCGTCACCGGCGTTGGCGGCGTGGCGCTTGGCACCGGCTCGGTGGCCAATCGCGGCAATGCAGTCTCGGTCGGGACCGCGGCGTCGCAGCGGCAGATCATCAACGTCGCCGCGGGCACCGCGCCGACCGATGCGGTCAATGTCAGCCAGCTCTCGACGGCTACCAGCGGGCTGCGCTATTTCAAGGCCGCCGGGCTCAACAATGGCAGCGACGACGCGCAGGCCACCGGCTTGGTATCGGTCGCGGCCGGCGCCAGCGCGATCGCCAACCAGGAGAGCACCACGGCAATCGGCAGCGACGCACAAGCCACTGCCGCGTTCGCCACGGCGCTGGGCCGCTCGGCCCATGCCTTCGGCACCGCATCGACGTCGCTGGGCCAGTTCAGCCAGACCGACGGAATCAACTCGGTGGCCGTCGGCGCGGATTCGTGGGCGCAAGCCGACAGCGCCATCGCGGTCGGGCAGGCGAGCATCGCCCGCGGCGTGGGCAGCATTGCCATCGGCCGCACCAGCATTGCCGCCGGACCGGACGACACGACGGTCGGCAATAACGCCAGGGTCGAGGCCGACCAGGGCACGTCCATCGGCGCCGGTGCGGTCATCGCCAGCGGCGCCAGCCAGGCCTCGGCACTGGGTGCGACCAGCAGCGTGACCGCAGCGCAGGGCACGGCACTGGGCTTCGGCAGCAGTGTTACGGCGATCAATGCCGTGGCGCTCGGCGCAGGCTCGGTTGCCGACCAGGCCGGAACGGTTTCGGTCGGCACGGTCGGCGGCGAACGCCGGATCGTGAATGTCGCCGTCGGCATTGCGCCGACGGATGCAGTAAACGTCAGCCAGCTCAACACTGCCGTGGCCGGAAATCGCCACTTCAAGGCGCAGAGCACGGTGTTGGGTGATGACGCCATCGCCAGCGGCCTGGGCTCGATGGCGGCGGGCGCACTGGCCGAAGCCAGCGGCTTGCGTTCGGTCGCGGTCGGCAGCGACAGCACCGCCAGTGGCGACCTGTCGATGGCCGTCGGCGGTGATTCACTCGCCAGCGGCACCGGATCGATGGCCCTCGGGCGGCTCGCGCAGGCCACCGGTGACGGCAGTGTGGCGCTAGGCATCGGTTCGGTTGCCGATCGCGGCAGCGCTCTGTCGCTCGGCACGGCCGGCAACGAACGGCAGATCATCCACGTCGCCGCGGGCACGGCGCCGACGGATGCGGTCAACGTCAGCCAGCTGGCCGATGCAACCACCGACAACCGGTATTTCCAGGCAGACGGCCTCAACGATGGCAGTGACGATGCGCAGGTCGCGGTCGGCACGCGCGCGGTTGCGATGGGCGCCTTGTCCAATGCCAGTGGTGCCAACAGCGTGGCCATCGGCATGCAGGCGACGGCCTCGGCCAGTGGCGCGTTCGCGGCCGGGTTCGCGGCCAACGCCTCCACCGAAGGCGCGGTCGCCATCGGCCGCAATGCCGCGGCCGGAGGCGGGGCATCGGTGTCCATCGGCGATGGCAACACCGCCAGCGGCAATGGCGCGGTGGCCATCGGCGATCCCAATGTCGCCACCGGTGATGGCGCCGTTGCGCAGGGCCTGGACAACACCGCCACCGGCAACGGTGCGCTGGCCGTGGGCCACACCAACAGCGCCATCGGCCAAGGGGCGGTTGCGCTGGGCTTCCAGTCGCAGGCGCAGCAGGCCGGTGCACTGGCCATTGGCGACACGGCGGTGTCGTCGGTGACCGGCGCGGTCGCGCTGGGTTCCGGATCGGTCTCCGATCGCGCACTCGCGCCGACCACCGGATCGATCCCGACCGGGTCGACCGCCATACCCATCGACACCACCGATGCGACGCTGCTTGGCGCGGTCTCGGTCGGTTCGGGGACGTCGTATCGCCAGATCACCCACGTCGCCGACGGCACGCAAGCCCAGGACGCGGTGACGATCCGGCAGTTGCAGGGTGCGTTGAACGCGGTCACCACGACCAGTTCGACCTACTTCCACGCCAACTCCGTTCTCGGCGATTCGCTCGCGGTCGGAACCGATTCGATCGCCGTCGGCCCGACCACCGTGGTCAACAGCGACAACGGCATCGGCATCGGCAATGGCGCCGTGATCGACGCGGCCGCACCGGGTGCGATAGCAATCGGCCGCGACACGCAGGTGTTGCTTGCCTCCGGCGTCGCCGTTGGTAGCCAGGCGCAGGTCACCGCCGAGCAGGGCGTGGCGCTGGGTGCCGGTTCAACCGCGAATCACGCCCTGAGCGTGGCGCTGGGTTCGGCGTCGCAGACCACGGTCGGTGCGCAGAGCGGCTATACCGCCTATGCGCTGGCCGCACCGCAGAACTCGTTCGGCGAGGTCTCGGTGGGCAGTGCGGGGGCGGAGCGCAAGGTCACCAATGTCGCAGCGGGCAGCGCCGCCACGGATGCGGTCAACGTCGGCCAGCTGTCGACGATGAGCCAGAACGTGGTGGCGATGTTCGGCGGTGGTGCGGCGGTTGGCCCGGGTGGAGCCATCACGCCGCCCAGCTACACCATCGGCGGCAACGTGTTCAACGATGTCGGCAACGCCTTGGCCAACCTGGACGGTCGCGTGACCAGTATCGAGGTCAACGGCAGCGGTGGTGGCCCTGGCCGGGATCCGCGGTTTGCCGCCAACGGCGACCGCGCCACGGCTTCGGCGACCGGCAGCAACAGCGTGGCCGCCGGCGATGGTGCCAGTGCGACCGCGGCCAACAGCGTTGCCGTCGGCGCGAACTCGGTCGCTGACCGTGCCAACACGGTCTCGGTCGGCTCCACCGGCAATGCGCGCCAGGTGGTCAATGTGGCGCAGGGAACCGCGGCGACCGATGCGGTCAACGTGCAGCAGATGTCCAACCAGGCAGCGGTGACGCTCAACCAGGCCAACGCCTACACCGACCAGCAGATCAACCAGATCGTCACCCTGCCGATGCAGGCGATCGAGGACCTGCGCGGCGAGGTCAACGACGAGTTCCGCGCGACCGACCAGCGCATCAACCGCCAGGGCGCGATGACCGCGGCGATGGTGCACATGGCCAGCAGCGCGGCCAACATCCAGACCCTCAACCGTGTTTCGGTCGGTGCCGGTTATGCGGAAGGAGAGGAAGCACTGGCGGTGGGCTACCAGCGGCTGGTCAAGCGCAACGTCTCGCTGTCGGTGGGCGCGGCGTTCAGTGGCAGCGAGCAGTCGGCCGGCGTCGGTATCGGCATCGGCTGGTGATCGCGCAAGCGTCCCGGTCTCCGCGACCGGGACGCTATGTTGCACACCGCGGCGGCGAGGCCGACGCCGTCGCCATGTACCATGCCCGGCTACGTCAACCCAATTCGAGGCAAGGCATGTCCATTTCGATGTACGACGCGTCGGTTCCGGTGTTCAGGCAGATGCTCGGCGCCATGGCCGGCCTGCTGGAAAAGGCCGAGGCCTACGCCGGCGAGAAGAAGATCGACGGCGGCGTGCTGCTGCAGGCGCGGCTGTTCCCGGACATGTTCCCGCTGGTGCGCCAGGTGCAGATCGCCTGCGATTTCGCCAAGAGCGTCCCGGCGCGCCTGGCCGACGTCGAGGTTCCGGCCTACGACGACACCGAGCAGGACTTCGCCCAGCTGCATGCGCGCATTGCGCGCACGCTGGCCTTCATGGACGGCCTCGACCCGCTGCTGTTCGAAGGCAGCCAGGAGCGCGAGATTGTGCTGCGTCCGGGCACGCCGAAGGAGCGTCGCTTCACCGGCCAGGCCTACCTGCTGCACTATGGCCTGCCGCAGTTCTACTTCCACGTTACAACCGCATATGCCCTGCTGCGCCACAACGGCGTTGCGGTGGGCAAGCTGGATTTCATGGGCGTGCGCTGATCTGAAGTCCCGGGAGTCGAGGCGATGTCCGGCGTCGATCTGACCGTTGGCATGGAGCACAGGGAGCGGGCGCTGGTCCGCAACCTGGGGACTGTCGCGCTGGTGGCCATTGCCTGGTTCCTTGCCACCGTCGTCGCGCTGCAGGTGCTGCGCGACGATCTCGACTGGATCCGGGTGCCGCTGAGCTTCTATCTCGTCGGGCCGTACGGGCCCTGGCTGCAGTTCGCCTACATCGCCCTGGCCAGCGCGATCGCGATGCTGGCCATTGGCTACTACCGCGTCATCCGCACGCCCGGCGGCAAGGCGGTGCTGTCTCTGTTCATGCTCGGTGCCGTGGCGCTGGCCATCACCGCCCAGGCCGAAACCGATCTTGGCGGCGGGCGCGAACTGACCCTGGGCGCCTACATCCACGCCATCTCCGCGCCCCTGGCATTCCTCGGCACGACCCTGGGGATGCTGTGGCAGTCCTGGCGCTTCCGCGCGGACCCGCGCTGGCGGCGCTGCTTTGCCATCGCCTTCGGTCTGGCGGTGGTCTGCTTCGGCGCGCTGTGGGCGCATGCGCTGTTGCGCGATCTGCCCCGCGGCCTGAGCCAGAAGGCCGTGGTCCTGGCGATCCTCGCCTGGCTGGCCCTGGCGGCCAGATGGCTGCGCCAGGCGCCGCTGATGAATCGAGATTAATCAATCACTTGGGCGGTGGGTCGGGTCGCTCCCCGACGGCGCTTACAATGCGCACCATGCTGCTCAATATCGCCGCCTACCACTTCACCCCCATCCAGCACCCCCAGGACCTTGCCGCACAGCTGCAAGCGCGTGCGCAGGACCTGGGCCTGCGCGGCTCCATGCTGGTGGCCGGTGAGGGCATCAACCTGTTCCTGGCCGGAACCGACGCCGCCATCCACGGTTTCCTCGACGCCTTGCGTGTGCAGGACGGCTTTGCCGATCTCATCGTCAAGTTCAGCCGCAGCCGGCGCCAGCCGTTCGCGCGGCTGAAGGTGAAGGTCAAGCCGGAGATCATCAGCTTCCGCCGCGACAATGCTTCACCGCTGACGGGACGGGCACCAGCAGTGCTGCCCGAAACGCTGGCGCGCTGGCTGGACCAGGGCCACGACGATGCCGGCAAGCGCGTGGTGATGCTCGACACGCGCAACCGCGAGGAGTTCGGCTACGGCACGTTCAACGAAGCGCTGACCCTGCCGATCGACAACTTCACCGACCTGCCGCAGGCGCTGGAACCGCATCGCGAAGCACTGAGCGACGCCACGGTGGTGAGCTTCTGCACCGGCGGCATCCGTTGCGAGAAGGCCGCGCTGTGGATGCAGGCGGAGGGAATGAGCAACGTATTGCAGCTCGATGGCGGCATTCTGGGGTACTTTGAACGCGTTGGCGGTCGCCATTACGACGGTCGCTGCTTCGTGTTCGACGAGCGCGTGGCGCTCGACCCGGGACTGCAACCCCTGATCGATGACGCTGCCTGAGGGCAGTCGAGCGCGGTCCGGTGGTTGCCGCCGGACGTTTGCCGACGGCGCCTGCGCCGCGGAACCCTGACAAGTGAGGACACTGATGGCACCAGCACGAGTGATCGAAACTGCGGCCGATAGTCGGCGCGTCAGCAGGCACGCAAGCAGGCACATCGCCTTGTCCATGGTGGCAGCCGCCACGCTGCTGCTGGCCGCGTGCGAGAAGCAGGCGCCGGTCAACAGTGCCCCGCCGGAGGAAATCACCGCACCCGCACCGGCCGCCAACCCGCAGCCGGACGTCAACGCCGAGCCGGTCGAGCGCGCTGCACCGCCGATGGTCAAGGCCGTGGCGATGGGCGAGTTCGAGCCGGGCAATCCGGTGGCGACGGCGGTGACGGGCAAGCTCACGATCGAAGACAACATGATGCGTGGCGACAACGGCGCCAGCTTCACCACCGAGCGCGTGGCGATCGTCAATGGCGCCGACCAGTACTCGCCAGGCAGCACCTATGCCCAGGCGATGATGGTGGCGGCCGACCAGGAAATCGAACTGCGCCGCGTGCTCGAGGAAACACCGCCGACGCAGATGCCGTCGAATGCCATGTGCGGCGGCAGCCAGACCGGCTTCATCGCATTGGCCAAGGTGAAGGAGGCCGGCGGCGACATGGTCAAGGTGATCGGCCTGAAGGGCAGCGACATGCCGGCGGCGAGCGCCAAGGGTATCGAGCTGTGCGCGTGCACGATGTACCTCGCGGCCGTCGCGCCGCCGAAGGCCTGAGCGTTACCGCGGGGGCGCGCTAGCGCAGCCAGTCAACCGCGCCGCGTCCGGCGCGCAGGCCGCTGGCGAAGCAGGCGGTCAGCAGATAGCCACCTGTCGGCGCTTCCCAGTCGAGCATCTCGCCCGCGCAGAACAAGCCCGGCATTGAGCGGATCATCAGCGCGTCATCGAGCGCTTCCAGGCGCACGCCGCCGGCGCTGCTGATCGCTTCGGCGATCGGACGCGGACGCAGCAACCGGAGTGGCAGTCGCTTGATCGTGCGTGCCAGCACCGCATCATCGTGCAGCGCCTGCTGGTCCAGCACCTCATGCAGCAACCCGGCCTTCACGCCCGCGATGCCGGCGTGGCGCCGCAGGTGCTCGCTCAGGCTGCGGCCGCCGCGCGGGCGGGCCAGATCGTGTTGCAGGCGCGGCAGGTCGCGGCCCGGTGCCAGGTCCAGTTCGATGCGGGCCTCGCCGTGGGCGGCGATCGCATCGCGCAACGTCGCCGACAGGGCATAGACCAGGCTGCCTTCGATACCGGTCGCGGTGACGACGCATTCGCCCTGGAGTTCGTGGTGCACACCGGAGGCATCGCGCCAGTGGGCGACGACCGGTTTCAGCGGCGCGCCGGCATGGCGGGTGGCGAAGTGCTCGCTCCAGCCGATGTCGAATCCGCAGTTGGACGGTTGCAGCGGGGCGACGTCGACGCCGCGCGCCAGCAGCAGCTCCTGCCAGGCACCGTCCGAGCCGAGCTCGGGCCAACTGCCACCGCCGAGCGCCAGGACGGTGGCGTCGCAGCGCAGGACGACTTCGCCATCGGGCGTGCCGAAACGCAGGGCGCCGTCATCCGTCCAGCCCAGCCAGCGGTGCTGCACGTGGAAGCTCACACCCGATTCGCGCAGCCGCCGCACCCAGCCGCGCAGCAGCGGCGCTGCCTTGCGGTCCATCGGGAACACCCTGCCTGACGTGCCGACATAGGTTTCGATGGCGAACCCGCTGCGCGCCCATTCGCGCAAGGCATCGGCATCGAAATCGTCGAGCCAGGCGGCGACTTCGCTGCGGCGCGAACCGTAGCGCAGGTCGAACCCGGGCCGCGGCTCGCCGTGGGTGAGGTTGAGGCCGCCCTTGCCGGCGATCAGGAATTTGCGGCCGACCGAGCCCTTGCCTTCGAACAGGTCCACCTGCAGTCCCGACGCGCGGGCGACTTCAGCCGCCATCAGGCCGGCGGGGCCACCGCCGATGATGGCCAGGCGAGCAGGGGGGCGGGTCTGGGAGGGCATCGGCGGGAAGGCTGCGGGGGAGGGGAATTATGCCTGCTTGGCCAGGTTGCCTTGGCATGCCCCCTTGTGCGGCAAAGGACGGGGCTTGGGGCGTGGGCGCACTTTGGCTAAGGTGGCCTCATCCCTGGGGAGCAGATCAACGCATGTCTTTGCGATTCATTCCGGCGCAATGCGCCGTACTCGGCCTGGCGCTGGTGGTGCATGGCGCCGTTTCTGCACAGCAGGTCGCGCCCGCGTCCACCTTGCCGCCGCAACTGCAGGACTTCGACGCCTACGTCGAAGGCGTCCGCAAGCAGTTCGATGTGCCGGGGATCGCCGTCGCCATCGTCAAGGACGGCCAGATCGTGCTCGAACGCGGCTTCGGCGCGCGCGAGACGGCGGGCAACGGCAAGCCGGTCGACGCCAGCACCCTGTTCGCGATCGCCTCCAACACCAAGGCCTTCACCGCTGCGGCCCTGTCGATCCTGGCCGACGAAGGCAAGCTCAGTCTCGACGACCGCGTCACCGACCACCTGCCGTGGTTCCGCATGTCCGACCCGTACGTCACCCGCGAGATGCGCGTGCGCGACCTGCTGGCGCATCGCAGCGGCCTCGGCCTGGGGGCCGGCGACCTGCTGTACTGGCCCGGCACCGACTACAGCACCGAAGAGGTCGCGCGACGCCTCAAGGACGTCCCACTGACCGGCAGCTTCCGTGGCCAGTACGCCTACGACAACATCCTCTACGGCGTCGCCCAGCTGGTGATCGAAAAGGCCAGCGGACAGTCCTATGCGCAGTTCCTGCAGCAGCGCATCTTCACCCCGCTGGGCATGCGCGACACGCGCTTCAACAGCGATGCGCTGCGCCCGCGCGACAACGTCGCCACCGGCTATGCGAAGGCCGACTTCAAGGACCTGCAACCGGCGCCGCGGATGTCGTGGGGCAATGTCTCCGGTGCCGGCGGCATCTACTCCAGCGTGCACGACATGAGCCAATGGATGCGCATGCAACTGGCCGGCGGCACCTACCGCGACGCGCATGGCAACGAGCAGCGCTTGTTCAGCGAGGAGCGCCAGCAGGGCATGTGGTCGGTGCTCACGCCCATCCCGGTCGCCAAGCCTTCCGTGCCGGAACTTGAAGCGGCCAGGCCCAATTTCCTCGGCTACGGTGAAGGCTGGCAACTGTCGGACTACCGCGGACGCAAGCTGGTCTGGCACACCGGCGGCTGGCCGGGAATGGTGTCGCGCCTGACCCTGGTGCCGCAGCACAAGCTGGGCGTGATCGTGCTGACCAATGCCGAGGTCGGCGGCGCATTCAATGCCGTGACCATGCGCGTGCTCGATGCCTACCTCGACGCGCCGAAGACGGACTGGACCGCCGCCTACGCAGCCGCCTTGGCCAAGTCGCAGGGCAAGGCCGACGAGGACTGGCAGAAGCACCTCGCCGCGCGCGCAGCCGCCGCTCCGCCGTCGCTGCCGCTGGCACGCTACGCCCGCACCTACCGCGACCCCTGGTACGGCGACGTCATCGTCGAGCGGCGCGGCGACAAGCTGGTCATGCGCTTCGGCCACACGCCGGAACTGGTGGGTGAACTCACCCCGTGGCAGAACGACACCTTCGTCGTCCGCTGGAACGAGCGCTGGCTCAACGCCGATGCATTCGTCAGCTTTGCCCTCGATGCCGATGGCGGGATCCGGGAAGCGCGGATGGAGGCGATCTCGCCGCTGACCGACTTCAGTTTCGACTTCCACGACCTGCGCCTGGAACCGGTGGCCGACGACAAGGCCGGCAAGGTATCCGGCTGAGGTTCGCTTCTCACAGTCGCCTCACGGCGCAGGCAGGAGGCTGGTTCGATGAACGATGACGAGCGCTGGTGGCCCGACACCCAGGACATCCCGCGCCTGGTGCGGGCGATCTACGAGTGCATCTCCGGTCCGGCCGGGGCACCGCGCGACTGGGCCCGCTTCCGCTACCTGCAGCATCCGCAGGCGCGCAGCCTGCGCACGGTGGTCGATGCCGACGGCGGTACGCGCGCGATGGTGTTCGACGTCGACAGCTACATCGACGACGTCGCGCCGTTCTTCGCCGCCAATGCCTTCCATGAAGTCGAGATCGAACAGCGCGTGGAGCGCTTCGGCCAGGTCGCGCATGTCTGGAGCCGCTATGAAGCGCGACCGGCGCCGGACTCGCCGGTGCTGCTCAAGCGCGGCGCCAACAGCATCCAGCTGTGCCATGAGCATGGGCGCTGGTGGGTGTTCAGCACCATCTGGGACAACGAGCGCGAAGGTGTAGTGTTCGACTTGTGGTGATCCCCATGCTGGCGCATCGATGCAATGCTGCGCGTGCACGGTTGGAACACTGACGCTCTGGGATCGCGGGCCATTCGCCCCCAGATCGTCGCCATGCGCCAAGGAGTGCCGCCATGATTCCGTTTTCCGTTCTCGACCTCGCCCCGATCACCGAAGGCAGCGACGCCGCGCAGGCGTTTGCCAACAGCCTCGACCTGGCCCAGCACGCCGAGCGCCAGGGCTATCACCGTTACTGGCTGGCCGAGCACCACAACATGCCGGGCATCGCCAGCGCCGCCACCGCAGTACTGATCGGCCATGTCGCCTGTGGCACGCAGACGATCCGCGTTGGTGCCGGCGGGGTGATGCTGCCCAACCACGCGCCGCTGCAGGTGGCCGAGCAGTTCGGCACGCTGGAGGCGCTGTATCCCGGGCGCATCGACCTGGGCCTGGGGCGTGCTCCCGGCACCGACCACGCCACCGCACATGCCCTGCGTCGGTACTTCGAGGCCGCCGACATGTTTGCCCAGGACGTGGTGGAGCTGCTGCATTATTTCGAGCCGGTGCACGCCGGTCAGGCGGTACGTGCCGTGCCCGGCGCCGGCCTGGACGTGCCGGTATGGCTGCTTGGCTCGAGCCTGTTCTCGGCGCGGCTCGCCGCGCAGCTGGGCCTGCCGTTCGCCTTCGCCTCGCATTTCGCGCCCGATGCGATGGACATGGCGCTGGCCTCTTACCGGCGCGAGTTCCAGCCCTCCAAGCGCCTGCAGCAGCCGTACGCGATGCTGGCCCTCAACGTGGTCGGTGCCGCGACCGATGCGCAGGCCAAACGGCTGTTCACCACGCAGCAGCAGGCGTTCGTCAATCTGCGTCGCGGCAAGCCCGGTCTGATCCCGCCGCCGATCGACGACATCGAGGCGTTCTGGACGCCGCTGGAGAAGAGCGGCGTCGAGCAGGCGCTGGCCTGTGCGGTGGTCGGCGACGAGAGCACCGTCCGCGACGGCATCGCCGCCTTCATCGAGCGCCATCGCCCGGACGAATTGATGATCACCGCCAATGTGTTTGACCACGCTGCTCGGCTGCGGTCGTTCGAGATCGCCGCCGGCGCGCGCGAAGCGCCCGCTGCGTAGCCGCATGCCATCAAAAGCAGGGGCTCATTCGACCCGGCGCCACACCGAGACGGGAATGCTGCCATCGGCGCGGGGCGGCACCCGGTAGCTGAGCTCGTCGCCGTGCAGCGTGTACTGGCGCCGCTGCACCGTGCCTTCCCAGTTGGGGAAGGACGAGCCCTCGATCGAGAACACCAGCTGGTTGTCCTTGCGATCCATGGTGACGGTCCCGTAGTGCGTGCTGCTGCCCATCACCGCGGACTTGAACTCGTCCGCACTGCCGTCGGCCTTGTTGTCGGCGGCGAAGCGAAGCCGTTCGGACTTGAAGATCTGCAGCGAATAGTGGCCCTCGGCGTCGACGACGAGTCGGCCCTTGGGCTGCTCGCCATAGTCGCGTGCCACTGCGCCGCCAGGCAGGATCTTGTCCGCGGCAACCAGCGTCCACGTCCCGCGCAACGGCGATGGCAGCTCGAATGAAGGCGCATCGCGTGCCGCCAGTCCCGCCAGCACCGCGAAGGTCATTCCGATCAAGCGATTCATGGGTGACTCCTGCGTTTGAACGATCTTGTGGCCACAAACTAGCCCGCTTGAGCGATAATGAAAACGCATCAAGGCTTGTATCTGTCATTTCAATAACGAATGATCGCCAGTATGGAAACGCTGGACATCGGCGCGGTAAAGGCCTTCGTGCTCGCGGCGGAGCTGCAGAGCTTCACGCGTGCGGCCGATGCGCTTGGCATTACTCAGTCCGCCGTCAGCCTCAAGCTGCGCCGGCTCGAGGAACAGCTCGGGCGCCGTCTGCTGGAGCGAACGCCACGGCAGGTGCGCTTGTCTGCCGAAGGCCTGGCGTTCATCGGCGCAGCGCGCGACCTCGTTTCGACGCACGACCTTGCCGTTTCGGCGTTTGAAACAGAACCGCGCCGACTGGTGGTCGGGATCAGTCATCAGCTGATAGGCGGCGAGTTGCCCTCGCTGCTGGGCAATCTGCGAGACCATGACCCGGGCTTGCGGATCGAAATGCGCATTGGCGGCACCCGCGAGCTGATGCAGGCCTACGACCAGGGCCAGCTCGATGCGGCCCTGGTGTTGCGACCGGAGGACAGGCGCAAGCAGGGCAGGGCAGCGTTCACCGAAGCGTTCTCATGGTTCGCCGCCACCGGATGGAAGGCACCCGCGGGCAAGCCGTTGCCGTTGGCGACGCAGGGAGAATCATGCGGCATCCGCGGCGCTGCGGTGCGGGCGCTGGATCAGGCTGGAATCGCCTGGGACGAAGTCTTCGTCGGGAAGGGCGCTGCCCTGCTCGGCGCCGCCGCCGCGGGCGGACTGGCGGTGGCCGTGCTGGCGAAACGCGCGGCACCGCAGGGAACGATGGACGTCGGTGGCGTGCTCTCGCTGCCACCGATCCCTTCGCAGGAGGTCATGCTGTACAGCGCCCTCACGGACCGGCGTTCGCGCGAGGCACTGCGGGTGCTCACGCTGGCATTCCGTTGAACACCGGTTACGCCTAAGGCCGTGCCGACGGGCTGCCGTGTTCGCGCACGCCGAGCAGTTCGACTTCGAACACCAGTGACCCGTTCGGCGGAATGACGCCGCCTGCGCCGGCGCTGCCGTATCCGTAAGCGGGCGGGATCATCAGCACGCGGCGACCGCCGACGCGCATGCCGGCCACGCCTTCGTCCCAGCCGCGGATCACGCGGCCGGCGCCGAGCAGGAAGGTAAAGGGCTCGTTGCGGTCACGCGAACTGTCGAACTTGCTGCCGCGTCCGTCGGCGGCCTTCTGCTCGTAGTTCCAGCCGGTGTAATGGACGGTGACATCCTGGCCGGAGGTGGCAACCGCTCCGGTACCGACCTGCTGGTCGATTGCCTCGAACCGGGCGATCGTGCCGCCCGGCGGTGGACCAGGATCGGAGCAGGCGGCGAGGGCGGCGAGGGCGATGACAGCGATGAGGCGCGATGCGGTTTTCATCGCACTAGCGTATCCGTTTCTCGTACTCGGCTTCCACGCGCGTATGCGTCGCCCAGAATCCGGGCGGGGTACGGCCGGCGAGCCGGTCGGCGAGGATGCCCAGGTGCGTATGCCAGCCGGCGGCCACGCTGGTCATCTCCTCGCGCGTCGCCAGGCGACTGTGCGTGACGACCAGTTGCACGTCGTTGCCGCGCGCAGTGAGCTCGAACCGCACCTGCGAATCGGCATCCGTTTCGCCCCAGGAATATTCGAGCAGGCGCGGCGGGTCGCAGGCGATGATGCGGCCGTGCATCTGGCTGGGGCCTGCGTATTGCGCGTACTTCTCCGGAGGTGCGGCGTCATTTTCGGTCAGCTCCGAGTTGCGGAACTCCAGGTCGACGCGGCCACCGGCGTGCAGTTGCATGTCGCCGGAGGCGAGCCAGGTGCCGCGCTTTTCCGACTCGGTCAGGTAGGCCCAGACGCGCTCGATCGGCCCCGGAAGCGTGCGTTCAATGCGGACGGTGCCGGCGGCGATGACGACACCGAATTCATCGGCGGAGGGTGAAAGGTTCATCTGCAACTCCTGGGGTGTTGAGGCGTCAGGCGAGATGGCGCGCGAGTGCGGCCAGCACCATCGTCCAGCCCGATTCGGCCGGCTTGGCATATTCGGCGTGCTCGGCTGCCATTTCGTGGGTGAGGGTGAGCAGGCTGCCGCTGCCGTCGGCCGTGATCTCGACGGTGATGCGGTCGCCCTGGTCGGCGTCCTCCTCCATCGCCAGGGCGAAGACCAGCCGGTGCGGCCGGTCGATCTCCAGGTAACGCCCGAAGTGCTCGGCATCGCCGTTGGGGCGCCGTTCGACGATGGCATAACGACCACCGACGCGCGCCTCGATCTGGACCCGCTGCATCTGCCCGTCGGCGGTCGCGAACAGCCAGCGGCCAGCCGTCGCCGGGTCGAGCCAGGCATCGAAGACACGCTCGGGCGAGGCGTCGAACCGACGCGATACACGGACCACCACTGGATTCATCGTTTGCTCCTGGGGGATTTTGCGGACGCTGGTTTGCCGGACTTGCGGCTGGAGGGGCGAGCGGTAGCGCTGGCGCGGTCGTCGGCGACGCTGTCCTCTGCCTTCAACAGCGCATCGAGCGCATCGAGTCGCGCATTCCAGAACTGCTCGTAATGGCGCATCCACTCCAGTCCCGCATGCATCGGGCCGGCGTCGAGGCGGCAGGTGTGGATGCGGCCCTGCACCTGGCGCCGTACCAGGCCGGCGCGTTCGAGCACCTTGATGTGCTTGGACGCTGCGGCCAGGGAGATCTCGAACGGCGCCGCCAGTTCGCCGACGCTGCGCTCCTGCCGTGACAGGTTGCGCAGCATTGCCCGCCGGGTCGGGTCGGACAGGGCGTGGAAGATGGCATCGAGGGTTTGTTCTTCAACCATGTGGTTGAGGATCGCCGCAGTCATGACTGATTGTCAACCATCTGGTTGAGCATCGCGACGGACGGTCTGCCTCGAGCGGGCTGGCCTGCGGGCAGGGCTGTTCACGTTGATGTCCACGGGGGATCCGCATGTCCATACATCACGCGGTCCAGGAATCCAGTCGCATGCCGCACCAGACAAAGTCCGACCCCCTCCGCCACTACGGCAAGTTCCGTGGCGTGGTGGTCGACAACATCGATCCGCTGCAACTCGGCCGCGTGCTGGTGCAGGTGCCGAAGGTCTTCGACGCCGGCGGCTCGCGCTGGGCCATGCCGTGCGTGCCGGTGGCGGGCCACCAGAGCGGGCTGTTCCTGTTGCCGGCGATCGGCGCCCCGGTCTGGGTGGAGTTCGAGCAGGGCGATGCCGAATTGCCCATCTGGGTTGGCGGCTACTGGGTCGACGCCGGCGAGTTGCCGGTGATGGCGCCGTCCGGCCAGGGGGTGTCGGCGATGCTGCTGCAGACGCCCGGCCAGAATTCGGTGCTGGTGTCGGACCTGCCCGGGCCCGATGGCGGCGTGCTGCTGCGCGCGCAGAACGGCGCGACGATTGCGGTCAACGAAGCGGGCATCACCATCAGCAACGGCCGCGGTGCCAGCATCGTCCTGGCAGGCACGATGGTGACCATCAACGACGGCGCGCTGACGGTGGTATAGCCATGGGCGGAGCGGTCCTGCATCTCGGCGCGAGCGTGGCCTGCGCGCACGGCGGTCCGGCCACGCCGACGGCACCCTATTCGCGCGTCACCGTGTCCGGGCGGCCGGTGGTGACCGTCGCCGCGCCTTACACCATCGCCCACTGCAACCTGCCATGGCCGGCCGAGGCGCTGCGCTGCACGGGCGGGCAATGGCTGCAGGGCAGCACCCGCGTCTTCGCCGGCGGTCGCGCCCTGGTGCTCGATACCAGTCCGTCGATGTGCGTGCCCAACGGCGCCGCAATGGTGGTGATGGAATGCCAGATGCGGGTTACGGCGTTGTAGCAGCCAGCATCTGCAGCGCCTGGGCCGTGGCGGCGTCGGCGGGGAAGAACGATTCGATTGCCAGTTCCGCCAATGTGACATCCATCGGCGTGCCGAACACCGTGGTGGTGCTGATGAAGGACAGCTCGCCCATCGCCGTGCGCAGGCGCAGCGGCACGATGACCGCGGGTGCGCCGGAGGTCGAGGGCTCATCGTCCGCTGCCGGGTACGCGGCGAGCTCGTCGTACAGCGCAGCGAGGATCGCATCGCCGGTCGCATCGGCCTGGTGACGCAGCCGATGCAGGACGTGCGCCCGCCACTGACCGAGGTTGGCGATGCGCGGCGCCACGCCGTCCGGATGCAGGCTCAGCCGCAGCACGTTGCACGGTGCGTGCAGCAGCGCCGGTGCAGCGCCCTGCAGGAGGGGTGCGAGCGCGCGATTGGCCGCGACCAGGTTCCAGTGTCGGTCCACGGCGAGCGCGGGGTAGGGCTCATGGCCGGCGAGCACCAGGTCGATCGCGGCCTGCGCCTGCGCCATGGCCGGATCGTCGAGGCGGCGCTCGCTGTACATCGGCGCCAGCCCGGCCGCGGTCATCAGCACGTTGCGTTCGCGCAGCGGCACGTCGAGACGATCGGCCAGGCGCATCAGCATCGCCCGGCTCGGCAGCGAGCGCCCGGTTTCGATGAAGCTGATGTGGCGCGTGGACGTGTCCGCCAGGCCGGCGAGGTCGAGCTGGGTCAGGTGGCGGCGCTGTCGCCAGTCGCGGATCAGCTCGCCGAGTGGTCGGATCATGTTCATGGCCGAACCTTAGCCGGGGCGGGCGCTGAAGTGCATTACCCGGCAGGTAATGTCATCGCCGCGGTCACACCGCCAAGCCTGCCGCATGCCCGGACGCCCAGGCCCACTGGAAGTTGTAGCCGCCCAGCCAGCCGGTCACATCCACCACTTCGCCGATGAAATACAGCCCGGGCACGCGCCGGGACTGCATCGTGCTCGACGACAGCTCGTCGGTGTCGACGCCGCCGAGCGTGACTTCGGCGGTGCGGTAGCCCTCGCTGCCACTGGCGACCAGCGGCCAGTTCGACAGTACGTCGGCGATCTCGCGCAGCTGCGGTGCGTTGAACTGCTTGATCGGCCGGTTCGGCAACCAGACCTCGCACAGGCGCTGGGCGAAGCGCTTGGGCATCACTTCGCCGAGTACGGTCTTGAGTTCGGCAGCGGGGCGCTCGTGCTGCCACTGCTGCAGTGCTTCCAGCGCGTCACGTCCCGGCAGCAGGTCCAGGCGAAGATCGTCGCCGGGTTGCCAGTACGAAGAGATCTGCAGGATCGACGGGCCGCTGATGCCGCGATGGGTGACCAGCATGAAATTGCTGAAGGACTGGCCGTTGCAGTTGGCCGTGACCGGCAGCGCGACGCCGCTGAGGTCGGCCAGGCGCTCCTGGTGCTTGCCGCTGAGCGTGAGCGGCACCAGCCCGGCGCGGGTGGGCAGCACGGCATGGCCGAACTGGCGCGCGAGCTCGTAGCCGAAGCCGCTGGCGCCCATCGACGGAATCGACAGTCCGCCGCTGGCCACCACCAGCGCCGGCGCGGCGAACGCGCCGTGGCTGGTGTGCAGGCGGAACGTGGCACCTTCGCCTTCGCCATGGCTGACCCGCTCGATGCTGCAACTGGTCTCGATGCGCACGCCGGCGGCATGGCACTCGTCGACCAGCATCTTCACGATCAGCTTGGAGGAGATGTCGCAGAACAGCTGCCCGAGCTCCTTCTCGTGGTAGGCGATGCGGTGGCGCTCGACCATCTCGATGAAGTGCCACGGCGTGTAGCGCGCCAGCGCCGACTTGCAGAAGTGCGGATTGGCCGAGAGGAAATTGGCCGGGGTGGTGCCGGTGTTGGTGAAATTGCAGCGACCGCCGCCGGACATCAGGATCTTCTTGCCGACGCGGTTGGCGTGATCGACCACCAGCACGCGCTTGCCGCGCTGGCCGGCGGTCAGCGCGCACATCAGTCCGGCTGCGCCGCCGCCAATAATCGCGACGTCGTAGTGCCCGGTCATGCCCGCGCGGCTTCCTCGTCGGAGGCCATGCGGGTCACGGTACGGAAGGTGAAGGAGTGACCTTCGCCCAGCCACTGCACTTCGCCGTCCTGGATCAGAACGTTCACGCGCATGGCGCGCTGGTGCACGCCGGCCAGTGCCTCGACCGTGTCGGCGCCGATGTCGATGACGGTGAGATTGCGCAGCCGCTTGAGGGCGTAGCTGTTCTTGTCCCACCACAGGTCGGCGGAACGGCCGGAGTAGTTCACCACCACGACCTGGCGCGCGCGGCCGCAGGCCTTGCGGATCCGCGATTCATCGGGCTGGCCCAGGTCGATCCACTGTTCGATCTCGCCGGTGTAGTCGCGCCGCCACAGGTCCGGATCGTCCTCGCTGCTGAGGCCGCGGCCGAACTCCAGGCGGTCCTCGGCGAACATCGCGAACGCGAGCAGCCGCACCATCAGCCGCTGTTCGGTCTCGGACGGATGCTGGGCGACGGTGAGGTTGTAGGTAGCGTAGTGATGGCGGTCGAGGTCGCTGACTTGCAGCTCGGCCTTTACCACGGTGGCCTTGAGCGCCATGGGGTACATCCGGTAGGGGCAGGAAAGCAGGGCGCATTCTAGGCGCTGGCGGGGTGCCGTGCCGTTCTCACCGTCATTACGACGGCAAGGCCGCCGTTGGGGGGACAATGCCGGCGTGAAAGCGCTCCCTCAACCGCTCCCTTCCCATCGCAATGGCGTGGCCGCCAGCCGCCTGCAACTGCCGCCTGGTCCCTGGACGACGGTGCTGGAGGGCCTGTGCGCGCGGTTCCCGGCGATCGGGCGCGAGCGCTGGCTGGACCGGTTTGAGCGCGGCCTGGTCCGCGACGCCGAGGGCCAAGCGTTGGCGGCAGATGCTGCATACCGGGTCGGGGCGGAGCTGACCTACTACCGCGAGGTCGAGAGTGAAGCGGAGATTCCGTTCGACGAGGCCGTGCTGCATCTCGACGAGCACCTGGTCGTCGTCGACAAGCCGCATTTCCTGCCGGTGACGCCGTCGGGCAAGCACGTGGAGCACACGCTGCTGGCGAGGCTGGTGCGGCGGCTGGGCAATCCGGACCTGGTGCCGCTGCACCGCATCGATCGCGGCACGGCGGGGCTGGTGCTGTTCTCGGCACGGGCGGAGTCGCGTGCGCTGTACCAGGCGCTGTTTCCGCAGCGCCGGATCGGCAAACGTTACGAAGCGCTCGCGCCGGCGCTGCCGGAGGCTGCGTTTCCGTTGGTGCGCCGGTCGCATCTGGAGCGTGGTGAGCCGTTCTTCCGGATGCGCGAGGGCGGGGGTGTGGCGAACAGTGAAACGCGAGTCGATGTGATCTCGCGTGGAGACGGCGTCTGGCGCTACGGGCTGGAGCCGGTGACGGGTCGCAAGCATCAGTTGCGGGTGCATATGGCGGCGCTGGGGGCGCCGATCCTGAACGATCCGCTGTATCCGGTTTGCTGCGATCCGGTGGTTGACGATTACGGGAGGCCGTTGAAGTTGTTGGCGCGGTCGTTGTGGTTCGTTGATCCGATTGATGGGCAGGAGCGGCGCTTCGAGAGTCGGCTCGAGCTGTAGAGCAGAGCAACAGCAGACCTCAAGTCCACTCGCGCGAAGGCAACGTATGCCGCCGCTGCGGCGTCCCGATCAGGTCGAGAAAACGGTTGAACACAGTGTCGGCCTGGGACTGCATCGTCGCGATGTGCTCGCGCGTCCGCTGTCGGATCGACTCCTCGCTCGCCTGCGCCGGATCGAGACCCGCCAGCTCCGCAAGCTCATCGCGATACGCCGGATTGGCCAGCCAGCGCTCGATCAGCCGCCTCGTCCATCTCCAGATGGAACTGGAACCCATACGCGTTGTCGCCATAACGGAACGCCTGCTGCTCGCAACCCTCCGTACGCGCCAGATGCTCCGCATCGCGCGGCACCTCGAAGCTGTAGCGATGCCACTGGAACACCGGTGCCGACTCGCCCAAAGGCGACAGCACCGGGTCGGCGCGGCCGGCGGCGGTGGTCTGCAGCGGGTACCAGCCGATCTCCGCCTGGTGGTGGCGCCGCACCGGCGCGCCCAGTACGTGCGCCAGCAACTGCGCGCCCAGGCAGATGCCGAGCACCGGCTTGCCCTGTTCGAGCATGCGTTCGATCGCCAGCAACTCGGTGCGCAGGTGCGGGCGCTGCGCCTGGTCTTCGACGTTCATCGGTCCGCCCAGCACGATCAGCCCGCGATAGCGGTCGACATTGGGTTGGAAGTCGGGCTGGCGCTCGAAATTGGCGAAGCGGATGCGATGGCCGCGCCGGCGGATCAGCGGGTCCAGGGTGCCGAGCGGTTCGGCGGCGACGTGCTGGAAGACGAGCAGGCGGGGCATGGCGCGGGGGCAGGAGAGGGTGGTTCGACACCCCGACTATGCCAAATCCCGCGACGTGGCCGGTAGGTCAGCTGCGTGGTGCGGCCGCAATGACCGCGATGGCGATGACGGCCAGCACGATCGCGGCCCGGTTCCACAGGCTGGTCTTCTCGCCAAAGGCGAACACGCCCACCAGCGTGCCCAGCACCACCACGCCGATGTTCATCGCCGCGAACACCACCGAGGGGTTGTCGGGGAAGGCCTGGTGGGCGCGGACGTAGAAGACGATGTTGCCGAAGTTCAGCAGGCCCAGCAGCAGGCCGGCAGCGAAGTTGCGCAGGCTCAGCTGCGCACGCCCGCGCCAGTGGCGAACTGCCTGCCAGCCGAGCATCAGCACGAAGGCGATCGCGAACGCCGCCTGCAGCGCCGCCAGCGAAGGCGTGCCGGCCAGCGCGATGCGCTTGAGCATCACGTCGACCACGGCGAAGCCGGCCCAGACCACCAGCAACAGGCCCATGCCGGTCGCGCCCGGTGCGGCGGTGGTGTCGTCCTGTCGCGGCCTGGCCACGATGCCCGCGACGGCGACCAGGCCCAGCGCCAGGCCGAGCATGCGCATCGAATCGATCTTCTCGTCGAACAGGGTGAACGCCGCGAGCAACGACAGCAGCAGCGACAAGCGTTGCGCGACATCGGTGCGGACGATGCCGGCGGTGCGCACCGACGCGGCAAGCACCAGGAACAGCGAAGGCAGCACCACGGCCAGGCCGAGCAGCGCGGCCCAGGGGGCGTGAGGGTGCGACAGGCTCGACAGCGACGGCTTCAGCAGCAGCGCGCACAGGAGTGTCGCGGCCAGGTAGTTCCAGGTCACCAGCTGCGCCACGTCCAGACGGAAACGTGGCGCAAGCTTGAGGACCACCGCGACGAGCACGCTGCACAGCGCGCTGAACAGGATCAGGTGCATCGGCTACCGCGGTGGAAGGTGGCGACTGTCAGGTCTGCGCGGTTGGATCAGCGCGGCTTGAACGGCTTGCGCGGCCCGCCGCCATGCGGCTTCGGGCCGCCGTGCGGACGCGGACCGCGCGGCGGCGGCCGGCGATCGTCGTCGAAGCTCCGCGGTGCATCACCGTGGCGGCCGTGCGGGCGCTGGCCGTGGCCATGGCCGGCGCCGGAATCCTCATCGGCGCGGCTGATGCGCAGTTGCTGGCCGGCGACACGTACGCGCTTGAGGTGGTCCATGACCTCGCGCGGCATGCCTTCGGGCAGGTCGATGAGGCTGAAGTCGTCGCGGATGTCGATGCGGCCGATGAAGCGGCTTTCCAGTTCGGCCTCGTTGGCGATGGCACCGACGATGTTGCCCGGCTTGACGCCGTGGCTGTGGCCGACCTCGATGCGGAAGGTCTCCATGCCGACCTCGGGCGCACGCTCGCCACGCGGTTCGCGGTGCTCGCGCGGTTCACGCGTTTCATGACGAGGCTGTGCCGGACCTTCGTCACCGAACATCGACTCGGCCACATTGACCGGACGCTCGAACGAACGCTCGCCAGCGGCCGGCGGGGTGAACTGGCGATCGGCATGGCGCGGTCGGTCGTCGCGCGGCTCACGCGGCGGTCGCGGCGCGGCGTCTCGCTCGCGGCGCGGGTCGCGCTGGCCGTCGCGCTGGCCACGATCGAAGCGGTCACGCGGAGAATGATCACGGGAGCCGCGCTCGGGACGGTCGAAGTCCGGCGTGTGCGGGCGCAGGCGCTCAGCGGTGATGTCCAGCAGCAGCGGCATGTCGCCCTGCACCAGCTTGGCCAGGGCGGCGGCGATCTCCACCGCCGGCACGTTCTGTTCGCGCTCGTAGCGCTCGACCAGGTCGCGGAACTGGCTCACGTCCGACGATTCCAGCGCCGTGGTGATGCGGCCGAGGAAGCGGTTGACGCGCTGTTCGTTGACGGTTTCCACCGTCGGCAGCTGCATCTGCTCGATCGGCTGGCGCGTGGCGCGCTCGATCGCGCGCAGCATGCCGCGCTCGCGCGGAGTGACGAACAGGATCGCCTCGCCCTTGCGACCGGCACGACCGGTGCGGCCGATGCGGTGGACATAGCTTTCGGTGTCGTACGGGATGTCGTAGTTCAGCACGTGGCTGATGCGCTCGACGTCGAGGCCGCGGGCGGCCACGTCGGTGGCGACCAGCACGTCGATCTTGCCGTCCTTGAGGTTCTGGATGGTCTTCTCGCGCTGCGCCTGCACCACGTCGCCATTGATCGCAGCTGCGGCGATGCCGCGCGCGGCCAGCTTGTCGGCCAGTTCCTCGGTCGCCAGCTTGGTGCGGGCGAAGACGATCATCGCGTCAAAAGGTTCTGCTTCGAGGATGCGGGTGATGGCGTCGAGCTTGTGCACGCCGCTGACGGCCCAGTAGCGCTGGCGGATGTTGGCCGCGGTGGAGGTCTTGGACTTGATCGCGATCTCGACCGGGTCCTTGAGGTAGGTCTGGGCGATGCGCTTGATCGGTGCCGGCATGGTGGCCGAGAACAGCGCCACCTGGCGCGTCTCCGGGGTCTTCTTCAGCACCGCCTCGACATCGTCGATGAAGCCCATGCGCAGCATTTCGTCGGCTTCGTCCAGGACCAGGCAGCGCAACTGCGACAGGTCGAGCGAACCGCGCTCGAGATGGTCGATCACGCGACCCGGCGTGCCGACGATCACCTGCACGCCGCGCTTGAGCGCCTGCAGCTGCGGGTAGTAGCTCTGGCCGCCGTAGATCGGCAGGACCTGGAAGCCGGGCAGGTGATGGGCGTACTTCTGGAACGCCTCGGCGACCTGGATCGCCAGTTCGCGCGTCGGCGCCAGCACCAGCGTCTGCGGTGCGCGCTGGTTGGGGTCGATGCGGGCCAGCACCGGCAGCGCGAATGCGGCGGTCTTGCCGGTACCGGTCTGGGCCTGGCCAAGCACGTCGCGGCCTTCCAGCAGCGGCGGGATGGTGGCCGCCTGGATCGGCGAAGGCGACTCGTAGCCGACGTCGGCCAGGGCGCGCATCAGCGGCTCGGGAAGGCCCAGGTCGGAGAATTTGATGGACGGGGTGTCCGTGGACGGGTCCGTGGAAGGGGTGTTGGGCGTCTCGGCGCTCATGGGGGGGAGGCTCGGCAGCGCCGGCGAACGCCGGTCGGAAGACCGCACAGTGTACCGGACTGCGGTGTGTCGGCCGGGTGTAGTGCAGTGTCGGGGCCAAACAACCCCGTGCAGCAACCTGTCTGCGTTCGTGCCTCGCGCCGGTCAGCGCGCCGGTCAGCGCGCTGATTTGCTCGTCCGTCAGCGCGCTGTCGAACCCGCCGGAACCGAGGCCTGCAGCCCGCGCACGTCCTTCTCCACGCGGCCGTCCTTCATCACGAACTGCACCTGCTTGAGCACCGTCACATCGGTGAGCGGGTCGCCCGAAACCGCAATCAGATCGGCGCGCTTGCCCGGTTCCAGGCTGCCGACCTGGTCGGCCAGGCCCAGCAGGTCGGCCGCGTTGACGGTGGCCGCCTGGATGGCGCTCGCCGCGGTCATGCCATGGGCGACCATCAGTTCGAACTCATCGGCGTTGCGGCCGTGCAGGCTGACGCCGGCATCGGTTCCAAAGGCGATGCGGACCCCGGCCGGCACTGCCTGCTCGAGGGCCTTGCCGGTGATGCCGATGCGCCATTCGATCTTGCTGCGGACTTCGCCGGTGTAGGCCTCCGGATTCTTCGCCAGGCGTTCCTTGTAGCCGTTGACCGTCGACAGCGTCGGCACGTAATAGGCGCCGGTCTTGCGGAACAGGGCGATGTCGGCGTCGTCGAGCAGCGTCCCGTGCTCGATCGAATCGGCGCCGGCACGCAGCGCCACGGCGATGCCGTCGGCGCCATGGGCGTGGACGGCCACCTTCTTGCGGTACAGGTGTGCGGTCTCGACGATGGCTTTCGCTTCGTCGTCGAACATCTGCTGGCCCAGGCCGGCACCGATGCGGCTGTTGACGCCGCCGGTGGTGGCGATCTTGATCACGTCGACGCCGCGCGCGATCTGGCGGCGCACGGCGCGCCGGCAGTCTTCGGCGCCGTCGCAGGTATTGCCGTGGACGTCGATGGCCGCGTGCAGTTCATCGCGGAAGCCCAGGGTCGGGTCCATGTGGCCGGCGGTGGTGGAGATCGCATTGCCGGCGTCGATGATCCGCGGGCCCGGCACCTTGCCGGCGGCAATGGCATCGCGCAGCGCCAGCGTGACGCCATCCTCGTCCCCCAGGTTGCGCACGGTGGTGAAGCCGGCGGCCAGTGTCTTGCGCGCATTTACCGCGGCCTCGTAGGCGTGATCGGCCACACCCTTCGACACGCCGTCCAGCTGGCCTTCGACGCCGGCCTTGTCCGAAACCAGGTGGACATGGCTGTCGATGAGGCCGGGCAGCACATAGCGGTCGCGCAGGTCGATCACCGACACCGTGGCCGTTGCCGGCACCCCGGTGAATGCCGATGCCTCGACATGGCCGTCGCGGACGGCTTCGATGCGGCCATCGCGCAGCAGCAGCGTGCTGGCGCCCCGTGCCGGTCGGCCCGGGCGATCGAGCAGGTGGCCGGCCTGCACCACGGTCCACTGTGGCGCGGCCACCTGGGCGATGGCGGGCGGGGCCGCGATGACCAGCAGGGCAGGCAACAGCAGCGTGAGCGCCGTGGAGCGGCGCGCCTTGGAGCGACTCGTGGTCATTGCGTTGGATCCCCGGTGCGAATGTGCTTCCCGCTGCAGCATAAGTGCCGCGGCGCTGGCGCGTCACCGGATCGGGTCGACTACTTTCGGGGTCCGCAGCCACTGATTGGCCAGCAGGGTGACCTGGGCCCGCGCACGCTCGGCGGCGCGGAACAGGATCTCGCGGATCACACCCGGGCAGGCATCGGCATCGACCCAGATCCGGGCTTCGCCGGTCGGAATCGGGCCGGACTCGAGGTCGCCGGCCGGGGATGGGTCCACGTCAGGACTTGTTGCCGGATCCGCTTTCCGACGGTTCGGGGTTGGCAGGCGGATTGGCGGTATCGCGGGCCTGCTGCTTCTTGGCCTGCTTCTCGTCCTGCTTCTTTTTCTTGGCGATTTCGCGCTGGCGCTTTTCGAAGGAGTAATTGGGCTTTGCCATGGGCGATCTCGTTGTGCGGGCCGCCAGTGTAGGGCATCGAGGTTCATTTGCCCGTGTACGGCGCCTTGCCGGGCGGTGGCCGGGCGCTGGAAAAACGCCGCGAGGCCCGCACATCAGGCTTGCGAGCACTGGCCGGGCCAGCTGCGAAAGGCCACATTGACGCGGTGAACATGCTGAATCTCGATTTTGACAACGCCTTCGTCCGCGAGCTGCCTGGCGATCCGGACGATGGTCCGGGTGTGCGGCAGGTCCACGGCGCCCTGTACTCGCGCGTGGCCCCTTCCCCGGTCGCGGCGCCGCGACTGCTGGCCCATTCGGCCGAGATGGCCCGGCGACTGGGCTTCAGCGAGGCCGAGGTCGCCTCGCCGCAGTTCGCGCAGGTGTTCGCCGGAAACGCGCTGATCGCGGGCATGGAGCCGTTCGCCGCCAACTACGGCGGCCACCAGTTCGGCAATTGGGCCGGGCAACTGGGCGATGGCCGTGCGATCAGCCTGGGCGAGATCATCAATGCCGCCGGCGAACGCTGGGAACTGCAGCTCAAGGGCGCCGGCCCGACGCCTTACTCGCGCACCGCCGACGGCCGCGCAGTGCTGCGGTCGTCGATCCGCGAGTTCCTTTGCAGCGAGGCCATGCACCACCTGGGCGTGCCGACCACGCGTGCACTGAGCCTGGTGGGCACCGGCGAGTGGGTCGAGCGCGACATGTTCTACGACGGCCATCCGGAGCTGGAACCCGGCGCGATCGTCTGCCGCGTGGCGCCATCGTTCATCCGCTTCGGCAACTTCGAACTGCCGGCGTCTCGCGACGACGTCGAGCTGCTGCGACAGCTGGTCAACTTCTGCATCCGCCGCGACTTCCCGGAACTGCGCGGCCAGGGCCAGGCGCTGTACGCGCAGTGGTTCGCCCAGGTGTGCGAACGCACCGCAGTGATGGTCGCGCACTGGATGCGGGTCGGCTTCGTCCACGGCGTCATGAACACCGACAACATGTCGATCCTCGGCCTGACCATCGACTACGGCCCGTACGGTTGGGTAGACAACTTCGATCCGGGCTGGACACCCAACACCACCGACCGCCACCACCGCCGCTACCGCTTCGGCCAGCAGCCGCAGGTGGCCTACTGGAACCTGGGCCGCCTGGCCGGTTCGCTGTCGCTGCTGTTCGACGGTGTCGAACCGCTGCAGGACGGCCTGCGCCGGTTCGTCGAAACATTCACCGCCGCCGACCGCGAGAACACCGCGCGCAAGCTCGGCCTGGCCGAGTGCCGCGACGAGGACGTCGGCCTCATGCAGGCACTGCAGGACCTGATGACGGAGGCGGAAGTCGACATGACCCTGTTCTTCCGTGGCCTGGCCGACCTCGACACCGTGACGCTCGACCCCGCACCCCTGCGCGAGGCGTTCTACGACGACGCCCGTCGCGAGACGGCCGAACCGGCATTGCGCGAATGGCTGGCACGCTACGCCGCGCGACTGCGCGAGCAGACCGATTCGCCACAAGAGCGAAGGGAGCGGATGAACGCAGCCAATCCCCGCTATGTGCTCCGCAACTACCTGGCGCAACAGGCCATCGATCGCGCGGTGGAGGGCGACATGGCCGGCGTTTCCGGGTTGCTCGACGTGATGCGGCGCCCGTATGACGATCAGCCCGGGCGCGCAGCATTCGCCGCACGCCGACCTGACTGGGCCCGCGAGCGCGCCGGCTGTTCGATGCTCTCCTGCAGTTCGTGATGCGCGGCGTGGTCAGCTGAACCGGCGGTTTCCACACACGCCACCTACACCCCCGGCGCGGAAGATGGCGGCGACGACCCAGTGGAGGTGCTGACCGTGCGGACCATTGAATCGCTTCACTTGCGCACCGCGGTTCGCGGCGTTGTGTTGTTGTCGGGCTTCGTGTTGCTCTGGTCCAGTGCGGCCGCCCTGGCGTCGCCGCCGAAGGACGCCGACCACGTCGTTGGCACGCTGGTGGAGGTGGATCAGGCTTCCAAGCGGCTGTCGCTCGCAGACGATGCGCAGACCGGCAGCGAACTGGGGCAGGGCAGCCCGACCAATGTCTACCTCGATGCCAGCACTACGGCCAGCCGCGACGGCAAGGCCGCCGCGCTCACCGGACTGAAGCTGGGCGAGCGCCTGCTGATCAGGACGGCCAGGAGTGGCGACCGCCTGCACGGCAGCCAGATCGTGGTACTGCCCGACACCAGCATGGAGCAGGGACCCCAGCGATACCTGCACGGCACCGTCGAGCAGATCAAGACCGATACGCGCACCCTGCACATCGACCAGGCCCAGACGCTGATCCCGAACCTCATCGCCTACGACGACCAGACCACGGTGGTCACCCTCGACGGCAAGACGGTCGCGGTGACCAGCCTCAAGCAGGGCGATGAGATCGACGCATCGCTGCGCTTGCGCGAGCGCCTCACCACGGCCAAGAAGATCGTGTTGCTGCGCAGTGCCGGCGGCCCCTGAGTTGCGTTAGGGCGGCCAGCCGTCGAGCACCGACTCGGCCACGCCGACGCGCCGGCAGGCGCGCGGGGCGACGCCGTCGTTGAGCGCCAGCCGGAACAGCGGCGAGATGCCGCGCAAGGCACGCGCCGCAATCGCGGACTGCATTTGCCGTGGGCGCGACAGCCGCAGTCGCGACGCCGCCCACGTCGGCAGCAAGGCGCTGCCGGCGCCGAGGAACAGGTTCCGCGACAGTGCCGCGGCCGGCACCGGCAACTCGATCCGTGCCAGCACCGCCAGCACCTCGCGTGAGCGCTCGTCGTAGCGCAGCTCGTCCTGCACGCTTTCGAAATAGTCGGCCACCTGCGCCTCGGAACCGGGCACATCGCACGCGCCCAGCGCGAGGGCGACGCGACGTGACTCGTCGAAATAGCGGTCGGCGAAGCCGTGGGGCAGGGCCATGGGCGCGTAGCGGCGGAAACCTTCGAGGAAACCGTAGCTTTCGGTGACGTGCACCCAGGTCAGCAGGCGCGGATCCCGTGCGCGATACGGACGGCCATCCGCGGTAACCCCGTGCACCCGGGCGTGGATGGCGTCGACGTGGGCGATCAGGCGTTCGGCTTCGGCGCGGCCGGCGTAGGTGGTGCCGGCGACGAAATTGGTGGTGCGGCGCAGCCGCCCGAGCAGGTCGGTACGGAACTGGGAGTGGTCCCAGACCCCGGCCAGCGCCAGCGGATGCAGGGTCTGCAACATCAGGGCGCACAGGCCGCCCGAGAGCATGCCGGGGAAATCGGCGTGGATGCGCCAGGTGATGCTGTCGGCACCGAACAGGCCCGGATCACCGGGCGGCTGGTCATAGTCGATGCCGCTCTGGCCGCGCGGGAAGGCGCCCAGGACCCATTGCCGGATCCGGCTGACGGCGGGAGCGGCGAGGCTGTGCAGCGGCGGGGTCATCGGCTGCCGTTCATTCTCTGGCAGCGCCGGGCTCTGGCAGACCGGCCTTGACTGCGCCGGTTTTGACAGCGGGGCGGCTCTTTCCAGTCCGCCCCTTGCCACGAAGCCTGGCCGGTCAGCTCTTGCCAGCCTTCTTCTCGCTCTTCTCGGCGCGCTTTTCCTTCATCGTCTTCGCCGGCTTCTTCTTCGTTTCCTTCTTGCGATCCATGCCCTTGCTCATGGCTTCTCCCCTGCTCAGGTGGCCCCGGCACCGCGCCGCGGCCTGGGGCCAAGTATGCGCCGCCGGCAACGCGCATGGCACTGCGACGGCCCGCGCCACGTAGAATGGTCCGATGCCCCTGATGACCCTGCAAAACGTCGACTACAGCGTCGGCGGCCCGCTGCTGCTGGGAAATGTAGCCCTGACCATCGACGCCGGTGAGCGAATCGCCCTGATCGGGCGCAACGGCGCCGGCAAGTCGACCCTGATGAGACTGCTCGCCGGAGAGATCCAGGCCGACGGCGGCGAAGTGCGCCGCGAAGGCGGCGTGCGCGTGGCACGGCTGGAGCAGGAAGTGCCCAGCGACGCCGGCGGCGACGTCTGGGACGTCGTGGCTGGCGGCCTGGGCGACCTGGGCGCGTGGCTGGCCAGGTATCACCACCTCATTCACGCCGAGCACGTCGACACCGATGCGCTGGCAAAAGTCCAGGCCAAGATCGAGGACGCCAACGGCTGGTCGCTCGACCAGCGCGTGACCGAGACCCTCGAGCGCCTTGGCCTGGATGGCGACGCACTGTTCTCGAGCCTGTCCGGTGGCCTCAAGCGCCGCGTGCTGCTGGCGCGCGCGCTGGTGTCGGCCCCCGACCTGCTGCTGCTGGACGAGCCGACCAACCACCTCGACATCGAAGCGATCGACTGGCTGGAGACCTTCCTCAAGGGCTGGCAGGGCGCCTTGCTGTTCGTCACCCACGATCGCCGCTTCCTGCGTTCGCTGGCCACGCGCATCGTCGAGATCGACCGCGGCCAGGTCACCAGCTGGCCCGGCGACTGGGCCAATTACGAGCGCCGCCGCGAAGAGCGGCTCAACGCCGAGGCGCAGGAAAATGCGCGCTTCGACAAGATGCTCGCGCAGGAAGAAGTCTGGATCCGCCAGGGCATCAAGGCGCGCCGCACCCGCGACGAAGGCCGTGTGCGCAGGCTCAAGGCGATGCGCGTGGAGCGCTCACAGCGCCGTGACCTCACCGGCAACGTCAAGATGGCGCTGGCACAGGGCGAAGCGTCCGGCCGCAAGGTGGTCGAGGCCAAGGGCGTGAGCTTCGGCCACGGCGAGCGCGAACTCATCACCGATCTGTCGACGACGATCTTCCGCGGCGACCGCATCGGCCTGATCGGCCCCAACGGCAGCGGCAAGACCACCCTGATCAAACTGCTGCTGGGCGAACTCAAGCCCGACGCCGGCGAGATCCAGCTCGGCAGCAACATCCAGGTAGCCTATTTCGACCAGTACCGCGCGACCCTGCGCGAGGACTGGAATGCGCTGGAGAACGTCGCCGAAGGCCGTGAGTTCGTCGAGGTCGGCGGCAAGTCCAAGCACGTCATCGGCTACCTGCAGGACTTCCTGTTCACCCCCGAGCGTGCGCGTGCGCCGATCACGCGCCTGTCCGGTGGCGAGCGCAACCGCCTGCTGCTGGCCAAGCTGTTCGCGCAACCATCCAACCTGCTGGTGATGGACGAACCGACCAACGATCTCGACGTCGAGACGCTGGAGCTGCTCGAGGAAATGCTCGGCGACTACCCCGGCACGCTGCTGCTGGTCAGCCATGACCGCGACTTCCTCGACAACGTCGTGACCTCGACCCTGGTCATGGAAGGCGAGGGTCGCGTCGGCGAGTACGTGGGCGGCTACACCGACTGGCTGCGCCAGCGCCCGGTGCCTTCGGTCAGCGTGCCGGCCAGGCCGGCCCTGGTCGCGGCGACGCCGGTGGCGGCCGCTCCGGCCGCTGCTGCACCCAAGCGCAAGCTCAGCTACAAGGAAACCCGCGAGCTGGAGCAGTTGCCGCAGCGGATCGAGACCCTGGAAACCCGGCTGGCCGAACTGACGGCGCAGATGAACGAGCCGGCGTTCTATCAGCGCGATGCCACCGCGATCAACGCACACAACGCGCTGCTGGCGCAGACGCAGCTCGATCTCGAGGCTGCGTACGCGCGCTGGGGCGAGCTCGACGGCTGAGCCGCTCAGTCAGCTGCTCAGTCACCGGTCTCAAGCACCGGCTCAATCCAGGCGCGGTCGCGGCGACGCGTCGCCGCTCGGCGGCAGGACCGGCATCGTGACCAGTGGCGCCTTGCCGCTGAGCGACTGCAGGAACGCGGCGATGTCGTCCACGTCCTTGGCTTCAAGCTCGCGGCCCAGCTGGGCAGTGGCCATGATCCGCACCGCTTCGCGAAGGTCCCAGACCTGGCCGCTGTGGAAGTAAGCGCGGTCAACGCCACGTTGCGCAGCGGCGCCGAGCGGAATACATGGCGATCGCCTGGCGCGTGCGTGATCGCGAAGCGACCGATGTCGGCCTTCGGCAACACCCGTTCATCGGGTTCCTTGACCTGGCCGAAGCGGTGGAAGGTCTGGCCACCCAGGTTCATGCCGGCATGGCAGGCGATGCAGCCGGTGTCCATGAACAGTCCCAGTCCGCGTTTCTGGCGGGCATCGAGCGCTGCGCCATCGCCGCCGAGGAACCGGTCGAATGGCGCATCGGGCGTAATCAGCGTCGCCTCGAAGGCTTCGATGGCCAGCGCCGTGCGCTCGAAGCTGACAGCGTCGCTGCCGCCTTCGGGAAACGCGCTGCGAAATGCCTGCGCATAGCCGGGAATGCTGTTGAGCAGTTCGACCACGCGCGCCGGCGAGTTGTTCATTTCGACTTCGGCCTGGATTGGCCCCTTGGCCTGTTCGCTCAGGTTGGGTGCGCGCCCATCCCAGAACTGGCTCGCGTTGAACACCGAGTTGTACACCGTGGGCGAATTGCGCGGACCCCGCTCGAAGCCATGGCCAACGGACGTCGGCACGTTGTCCGCGCCGGCCGTGCTGAGGCTGTGGCAGCTGTTGCAGCTGATGACCTGGCTCGAGGAGAGTCGCGGGTCGAAGAACAGCATTTTGCCGAGCTCGACCTTCGCTTCGGTCATGGCTTCGTTGCGTACCGTGTCGAGCTTGGCCGGGAGCGCCTTGAACAGGCCGTTCGCGCGCTGTTGAAGCGCGACGTCCCCGGGCGACATCGGCGGTGGCGGCGGTGATGCCCCGGCGCCGGTGGCAGGGCTGGTAGCAGCAGGCGCGGGCGCGGGCGGATCCTGCGCCGGAGCGCAGCCGGCAAGCTGGCAGGAGAGCAGGGCAGCAATCAGCACATTGGCGAATGTCGTACGTTGCACGGTCGTCCTTGGTGGCTGTTGATCAGGGGGCGACGACGTGCTGCTGTCACAGCGCGCGCACGGATCGTCGACACGGATATTCCGTTCCCGCCAACCGCCACTCCATACGATTCGCCTCACGGCGCGCCAGGCGCGAACCTGGCGCTTGCGCGCATGCATCCGCGATGGGTTAATGGCTTCCCCAGCGCGGGAGTGACCGATATGCGACCCAGGCAGATCGCGGCCCATGCGGCCATGGCCATGGCGGTGGTGGCGGCGCCCACCTTCGCTGCGGTGCAGGGATTGCAGCGGCGTGGCCTCGCCGACTACCTGCGCAAGCAGACAGCGCCAGCGGGGCGCTGAGGCACGCGCGCAACCATGTTCCATCGGCTGTTCTTCGCGCTCTGGCCCGCCGATGCCTTGCGGCACTCGATCGACGAGGCAGCGTCGCGCCTGGAGCGCGAACTCCAGCCGGGTGGGCGTCGCCTCAATGCCGCGCGCTACCACCTTACATTGCAGTTCCTCGGTGAGTTCGAATCGTTGCCGCAAGCACTGATCGCGGACGCCTGCGCCGCCGCCGCGGAGGTGCGTCTGCCGCCATTCGGGCTGGTTCTGGATTGCGCCGGCAGCTTCCGCGGCAGCGACGTCTGGTGGCTGGGCACGCGCGAGACTCCGGCGGGACTGCAGGGGTTGTGGTCGGCGCTGGGCGATGGGCTGGCACGATATGGCGTACCGACAAAACCGGCTGCGGGCTTCAGTCCGCACCTGACCATCCAGCGCAACGTGCGCCGCCACATCGCCACCACGCCGATCGAACCGCTGGATTGGCCGGTGCACGACTTCGTCCTCATGGACAGCCAGTCCGGGCAGCCCTACCGGATCATCGGGCGCTGGCTGTTGCCGGAGTGACGCAGGGGGACGGCCTTTTCAGTGGCGCAGCTCGATTGCCGGTTCGCGGTCGATGCTGCCGTCCTCGCGCACCACGACGAAGTCGCGGGCGGTGGCGAACAGCACCGGCGTCGGGTGCTCCAGTGGCTCGCGGATGAAGGCGAGTTTCCAGCCGTAGCGTTCGCAGTCGATCAGCATCCGCGCCTGCGGGCCCGTCAGGCCCATGCGCCGTTGCTGCACGTGGATGTCCGTTGCCGGTGTACGTCGGTCGCGCAGGGCCATTGTGGTCCCTCCCTTCGCTGCCTGTGATTCTTTCGCCCCTCAGCTGTTCCAACGTGGAAGCATGTGCACAATAGGACGCGCCCACTCCGGAACCGCCGATGCCCGCAACCGACCCGCGAATCGACGCCTACATCGCCCGTTCCGGGGAGTTCGCCCAACCCCTGCTGACGCACCTGCGGGCGGTCGTCCATGCCGGCTGCCCCGAGGTCGAGGAAACGCTGAAGTGGGGCATGCCGAGCTTCACCTACCGCGGCAAGATCCTGTGCGGCATGGCCGCCTTCAAGCAGCACGTCGGCTTTGGTTTCTGGCAGGGGGAGCAGATCGAGGGCGCGCCGCGCAGCGAGCAGGGCATGGGTCAGTTCGGCCGCATCACCCGCCTGGCCGACCTGCCGGGCAAGCGTGAACTGATCGGCTTCATCAAGCAGGCGAAGGCGCTGATCGACAGCGGCAGCACGCGTCCTGCCAGCAAGGCCGCCAAGGCGCGACCGTCGCTGGAGGTCCCCGACGATCTGGTCGCCGCGTTGAAGAAGAACGCGAAGGCCCGCGCCCACTTCGAGGCGTTCCCACCCAGCTACCGGCGCGACTACATCGAGTGGATCACCGAGGCCAAGCGCGAGGAAACGCGTCAACGACGGCTGGAGCAGACCATCGAATGGGTGGCCGAAGGCAAGTCGCGCAACTGGAAGTACATGTCGTAGGCGTGCGCGGCGACACCTTCAGGCCGACATGCCTTCTGCCGGCACCTCGCTTGCCCATCCCATCGCGGTTTCGCGCTCATCCGGGTCGAAGGAGCGGATCTCGGTGTGCGGGAAGAAGTGGCCCGAGAACTCGGAAATCCGCGCCAGCCAGTGCTTGTCGGTGATGATCGCGCCGCGGGCGAAGCGGCCGTACTCGCCGAACTTGCCCATCGCATAGCGCAGGTCCTTGCCCATGGCCTGCGCGGTCAGGCCGGTGAAGCCGGTCAGGTCGCAGAACAGGCCGATGCGCTGGTGCTGCGCCAGGCGCGCCTCGATGTCGGCGATGCAGCGGTCGTAATCGTCGCCGTCCAGGGTGCCGCTGAAATGGAATGCCGCCACATGCGACGGCGAGGGCAGGATCTCGATCATGGCTGGACCTCCTTGAGGCACGTTGCCTTCAATCACTTTGCCTTCAGTCCTGCAGGTACGCCCCGCAACCCTGGTACGTCTTGCCACCGGCAGCTAGTTGCGCGCTGGCCTCGAACGAACTGCCGCTCATGTCGTCCGTGCATTGCTTGCGTTCGATCTTCAGCTCGACCTGCGTGCCGTTGGTGGTCTTGCCGCTGAAGCCCGCTCCGTCCTTGAGCGGTTGTGCGTTGGCGACTTCGATCCTGCGTGCGCCGTAATCGAGTTCGGCGCGCAGTTGCGGCGCCTCGCCCATGCCGACCTCGACCCACCAGCCCGGCTCGTTGCCGACCGCGCGGAAGCCGACGTCGCGGGCCTTCGCCGCTTCCCACGGCGAGGGACCGTCGGCCTGGCTGCACTCGCGCTTGTCTTCGCCGGCCAGGGCGAGCGTGCCGCTGCTGCCCTTGGTCCAGAACTCGTTGCCCTTGTCGTCGGCATAGCGCGCGCCCGACGCGGACACCGCCAGCGGAATCGTCAACTCCCGGCCGGCGTACGACAGCACCGCCCGTTCGGACTGGCTGAAGTCGGCGCCGAGGCGAAGCTCGCCGCATTGCCAGTAACTGATGTTCCGGTCGACCTGGCTGGCAGGGGCGCCCGATGCAGACGGCGCCACGCGCACCAGTTGCAACTCGACCGGGGCATTGCCAGCCGGATCCACGGAAGTGCGCGTGTCGGTGACGAACCACAGCTTGCCATCCGGGCCCTGCAACGACGCGTGCAGTCCGTACTGGCCGCCGCTGCGGAGCTTGACCGGGTCATAGGGGAGGCTGAAAGCGTACGGAGGACCGGACAGGTCCTTGAACGTCATCTCTGACAGCACCGCCGACTTCGTGTCGGCGAGCTGGTTGTCGATCAGTTGCACGCGCAGGGTCGAGCCCGGCGGCATCATGATCCGCTCGCGGTAGCCGGCGGAGCCGGTGATCGCGTGGGCACCGTGGGTCAATGGCGGCGTCGGACGGGTCGAAGCAGTTCCGGAGTCCGCACCCGGTTTGCAGGCCGCGAGCGACATCGCAACCGCGATGCCGAGCAGGCCGGGCAGGACCAGCGAAAACGACTTCGACTCGAACATGGGCATCTCTCCGGGCCATCACTTGTTGGAATGCGCCCAGCCTAGCGGCCCGGATGTTGCGGCGCCGTCAGCGTGGCGTGCCGTCGGTACGCAGCACCGGATACATCCGGTAACGCGCATCCCATGACGAATGGCGGCGGGCGAAGAATTCAAGGCGTGCCTGCGGGTCGGCGGAAAACGCTGCATCTTCCTTCAGGCGCTGCTCGAATGCGCTCTTCACCTTGGGGTCCTTGAGCATTTCGCGCGCCACTTCCTCGGCGACGTAGTCCTCCATGTACTCCTTGCGCTCGAAGTTGTTGTTGAACTCGCCCCAGGCCACGAGCGCGTCGGGTGCCTGCGGTTCCAGCAGAGCCATGACCAGTCGCGCCTCGGGCTGCGCGATCGGCACGAACAGTGCGCCGGCAGCGACATCCTGCGTCTCGGGCTTCCACTGGCCGGTCAGGGTCACGCGCTGGTGCCCTTCGACCGACTGCGCGGCAAAACTGGCCTGGTCGGCGCGGAAGGTTTCGACCTTGGCGTGCGCCTGCGCGGCCGGCAAGCGCCGATAGCTGATGCCGTGCTGGTCGAGCTTGGCGGCAACCCAGCCCGCATGCGCGGCCGGTACCAGGTAACCGCCCTTGGGCGCGGTGACGACATGGTCGGGCACGATCTCGTCACGGATCGGAATCTGCCAGATCTGCGGCCGGGTCTCGTCGTAACGCGTCATCAGCGCGCCGGAGACTTCCGAAGGCGTGCGCGTGTAGGCATAGCCGCGGAAATCGATGATGCGGCTCTTGTCGGTGGCCTTGTAGTCGAGGGCGACCGGCTGGCCACCGAGCGCGGCGGCGCGCTGGTCGGCGGCGGCAGTCTGTTGCAGCCACTGCTTGCCGTTGCTGGCGACCAGGTCGAGCAGGGCGACGATGATGTTGCGCGTGACCTTTACCCGGTGCGGGTACTCGCGCCACGAGTGCGTCTCGACCAGCATGCCCAGGCGATTGCGCAGCTGGAAGTAGCCGTGCGAGAAGCGCGGCGTGGGGACGCCGTCCTCGAACCCCGATGCCGGTTCGTCGCCCTTCACGAACGAAGGGTAGAACGGCAGCGGCAGCGAGCCTTCCGCAGCCAGGCGTTCGATCACGCCATCGCGCAGGGCAGTGCCCGCGGCGCGCAGCGCTTCATCGCCGCTGTTGACCGGCTCGACCTGGATCGAGACGTCGTGTTCGAACTTGGCGCCGTCGGTGACGTGCAGGTCGACGTAGGCCAGCGGATCCCAGGCGTCGACCATTCGCAGCATCGCCTGCATCTCGGCCGTGTCGGCCTTTACGTAGTCGCGGTTGAGGTTGTAGTTCTGCGCCGTGGTGCGCCAGCCCATTTCCTCCGGACCGCGCTGGTTGGGACGGTTCCAGCGCGCAAAGCGCTCATGGCCGTCGACGTTGAACACCGGCACGAACAGCAGCACCTGCTTGTCGAGCGTGCCGGGGGTGGCTTCGCCATCGAGTGCCTGGCGCAAGGCGAGGAAGCCGGCATCCTTGCCGTCGATCTCGCCGGCGTGGATGCCGCCCTGGATCAACATGACCGGCAGGCCCTTGGCCTTTGCCGCTTCCGGCGTGAACGCGCCGGTCTTCGACACCACCAGCACCTTCATCGGACGACCTTCCGGCGTGGTGCCGAAGTCGTTGCAGCGCACCGCGTCGGGGTAACGCCGGGCGAACTGGTCGCACAGGGCGATGACCTCATCGTAGCGGCCGGTCTTCACGAAGCCGCTGCGTTCGGACACGGTGGTCAGCGCGCTGGATTTGGGAGCTGCGACGGCGGGGAGGGTGGTGAGCAGTGCGACGAGGGTTGCGGCGGCGAGCGGCGAACGGGTCATTGCGCGGGCATCTCACGAAAATGTCGGCGCATGTTAGCCGAGCCGGGGCCGATGCTTTGCCGGTGAGGGTCACGCTGCTGACATCGGGTGTCAGCAGGCAATCCCGTCGTCCGGTCTTTTGCCGGGATGGCGGCGTGCCTGCGAACGCATGCGATCATTGCCCCCTGATCGAATTGCCTTCGGGGATGCAACGCATGTACAGCCTTTATTACTCGCCCGGCGCGGCGAGCCTGGTCGTCCATTGGCTGCTGATCGAGCTCGGCGTGCCGCACGAACTGCGCCTGGTCGACACGCAGGCGAAACAGCACAAGACCGACGAGTACCTCTCGCTCAATCCCAACGGCCTGGTGCCGACGCTGGTCGCCGACGGCAAGCCGCTCTACGAAGCGGCCGCGCTCGTGCTGCATCTGGCCGACCGGCATGCCGAATCGGGCCTGGCACCTGCTGTCGATAGCCCGTTGCGCGGTCCGTACCTGCAGTGGATGTTGAACCTGGTCAACACCGTGCAGTCGCCGATGCGCCTGTGGTGGTACCCGGGCGACATCGACGAAACCCATGCCGACGAGGTCCGCGAAGGCACCCGCCGGCGCGTCGAAGCCGCCTGGGACCGGCTCGACGGGCACCTGGCCGCTAACGGCCCGTACCTGCTCGGCGAGCAGCTGAGCGCGGCCGATTTCTACCTGGCCATGCTGATGCGCTGGACCCGCAACATGCCGCGCCCCGGTCACGACTGGCCGCACCTGGCCGCGCTGGCGACGGCGCTGAAGGCGCGCCCATCTTTCAGGACCCTGTACGAACGGGAAGGCCTGACCGACTGGGTCTGAGCGCCCGGCCGGAACGACTTGAGGCGCCGATCGGGTAGGCTTGCCCATCCGCCGTTGCCGCCCAGCCGGCAGCGGCGTTGCCCGCATTGAAACCCTGAACGTACCCGCAGGACCGCCGTAGATGACGACCACCGCAAGCGCCACCACTGTCGATTCCCAGGGCAGGATGCCCCGGCAGATTCCTTACATCATCGGCAACGAGGGCTGCGAGCGGTTCAGTTTCTACGGGATGCGCAACATCCTGACGCCGTTCCTGGTCAGCACGCTGCTGCTGTACGCGCCGGAAGCCGAACGCGCCGGCATCGCCAAGGATGTCTTCCACAGCTTCGTCATCGGCGTCTACTTCTTCCCGCTGCTGGGTGGCTGGCTGGCCGACCGGTTCTTCGGCAAGTACCAGACGGTGCTGTGGTTCTCGCTGGTCTACTGCATCGGCCATGCCTGCCTTGCGATCTTCGAGGACAACCGCACCGGCTTCTACTCCGGCCTGTTCCTGATCGCGCTCGGCTCAGGCGGCATCAAGCCATTGGTGGTGTCGTTCTGCGGCGACCAGTTCGACCAGAGCAACAAGCACCTGGCCAAGATCGTCTTCGACGCCTTCTACTGGATCATCAACTTCGGCAGCTTCTTCGCCTCGCTGCTGATGCCGATCTTCCTGCGCGAGTACGGCCCGGCAGTGGCGTTCGGCATTCCCGGCATCCTGATGTTCATCGCCACGTTCATCTTCTGGCTGGGCCGCAAGCAATACGTCAACGTGCCGCCGACCGCGGCCGACCCGGACTCGTTCCTGCACGTGGCGCGCACCGCGCTGCTGGCGCAGGCACCGGGGCAGGGCCGTCCGGGCCTGGTCGTGGCGGCGATCGGCGGTGTGCTCGCGGTGGGCGCGCTGCTGCTGATTCCCAAGCTGGGCTTCGTGATCTGCGCCTGCATGGCGCTGGGCCTGGTCATCGCCTTTGGTGGCATGGGCACCTCATTGCAGCTCGAGCGTGCCCGCGGCCGCCACCCGGACGCGGCCGTGGACGGCGTGCGCGCGGTGCTGCGCATCCTGATCGTGTTCGCGCTGGCGACACCGTTCCACTCGCTGTTCGACCAGAAGGCCTCGACCTGGGTGCTGCAGGGCAACGAGATGATGATGCCGAACGAGCTGTGGTGGTGGCCGAGCTGGCTGATCAAGGATGCCGCGCAGATGCAGGCGATCAATCCGCTGCTGGTGATGCTGCTGATTCCGTTCAACAACATCGTGCTGTACCCGGCGCTGCGCAAGCTCGGATTCGAACCGACCGCACTGCGGCGCATGGGCTGGGGCATCGCCTTCGCCGGCGTGGCCTGGATCGGCGCCGGCCTGATCCAGCTCTACCTCGACGGCGGGCATCCGGTGACGCTGGCCTGGCAGATGCTGCCTTACGCATTGCTGACGTTCGGCGAGGTGCTGGTGTCGGCGACCGCGCTGGAGTTCGCCTACAGCCAGGCGCCGCGGGCGATGAAGGGCGTCATCATGGCGTTCTGGTACCTGGCCATCACCTTCGGCAGCCTGTGGGTACTGCTGACCAATGCCGGCGTGCGCAACCAGACGGTGATGTCGCACATCGCCAACACCGGCCTGAGCGAGAATGCCTTCCTGATGTTCTTCTTCGCCGGCTTCGCGTTCGTTGCCGCGGCGGCTTTCGGGCTGTACGCGCGCACCTACCCGATGCAGGACAACTACCGCAGCGCATGATGACCGCAGCGTCGCGCATCGCAGCCAGGAGCACCAACGGATGCTGACCTTCATCCTGATCGCCGTGACCGTGGTGGTCTCGTGGCTGGCCTTCGAGCGGCCGCAGCTGTTGAACCGCCTGATCCTGTGGCCGCCGGCGATCGACCGCAACCACCAGTACGACCGGCTGGTCACGCACGGCTTCATCCACGCCGACTGGTCGCACCTGCTGTTCAACATGATCACGCTGTACTTCTTCGGTCGCGTGATCGAAGGCGTGATCGGCCAGCTGATCGGGCCGTTCGGGTTCCTGCTGTTCTACCTGTCGGCGATTGTCATTGCGATCCTGCCGACCTACCTGCGCCATCGCCACGATCCGGGCTACCGCAGCCTGGGTGCTTCCGGCGCGGTGTCGGCGGTGCTGTTCGCCTTCGTCCTGCTCAAGCCGTGGTCGCTGATCATCGTGTTCGTGCTGCCGATGCCGGCGATTGTCTACGCCGTCGGCTATGTCGCCTATTCGTTCTGGATGGACCGGCGCGGCGGCGACAACATCAACCACAGCGCGCACCTGTCAGGTGCGATCTATGGCGTGTTGTTCATGCTGCTGATGGAGCCGCGCGTGGGAACGATCTTCCTGGAACGGCTGATGAGCCCGTCCTTCCGCTGAGCCGAGACCGGCGCCGCGGTCGCAATTGGCAAGCCGGAGGGACTGCGGCGGACCTGCATGGCGCAGGCCCGCCGCGCTCAAGGCGCCCCCCAGCTACCCGAGCTGGTGTCGACCGGGCCTGGCGACCCGGCCGGAATGCTGATCAGGCCGCGTGACGGTCCGACATCGCCGCATCGTCCGCGCCATAGGTTTCGAGCAGGCGGGCGTAGATCTCGGCATCGATCTGCGACGACTCGATGGAGCCTTCCTTGCCGCTCTGGACCAGGTCGAACATGCGCGTCATCAGGGCGTCGTCGCTGACGTGGCCGAGGGTCAGGTGGTGCACGGTCATGGGTGTTCTCCCTACTGACTTTCCTGTCTTGGATCACGCAGATTCCGTGCCAGCCGTCTCAGCTTGGGCCCGGGTCGGATCGGCGTGAAAATGTGACGCACTCGGTCATTACTGGTCGCGTCTGGGGCTGAACGGATGACGCAATGCGGCGCTCGCGATGGCGTCCCGCTCACCCGGCATGAATGCCGCGCGTGATATCCAAAACGCTCCCAGACGATGCCCAGGAGTGCCAGGCATGGCGATCAGGAAGGCCGGCAAGACTACCGCCCGCAAGGCCCCGACGAAGAAGGCGGCGGCGAAAACAGCAAAGAAGGCCGTGAAGAAGGCCGCCCGCAAGGTCGTCGCCAAGACGGCCCGGAAGAAGACCACCGCCAGGACAGCCACCCGGAAGACGGCGGCGAAGAAGGCGCCTGCAAGGAAGGCCGCAACAAAGAAGGTTGCAACGAAGAAGGTTGCAACGAAGAAGGTGGCAACGAAGAAGGCGGCAACGAAGAAGGTTGTCGCGAAGAAGGTCGCAGCGAAGAAGACCGCCCGGAAGGTCGTGAAGAAGGCGGCCGCGCGCAAGGCGCCGGCCCGCAAGGCAACCAGGCAAGCGACGAAGAAGGTCGCGACGAAGGTCGCGAAGAAGACCGTCCGCAAGGCAGCCGCCCCCCAGTCGACGGCCCGCAAGGCAGCCGCGACCAAGGCACCGGCCCGGAAGACCGTCGTCCGGACAGCCCGCGCGACTCCGACCGCGGCGACCGTCCCCGTCCCGCGCAAGCGTGCTCCACGCAAGCCGCGCATCACGCCCGAGCAGGCCCTGGCCAACACCCAGGAGCTGCTGGCCGCCAAGCACGAGCGCGACCACCAGCCGCAGCCGTGGCAACAGTTCGATACGGCCCACGGGCATGTTCCCAAGCCGGGTTTCCAGTCCGACAGTGCGGCTGCCAAGGCCGCCGAACTGCATGCGGCCGAAAGCCGGATGGAAGCGATCCAGGGCAGCATCGGCACCCAGGACCGCCACAACCAGGGCAAGCGCGACAGCCGTTGAGCTACCGTAACCTCTGACCCGGGCGCACGTGCGCAAGCCGTGCGCCCGACATTCCAGACCCAAGAGCCCCCCATGACCCAGCACCAGATCCAGCACGACCCGGTGACCGGCGCGTTCACGACGACTGTCGATGGAGTCGACGCCCGGCTGGAGTACTACCGCGAAGGCAGCAAGATGGTGATCACCCACACCGGCGTCCCGGAGGCGATCGGCGGCCGCGGCATCGCTGGCGAGCTGGTCCGCGAGGCCTTCGAGTTCGCCAAGGCGCAGGGTTGGCACGTCCACCCGGCCTGCTCCTATGCCGCCGCCTGGGTCGAACGCCATCCCGAGTACAACCAGCTGCTGGCCTGACCGCAACGGCGGCGACAGGCCATCGCGGGGCGCACGGGCGCGCGGAGCTGTCCCCTTGCGCCCAGGTGTGACAGCATGCGCGCCCATCCCCCGACTGCCGCGCCCCTGGCGCCCGCCCGCATGCGCCTGAACAAGCACATCAGCGACACCGGCTTCTGCTCGCGTCGCGAAGCCGACAACCTCATCGCCGAGGGGCGGGTGACCGTCAACGGCGCGCGCGCGCGCGTCGGCGCCGAGGTCGGCGAAGGCGACCAGGTCCAGGTCGACGGCCAGCCGCTGAAGGTCCGCCAGGCCAGCAAGGGCAAGCGCCAGCACGTCTACATCGCCCTCAACAAGCCGGTCGGCGTCACCAGCACCACCGAGGCGGGGGTCAAGGACAACATCGTCGACTTCGTCGGCCACCAGCAGCGCATCTTTCCGATCGGCCGGCTCGACAAGGACTCCGAGGGGCTGATCCTGCTGACCAGCAACGGCGACATCGTCAACGAGATCCTGCGCGCAGAGAACAAGCTGGAAAAGGAATACCTGGTGGTGGTCAACCACGCCGTCACCGACGAGTTCCTGCGCGCCATGGCGCGTGGCGTGCCCATCCACGGTCAGACCACGCTGCCGTGCAGGACCGGAAAGCTGGGCAAGTTCGGTTTCCGCATCGTCCTGGTGCAGGGCCTCAACCGGCAGATCCGCCTGATGGCCGCGCACTTCGGCTTCCGCGTGAAGCAGCTGCTGCGTGTGCGCATCGGCAACGTCAAGCTTGGCCACCTCAAGCCCGGCCAGTGGCGCAACCTGACCGACGCCGAGCTGCAGGGATTGCTGCCGCAGCGGACGCAGTGGTAACGCAACCCCGGCTGTATCGATGCACAGTGCGAAGTGGGGAAGACGGCATCCGCAGACGTTGCAGGCGTAGCAATCCCGTCTTCTGGTGAAATACCCGTGCCGTTGCCGAATCCCCCTGTGCCGATGTCCCGTTTCGACCCATTCGCATCCCAGCGCCGCCGCATGTCCCCTGCATACGGGCATCACGCCGCCGCCGCTAACCTGACGCTCATCGACAAGGGATTGCCCATGAAGCGATTGTTCATGCTGTCGTTGCTGGGCCTGGCCGTGATGGCCGGCTGCAAGCGCGAGGGCGAGCCGGCGGCGCCGGCGACCAGTGCCACGCCGGGTGCCCCCGCGCCAGCGGCGACCGATGCGACCGTGCCTGCCGCGGTCGAGCTCAAGGACGTTTCCGAGTCGACCCCGGACTACATCATCGGCATCAGCTACCAGGTTCCGGCCGGCCAGCATCCGGCGCTGGCGGCCGAGCTGAAGAAGTACGCCGATGCCGCCCGCGCCGACCTGATCGAGGCAGCCAAGTCGCGTGGCCAGCCCGGCGGCGCGACCAGCGCCCCCTACGACCTCTCGCTGAGCTTCACCGAGTTGATGAACACCCCCAGCGTGGTCGCCGTCGCTGCCGATGGCAGCAGCTATACCGGCGGTGCCCACGGCGCGCCGTTGATCGCGCGCTTCGTCTGGCTGCCGCAGCAGCAGCGGATGCTGACCGCGCGCGAGCTGGTGCGCGACGACAAGGGCTGGGCGGCGATATCGGGCTACGTCCGCGAGCAGTTGCACTCGGCGCTGTCGCAGCGCGTCGATGCCGACGACCTGCCGGCGGAGGAGCGCGCCGAAGTGGTCAAGAACGCCTCGCGCATGATCGACGACGGCACCGAGCCGGCGCCGACCGACTTCGCACTGTTCGAGCCCATGGCCGCGCCGGATGGCAAGCTGGGTGGCCTGCGCTTCGTGTTCGCGCCCTACCAGGTCGGCCCGTACTCCGACGGCACGCAGACGGTGGAGGTCCCCGCCGACGTGCTGCTGCCGTTCGTGACCCCCGAGTACCGGTCGCTGTTCACCGGGGGTTGATGCCGCATTGAGCGGCATCGCGATAGGATCGGCTGGCCCGCCACCTGCGGGCCAGGCCCGAGGGAGGCCAGCCGAACACCGAGGTCGCCATGTCCGCATTGCGCAGTCGGGTAGAGCAGTTGCTTTCGTTGGCCGACGTCCGCGTCGGCGGTGCGCGTCCGTGGGACCTGCAGGTCGAGGACGAGCGCTTTTTCGCCCGCGTCCTGGTCGAGGGCTCGCTCGGGCTGGGCGAGTCGTACATGGATGGGTGGTGGCGAACGCCATCGCTGGACGGCTTCCTGTTCAAGGTCATCAGTGCCGACCTCGATCGCCGCGTGCGCGGTTGGAAGGCGCGGGCCGATGCGGTGCGCGCCTACCTGACCAACCTGCAGAGCCGCCGTCGCAGCTTCGTCGTCGGTGAGCAGCACTACGACCTGGGCAACGATCTGTATCGGGCCATGCTCGGGCGCCGCCTGGTCTACAGCTGCGCCTACTGGCGCGACCGCGACGGTGCGCGCCTGCACGACCTGGACGCGGCGCAGGAGGCCAAGCTCGACCTGGTCTGCCGAAAGCTCCGCCTCAAGCCCGGCATGCGCGTGCTCGACATCGGCTGCGGCTGGGGCGAGGCGCTGAAGTTCGCCGCCGAGCGCTATGGCATCAGCGGCGTCGGCGTGACCGTGTCGCGCGAACAGGCCGCGTATGCGCGCGAGCTGTGCGCGGGATTGCCGATCGAGATCCGGCTGCAGGACTACCGAGAGGCCGGGGCGGGCGAGGGTGATGAGCGTTTCGACGCGATCCTTTCGATCGGCATGTTCGAGCACGTCGGCGTCAAGAACTACGAGACCTACTTCGAGGTGGCGCGACGCTGCCTGGCCGAGGAAGGCCTGTTCCTGCTGCACACGATCGGCACCAACCTGTCGGTGCAAGTCACCGACCCGTGGATCGACCGCTACATCTTCCCCAACTCGATGCTGCCGTCGGCTGCGCAGATCTCGACGGCCTGCGAAGGCCTGTTCGTGATGGAGGACTGGCACAACTTCGGCGCCGACTACGAGCTGACCCTGCAGGCCTGGCTCGACAACGTCGAGCGGGCGTGGCCACAACTGCCGGCCCGCTACGACGAGCGTTTCCAGCGCATGTGGCGCTTCTACCTGTCGGCCTCGATGGCCAGTTTCCGCAGCCGCCACACGCAGTTGTGGCAACTGGTGCTGTCACCCTCGGGCGTGCGCGGGGGCTACATCGCACCGCGTTGACCGGTCCGGCCTCCCGCAAGCAGGAGGGGGGCCCAACAGCAACCCCTCATCCCGTGCAAGCTGCAGTGCACATCGCATCGCCGCCGGCTTTGCCCCACTATGTGCGTCCAATTCGCCAGCTCGACACGAGGGTTTTATGCAGACTTGGTTCCGGCGCAAGGACATCGACCGGGTCACGGTCCACGAGGAAGGTCGCCGACTGGTGCCGACCCTGAGCTGGCCGCACCTGATCGCCCTGGGCATCGGCGCCATCGTCGGCACCGGCATCTACACCCTGATCGGAGTCGGCGCCAACCTCGCCGGACCGGCCGTGCTGCTGTCGTTCCTGGTCGCGGGCATCGTCTGCGCCTGCGCCGCACTGGCCTACGCCGAAATGGCGACCATGATGCCGGCCGCCGGCAGCGCCTATACCTACAGCTACATCGTGCTGGGCGAGGCCATCGCCTGGGTGGTGGGCTGGAGCCTCATCCTCGAGTACTCGCTGGTGGTCAGCACGGTCGCGGTCGGCTGGTCCGGCTACGCCGTCGGCTTCCTCAAGGGACTGGGGGTGGACCTGCCCTTGTGGTTGACCGCCGGCCCGCACGCGGGCGGCGTGGTCAACCTGCCAGCGGTGATCATCGTCTTCGTCGTGGCAGGCATGCTGATGGCGGGCACGCGCGAAAGCGCCACCCTCAACGCGATCCTGGTGGTGCTCAAGATCATCGCGCTGGGCATCTTCGTCGCCATCGCCCTGCCGCATTTCGACGTCGCCAACACCCAGCCGTTCATGCCCTACGGCTTCGCCAAGTCCATGGACGCCGGCGGCGTGGAGCGCGGCGTCATGGCCGCTGCGGCGATCATCTTCTTCGCCTTCTACGGGTTCGATGCGATATCCACCGCGGCCGAGGAAACCAAGAACCCGGGCCGCGACCTGTCGATCGGCATCGTCGGTTCGATGGTCGGCTGCACCCTGATCTACATGGTCGTGGCCCTGGCCGCCGTCGGCGCGCTGAGCTACACCGTGTTCGGCAACAGCCCCGAGCCGCTGGCGCTGATCCTGCGCGAACTCGGCCAGGGCAAGGCGGCCACCGTCATCGCAGCGGCTGCGGTGATCGCGTTGCCGACGGTGCTGCTGGCATTCCTGTACGGCCAGAGCCGCATCTTCTTCGTGATGTCGCGTGACGGCCTGCTGCCGCGCAGCCTGTCGAAGGTCAACGCGCGCACTGGCACGCCGATCGCCACCACGCTGTTCACCGCAACCCTGGTCGCGGCGCTGGCCGGCGTGGCACGCCTGGACGAGATCGCGGCACTGGCCAATGCCGGCACGCTGGCGGCCTTCATCGCTGTGGCGGTGTGCCTGCTGGTGCTGCGCAAGCGCGACCCGGAGCGCAAGCGTCTGTTCCGCGCTCCGCTGGCGTGGGTGATCGGTCCGATCGCGATCTTCGGCTGCCTGTACCTGTTCTGGAGCCTGCCGCAGCGCACGCAGTTGTGGTTCCTGCTGTGGAATGCGATCGGCGTCGTGGCTTACCTGGCCTACGGCCGCAAGAGCAGCCTGCTGGCTGCCGGCAAGGAAGCGTAAGCATCTGCCATCCGTGCAGGAGCCAGCCCCGCTGGCTCCTGCCGTTCAGGTCAGGCCATCGCTGCCGCTAGCACCGCTCCGGCATCGGCCTGGAGCTTCATTCCCGCCAGATCGTCGGCCCGCGTGCGTCCGCGGTTGACGATGGCAATGGGCATGCCGGCCTCGTGCGCGCTGCGCACGAAGCGGAAGCCCGAATAGACCATCAGCGACGAGCCCACCACCAGCACCGCATCGGACGCCTGCAGCGCCTCCTGCGCCTGCAGGTAACGCGGACGCGGGACGTTCTCGCCGAAGAACACCACGTCCGGCTTGAGCATCCCGGCGCAACGCGCGCACTGCGGCACGCGGAACGTACTGAAGTCGTGACCGTCCAGATCGGCATCGCCATCCGGTGCAGTCGCCGCATCCAGATCGAGCCAGCCCGGATTCAATGCGGCAAGTTGCTCCTGCATCGCCGCGCGCGGCTGGCGATCGCCGCAGGCCAGGCAGACCACGTCGTCGAGGCGGCCATGGAGGTCGATCACCTGGCGGCTACCGGCGCGCTGGTGCAGGCCATCGACATTCTGGGTGAGCAGGGTCGTCAGCCGGCCCTGCTGCTCCCAGCTCGCGAGGGCGAGGTGGGCGGCGTTCGGCCGGGCCTGCGCGATGCGCGGCCAGCCGATGAAGCTGCGGGCCCAGTAGCGGGCGTTGATCTGCGGATCGATCGTGAACGCCTGGTAGGTCACTGGCGGCGTGCGCTTCCACTGGCCGTCGCCGTCGCGGTAGTCGGGAATGCCCGAATCGGTGCTGCAACCGGCACCGGTGAGCACGAACACACGCCGATGCGGGTGCAGCCACTCGCGCAGGCGGTCGGCGTCTTCGTGCAGGGAGGCGTTCTTGGGAGCTGCGGACATGGCCCCATCTTCTCATTCATGGCCGTTTTCCGGCCGCCAGCCTGAACGTCGTCTCAGGGACTGAGACGGTCTTGCGACACGATCCCGCCATGCCCCTGGATGCATTCCACCCCGCCGTTGCCGCCTGGTTCGCCAAGGCATTTCCTGCGCCGACCCCGGCGCAGGTGCAGGCGTGGCCGGCGATCCGCAGCGGGCGCAACACCCTGGTCGCTGCGCCGACCGGTTCAGGCAAGACCCTGACCGCATTCATGACCGCGATCGACGGTCTGATAAGGCAGGGACTGGCCAATGCCGACGGCGCCGGGCTGTTCGGCACCGGGCCGACGGCCGCGTTGCCGGACGAAACCGTGGTCGTCTACATCTCGCCGCTGAAGGCGCTGTCGAACGACATCCGCATCAACCTGGAGGCGCCGCTCGCCGGCATCCGCGCCGAGCTGCAGGCCATGGGCTTGCCCGACGTCGAGATCCGCACCGCCGTGCGCAACGGCGACACACCGCAGGCCGAGCGCGCGCTGACGCGACGCAAGCCGCCGCACATCCTGGTGACCACGCCCGAATCGCTGTACGTGCTGCTGGGCTCCGAATCCGGCCGGGCGATGCTGTCGACGGTGCGCAGCGTGATTGTGGATGAAATCCACGCGGTGGCCGCCAGCAAGCGCGGCAGTCATCTGGCGCTGTCGCTGGAGCGCCTGGAGGCACTGGCTGGCCGTGGGCTCACCCGCATTGGCCTGTCGGCGACGCAGAAGCCGATCGAGGCCGTCGCGCGATTCCTCGTGGGCGCCGCAAAGCCCGAAGTCGACTGCACCATCGTCGATATCGGCTACACCCGCGAACGCGACCTCGCGCTGGAATTGCCGCCGACACCGCTCAGCGCGGTGATGTCCAACGACCAGTGGGACCAGGTCTATGTGCGCCTGGCCGACCTGGTCGAGCAGCACCGCACCACCCTGGTGTTCGTCAACACACGGCGCATGGCCGAGCGTGCCGCACGTCACCTCGGCGAGCGCCTGGGCAAGGACGTCGTCGCCGCGCACCACGGCAGCCTGGCGAAGGAACTGCGCCTGGATGCCGAGCAGAAGCTCAAGCGTGGCGAGCTGCGCGTGCTTGTGGCGACCGCCTCGCTGGAGCTGGGCATCGACATCGGCGATGTCGACCTGGTCTGCCAGCTCGGTTCGCCGCGCTCGATCGCCGCATTCCTGCAGCGCGTCGGTCGCTCCGGCCACCACGTGGGTGGCGTGCCGAAGGGGCGCCTGTTCCCGCAGACGCGCGATGAGCTGGTCGAATGCGCGGCGTTGCTCGACTCGGTACGCCGCGGCGAACTCGATGCACTCGTCATGCCCGATGCGCCGCTCGACGTGCTCGCCCAGCAGATCGTCGCCGAGGTGTCGTGCCGCGAATGGGACGAGGACGCGCTGTACGACTGGGTGCGTCGCGCTTCACCGTACGCGCAGCTCAAGCGCGAAGACTTCGACGCAGTGGTGCGGATGCTGGCCGAAGGCTTCACCACCCGGCGTGGCATCCGTGCCGGCTACCTGCATCGCGATGCGGTCAACCGCAAGCTGCGAGGCCGCAAGGGCGGGCGCATGACCGCGCTGATGTCCGGCGGCACCATCCCCGACACCGCCGACTATGCGGTCGTGGTGGAGCCGGAGTCGTTGTTCATCGGCAGCGTCAACGAAGACTTCGCCATCGAGAGCATGGCCGGCGACATCTTCCAGCTCGGCAATGCCAGCTACCGGATCCTGCGCGTGGAGCCGGGCAAGGTTCGCGTGGAAGACGCCCAGGGCGCGCCGCCGAGCATTCCGTTCTGGTTGGGCGAGGCGCCCGGTCGCAGCGACGAGTTGTCGTTCGCGGTGTCGCGCCTACGCGAGGAAGTGGCTTCGCGGCTAGAAGCGAGCCTTCCACCGGAGGGCGAAGCCGTCGCCGTGGCGCCACCTGCGCAGGTGGCCAGCGAAACCTGGCTTCGCGACGACCTCGGCCTGCCCGCCGCTGCCGCGCAGCAGGTCAGCGAGTACCTGGCCAGCACGCAGGCCGCGCTCGGTGCGATGCCGAGCCAGCACACACTGGTGCTGGAGCGCTTCTTCGACGAAAGCGGCGGCACCCAGCTCGTCATCCACACCCCCCATGGCAGCCGCATCAACCGCGCCTGGGGTCTGGCCCTGCGCAAGCGCTTCTGCCGGCAGTTCAACTTCGAACTGCAGGCGGCCGCGACCGAGGACGCGATCGTGCTGTCGCTGTCGACCAGCCACAGCTTCCCGCTCGAAGAAGTCTCGCGTTACCTGCATTCGTCGTCGGCCGGGCACGTGCTGATCCAGGCCTTGCTCGACGCGCCGATGTTCGGCGTGCGCTGGCGCTGGGCCGCCACGACCGCGCTGGCGCTGCCGCGCTTCGTCGGTGGCAAGAAAGTCCCGCCGCAGTTGCAGCGCATGAAGTCCGAGGACCTGCTGGCGACCGTGTTCCCCGACCAGGTGGCCTGCGCCGAGAACCTCGTCGGTGAGCGCGAAGTGCCCGACCACCCACTGGTTGCGCAGACCTTGCACGACTGCCTGTACGAGGCGATGGATGTCGAAGGCTGGCTGCGCCTGCTGCGGGCGATGGAGGCGGGCGAAGTCACGATCGTCGCCCGCGACCTCAGCGCGCCATCGCCGTTCGCCGCAGAAGTGCTCAACGCGCGCCCGTATTCGTTCCTTGACGATGCACCGCTGGAGGAGCGCCGGACCCAGGCCGTGCAGACCCGTCGTTATGCCGATGCGCAGAGCGCCGACGATCTGGGCCGCCTCGACGCAAGCGCGATAGACGCAGTGCGCGAAGAGGCCTGGCCGCAGGTGCGCAGCGTCGACGAGATGCACGAGGCACTGATGGGCCTGGGCGTGGTGACTGCGCGCGAAGTGCGCGAGAACGGCTGGGCCGACTGGCTCGCACGGCTGGCGAAAGACCACCGCGCCACCGCCCTGCAGCGTGCCTCCGGCGCTGGCGGCAAAGGCGTTGGTGTTAAGGCAGGCGTCGCAGTCGTGGTCGACGAGGGCACCGACCTGTGGTGCGCCGCTGAACGCCTGCCGCAGCTCCAGATCGTGTATCCGCAGGCACGGTTGCACCCGTCCCTCGAGGCACCTGCCGAGTTCGCCCGGCAGACGTGGTCGCGCGAAGACGCCCTGATCGAACTGCTGCGCTCGCGACTGACCGGACTCGGCCCGACGCCGGTGCAGGTGCTGGCCGACGACTTGTCGCTGCCGCGCGGCGATGTCGAGCAGACCCTGTTGCGCCTGCAAAGCGAAGGTTACGTGATGCAGGGCCGCTTCACCCCCGGCGTCGATGCCGACGAGTGGTGCGAGCGCCACCTGCTCGCACGCATCCATCGCTACACGCTGCGGCGCCTGCGCCGCGAGATCGAACCTTTGGCGCCGCGCGACTTCATGCGCTTCGCCTTCGACTGGCAGCGCGTCGGACCGTCGGTCCGTGTCCAGGGCCCGGAGGCGCTGGTGGGCGTGCTGTCGCAGCTCGAGGGTTTCGAGGCGCCGGCATCGTCCTGGGAATCGGAACTGCTGCCGGCACGCGTCAGCGACTACTCCATCTCGTGGCTCGACGACCTGTGCACGTCGGGGCGGACGCTGTGGACGCGCCTGCGTGCCGGCAGCAACGAGGCCAATGCCGCGCGCGGCAGCACGCCGGTCCGCAGCACGCCCATCGTCCTGCTGCCGCGTCGCGATGCCGCGACCTGGACACGACTGGCACCGCCGGTGGGCGCCGACGAAGCGCTGTCCACGCGCGCGCAACGTGTGCTCGACCATCTGGCCGAGCACGGTGCCTCGTTCTTCGACGAACTCGTCACCGGCGCGCACCTGCTGCGCACCGAGCTGGAGGACGCGCTGGCCGAACTGGTCGCGCGCGGCCGCATCCACTGCGACAGCTATGCCGGCCTGCGCGCGCTGCTGGTGCCGGCGTCCAAGCGTCCCGGCGCGCAGAGCGGGCGTCGCCGGCGCGCGGCGCTGTTCGGGATCGAGGATGCCGGCCGCTGGGCGCTGATCCGTCGCCCTCCGGGCAGCGACAAGCGCGACCCGGAGGATGTCGAGCACATCGCGCGGGTGCTCCTGCGTCGCCACGGCGTCGTCTGCTGGCGCCTGCTCGAACGCGAGGCGACGTGGCTGCCGCCGTGGCGCGAGCTGGTGCGTGTCTACCACCGGCTGGAAGCGCGCGGCGAGATTCGCGGCGGCCGTTTCATCGCCGGCCTGTCGGGCGAGCAATTCGCGCTGCCCGAGGCCATCGGGCTGATGCGCCAGGTTCGCCAGCGACCGCACGACGGCGCGCTGGTATGCGTGTCGGCGGTCGATCCGCTGAACCTGCTCGGCACCGTGCTCACTGGAACCAAGGTGCCGCGCCTGGCCGGTTCGCGCATTGCGTTCCGCGACGGCATTGCCGTGGCCACGCTGGTGTCGGGCGAGGTCGAGATTCTGGTGGAGCTGGAGCCGGACGATGCCCGCGCCGTGCGCAAGGCATTGCTGCGTGAGCCGGACTCGACGTTCGCACCGGTGCCGGTGGCTCCTTCGCCAGGGTGAGGCGGCCGCTCCATGGACAGGCGGCGCACGCCTCTCCACGGCGCATCGACCTGGCGTGTCCCGAAACGGTCAATGCATTGCAACCTGCGGCGGTCACCATCGCGCGGCCGGCTGCATGGGGGAGCCGGATTCCCCATCGCACAAGGACCGTCCCATGCCTGCACTGCGCCCCAAGCTTGCCCGTTTCCTCGCGATTGCCGGACTGCTCGTGCTCGGCACCGCCTGCGCCACCGCGGTTGCCAAGGATGCCGGCGCACCCGATGCTCGCACCGTGAGCACCCCCGACCGCAACTACCGACCTGATCACCGAGCTGATCATCAGGGCCTGATCGTCATCGGCCACCGCGGCGCCAGCGGCTATCGCCCGGAGCACACGCTGGAGTCCTATCGCCTGGCGATTCGCCAGGGCGCCGATTTCATCGAGCCGGATCTGGTCGCCACCCGCGACGGCGTGCTGGTCGCGCGCCACGAGAACGAGATCGCCGGCACCACCGACGTGGCCAACCACCCCGAGTTCGCGGCTCGCCGCACCACCAAGGTCGTCGATGGCGTCACGATGACCGGCTGGTTCACCGAGGACTTCACGCTAGCCGAGTTGAAGACATTGCGGGCGAAGGAGCGGATCCCGGCGATCCGCCCGGCCAACACGCGCTTCGACGGCATGTACACGATCCCGACCCTGGCCGAAGTCATCGCGCTGGTGAAGCGCGAGAGCCGCAATGGCCGCAAGGTCGGCATCTATCCCGAAACCAAGCATCCGACCTACTTCGCACGCGAGGGCAAGCGGCTCGACGGCCGTCCTGTTGCCATCTCGCTGGGCGCGAAACTGGTCGAGACGCTGGTGGCGGAGGGGTTCACCGACCCCAGGCGCATCTACGTGCAGAGCTTCGAGGTCGAGAACCTGATCGAACTGAAGAAGAAGCTGATGCCGGCTGCCGGCATCGATCTGCCACTGGTGCAGCTGTACGACGATTTCAACGACGCGCGCCCCTACGACGTGGTCTACAACGCGAGCCACGGTGGCGACATGAGCGCCCTCTACGGCGGGCTGATTGGTCAGGTCGAAGGTGGGCTGTCGACGGCAACGCGCTACGGCGCGCTGGCCACCGAGCCGGTGCTGCAGTGGATGAAGGCCAACTACGCCAGGGGCGTCGGCCCGTGGAAGGGCAACCTGCTGCCGCGGCAGCCGCTCGCGCCGCCGGTCGATGCCAACGGCGACGGCAAGGCCGAACTGGCCGGGCAGGGCACCGGCCTGGTTCATCCGATGCTGGGCTGGGCGTTGAAGGCGGGCTTGCAGGTGCACCCGTACACGCTGCGGGCCGAGGAAACGTACCTGGCGCAGACGCCTGGCGGCGTCACGCAATCGGTCGTGGCCGAGGCGATGCAGCTGTATGGACTGGGCGCACAGGGCTTCTTCATCGACCAGCCCGACCAGGGCGTGCTGGCGCGCGAGATGTTCCTCGAACTCAGCCGGGTTGCGCCGTAGCCCGCTTGCCTTGTGCTTGGTGGTCTTCGGTGGCCCTCACCCCAAACCCTCTCCCGCAAGCAGGAGAGGGGCCTATCACCAGGCGAAAAAAAAACCGCCCAGGTCACCCCGGGCGGTTTCGTACCACCATCGCGTAGAGCGACTTACTTCTTGGCAGCCTTGCCGGTCGCCTCGGAACCCGAAGTCGCGGTCAGGCCACGCTTCTCCAGCAGCGGCTCGATCTTCGGATCGTGGCCGGCGAAGTTGCGGAACAGCTGCAGCGCATCGACGCTGCCGCCCTGCGACAGCAGCGACTGGCGGAAATGGTCGCCGTTCTTGCGCGACAGACCGCCATTTTCCTTGAACCACTCCACCGAGTTCGCGTCCAGCACTTCCGACCAGATGTACGCGTAGTAGCCAGCCGCGTAGCCACCCATGATGTGGCTGAAGTACGGCGTACGGTAACGCGGCGGCACCGCGTAGAAATTGACACCGTCCTTCTTCAGCGCCGTGGCCTCAAAGCCCATCACGCCGTTTGCAGCCGGAAGCTGCGACGCCGTCGCCTGGTGCCAGTTCTGGTCGAGCATCGCCGAACCCAGGTACTCGGTCGTGGCGAAGCCCTGGTTGAACTTCGAGCTGGCCAGGACCTTGTCGAGCAGTTCCTTCGGCATCGCCGCGCCAGTCTGGTAGTGCTTGGCGTAATTGGCCAGGATCGACGGCCAGTCAGCCCACATCTCGTTGACCTGCGAGGGGTACTCGACGAAGTCGCGCGGCACGCTGGTGCCGGAGAAGTAGGGGTACTCGACGTTCGAGAACATGCCGTGCAGCGCATGGCCGAACTCGTGGAACGCCGTGGTCACCTCATCCCAGGTCATCAGCGTCGGCTTGCCTTCCGACGGCTTGGGGATGTTCAGGTGGTTGGCCACCACCGGCTTGAAGCCGGTCATGCCGGACTGGTCGACGTACGAGTTCATCCACGCACCGCCACGCTTGGACGAGCGCGCGTACGGATCGAAGATGAAGATCGCCAGCTGCGAACCGTCCTCGTTGAACACGTCGTACACCCAGGTGTCGGCGTGGTACTTGGGCAGGTCGGTGCGCTGCTTGAACTTCAGGCCGTACAGCTGGCCCGCAGCGTAGAACACGCCGTTCTCCAGAACGTTCTTCATCTCGAAGTACGGCTTGAGCTGCGACTCGTCAAACGCGTACTTCTCCTGGCGCACCTTCTCGGTGTAGAACGACCAGTCCCACGGCTCCAGCTTGAAGGTCGGCTGGCCCTTGGCCTTCTGTTCCTTGTCGATCATCGCCTGCAGGTCGGCACCCTCGCGCTCGGCGTTGGCGACGGCAGCCGGGGCGAGCTGGCCGAGCATCTTGTTGACTGCCTCGGGCGACTTGGCGGTCTCGTCTTCAAGCACGTAGGCCGCGTAGTTCGGGTAACCCATGATCTTGGCGCGTTCGGCGCGCAGCTTGGTGACCTGGGACACGATGGCGGTGTTGTCGTACTCGTTGCCGCGGCTGCCGCGGGCGATCGAGGCCTTGTGCAGGCGCTCGCGCACGGCACGGTTGGTCAGCGATGCCTCCGGCGGCTGGCCGGTGGTGTTGAGCAGGGCGATGACGTACTTGCCGTCGAGCTTGCGCGCCTTGGCCGCTTCGGCGGCGGAGGCGATCTGCTCGTCGGTCAGGCCGTCGAGCTCTTCCTTGGTGTCGACGACGATAGCTGACGCATTCACTTCGGCCAGCACGTTCTGGCTGAACTTGGTGCCCAGCGCGGCCAGCTCGGAATTGATCGCCTTGGTGCGGGTCTTGTCGGCTTCCGACAGGTTGGCGCCGGAACGGACGAAGTCGGTGTAGTAGCGCTCGATCAGGCGCACGCCCTGGGCGTCGAGGCCGAGGGTGGTGCGGGTGTCGTACAGCGCCTTCACACGCGCAAAGAGCTTGGCGTTGAGGTTGATCGCGTCACGGTGCGCGGAGAACTTCGGCGCGTAGGTCGCCTGCAGCTTCTCGCGGGTCGGATTGGTGTCGGTGCCGACCAGGTTGAAGAACACCGTGGTGGAGCGGGTCAGGGTGCGACCGGACTTTTCCATCGCGATGATGGTGTTGTCGAAGGTCGGCTTCGCCGTGTTGTTGGCGATCGCATCGATCTCCTTCAACTGCTCGGCCATGCCGGCGTCGAAGGCGGGCGCGAAGTCGGCGTCCTTGATCTTGTCGAACTGCGGGTAGTGCAGCGGCAGCGGGCTGTCGCTGAAGAACGGGTTCACGCTGTTGGGCGTCGGGGCTTGCGCGCTCACGGACGTATCTGCCTTGGGGGTCTTGGCATAGGTGGGGGCGGTTGCGCTCAATGCCACGGCCAGGGCCAGCGCGAGAGGGTGCTTCATTGGACTGAAACCTCGTCAAAGGGAGCCCGCAGCCTACCCGATGGGGGGCTTGGGTACCCCTGACGAAAGGCATGGGCAGGGCAACGGCCCGGACTGGCAAAGGCTGGCTACACTCCCGTAGCCCGGGTAAGCGCAGCGCACCGGGGGAACCGGCATCGGACACCGGACCCCGGGTGCGCTGCGCTTACCCGGGCTACCTCCGACATTCCGCCACACAGGGAACCTGCATGAACCCGACCCGCCTCGCACTGACCCGAACCCTCGTCCTTGGCCTTGGTCTCGTCGGGCTCAGCGCCTCGGTCCTCGCCGCGGAGACCGTCCGCTACGTCGCCCTGGTCGACGGTGGCAAGCAGGCCGGCCAGCAGGTCGTGACCCACCGTGACGACGGCAGCTACGCCGTCGACTTCATCTTCAAGGACAACGGCCGCGGCCCGGAACTGAAGGAGGAGTACACCCTGGCCGCGGACGGTACCTACACCCGCTACCGAGTCCAGGGCACGTCGACCTTCGGTGCGGCGATCGACGAGACGTTCAGTCGCAACGGCGACCAGGCGGAGTGGAAGTCGAAATCCGACGACGGCCGCCAGACGGTGTCCGGCACCGCGTTGTACTCGCCGCTCGGCGGCTCGCCGGCCAGCTTCTCGGTGGCCATGGCGGCCCTGGCCAAGCGCGCCGACGGCAAGCTGCCGCTGATCCCGAGCGGCACCCTGACCTCGCGCAAGGTCGCCGATGCCCAGGTCCAGTGCGGCGCGACGCAGCGCCCGGTGCAGCTGGTCGCCGTCACCGGCGTCGGCCTGACGCCGACGTTCGCGTGGGCAACCACCGATGCGAGCCCGCGCCTGTTCGCCTACATCTATCCGGGCTTCCTGCAGTTGATCGAAGACGGCTGCCAGGGCGGCGCCGACGCGCTCGAGGCCCGGCAGAAGCAGGCCGAGGCCGAAGCGCTGGTCGACCTCGCCAAGCGCCTGGGCCATCCGCTTGCCGGCGCCACGCTGATCCGCAATGCGCGGGTCTTCGACAGCGAGCACGCGCGCCTGGGCGAGCCCAGCGATGTGCTGGTGAAGGACGGCAAGATCGTTTCGGTGACGGCGGCCGGCAAGGGCGGCAAGGGTGGCAAGGGTGGCAAGGTCGACGCCGCCAACATCATCGACGCCGGCGGCAAGGTGTTGCTGCCGGGCCTGTTCGACATGCATGGCCACGTCGGCCGCTGGGACGGCGGGCTCAACCTCGCAGCGGGCGTCACCACCGTGCGCGACATGGGCAACGACAACGCCACGCTGCAGCAGATGCTCGGCGAGATCAAGGACGGCACGCTGATGTCGCCGGACGTGGTTCCCGCCGGTTTCATCGAAGGCGAGAGCAAGTACTCCGCGCGCAACGGTTTCGTGGTGAAGAACCTCGACGATGCGAAGAAGGCGGTCGACTGGTACGCCCAGCACGGCTACCCGCAGATCAAGATCTACAACTCCTTCCCCAAGGACATCCTCAAGGACACGGTGGCCTACGCCCATTCCAAGGGCATGCGCGTCAGCGGCCACGTGCCGGCATTCCTGCGCGCGCAGGACGTCGTCGACGACGGTTTCGACGAGATCCAGCACATCAACCAGCTGATGCTGAACTTCTTCGTCGACGACAAGACCGATACGCGCACGCTGGCGCGGTTCTACCTGCCCGCTGAAAAGACCGATGGCCTGGACCTGGACAGCAAGCCGGTGCAGGACTTCATCCAGACGCTGGCATCCAAGCAGGTGGTGATCGACCCGACCCTGGCCACGTTCGAGTTCCTGCACCAGCGCAACGGCGAGATGTCGCCGATCGTGGCCGACGTCGCCGACCACCTGCCGCCGGACATCCAGCGCGGCCGCCGCGCCGCCGAGATGAACATCCCCGACGACGCCACCGCCCAGCGCTACAACCGCTCCTACGCCAAGATGGTCGAATTCGTCGGTCGCGCCTACAAGGCCGGCGTGCCGATGGTGGCCGGCACCGACGAGATGGTCGGCTTCACCCTGCAGCACGAGCTGGAGCTGTATGTGCAGGCCGGCCTGACCCCCTCCCAGGCCCTGCAGGTGGCCACCTGGAACGGCGCCAAGTACACCCGCACGCTGGCCGAGCGGGGCTCGGTGGCGCCGGGCAAGCGTTCCGACATCGTGCTTATCGACGGCGATCCGACGGTCAACATCGCCGATATTCGCAATGTGGCGCTGGTGATCAAGGGCTCCACGGCGTATTACCCCAGCGAGATCCATGAGGCGCTGGGGATCAAGCCGTTCGTACCGGCGGTGAAGGTCAGCGCGGCGCCCTGAGCACGCTTGCTGGCCGCTTCGTGGCCTGTCCCTCTCCCCCTGTGGGCGAGGGACGGGTGCCGACCGGTGCCCGGGCGAAGGGAAGGGCGTACGCAGAAGTACGGCCCTTTAACAGTCTGGTAACATTCCGCCCGTCATGTCAGCCGCCGTGGCGCGGGACGGGTCCGCGTCGAGGTCGTCAGGGGACGGCCTGAGTCCACGTATCGCCGCATTGCGCATGTCGGAGAGGGGCATGTCGGTGCGTCGGCCTTCGAATCCTTGGTGTCCCATCCTTGACACCACCCATCGAGACCGCTCAATGCCTTCCATGCCGCTTGCACGCAAGCTTCCCCGTCACGCCCTGACCGTCGCCATCGCCCTGATGCTGCCGGCCCAGGTTGCCTTCGCGCAGGATGCGCAGACCCCGCCGGCCCAGGCCCAGGCCACGAATGGCAAGTCCACCACGCTGGAGACCATCGAGGTCACCGCGCAGCGCAAGGTCGAAAACCTGCAGGACGTGCCGGTCTCGGTCACCACCCTCAACGCCGAGCAGCTCGACGTGCTTGGCTCGGGCGGCAACGACGTGCGCTTCCTGTCCGGTCGCGTGCCCAGCCTCAACATCGAATCCTCGTTCGGTCGTGCCTTCCCGCGCTTCTACATCCGCGGCTACGGCAACACCGACTTCCGCCTCAACGCGTCGCAGCCGGTGTCGCTGGTCTATGACGAAGTCGTCCAGGAAAACCCGATCCTCAAGGGCTTCCCGGTGTTCGACCTGGACCGCGTCGAAGTGCTGCGCGGCCCGCAGGGCTCGCTGTTCGGCCGCAACACCCCGGCCGGCGTGGTCAAGTTCGAGTCGGCGCGCCCGTCGCAGGACTTCGGCGGCTACGGCAAGCTCGGCATCGGCAGCGACAACATGGTCAACTTCGAGGGCGCCGTCGGCGGCGGCCTCAGCGAGAACTGGTCGGCCCGCGCCTCGGCGCTGTTCCAGCGTCGCGACGACTGGGTGACCAACACCTACCCGGGTCCGAACGACGGCTTCGAAGGCTACGACGAGTCGGCCGGCCGCGTGCAGTTCCTGTACGAAGGCGAGTCGTTCGAGGCGCTGCTCAATGCACACGCGCGCCACCTCAACGGCACCGCGCGTCTGTTCCGCGCCAACATCATCAAGCCCGGCACCAACGACCTGGTCGACGGCTTCGATGAGGACAAGGTGTCGGTCGACGGCCTCAACCACTCCGAGCTCGACAGCCAGGGCGCCAGCGCGCGCCTGACCTGGGACATCGGCGACTACAAGCTGTACTCGATCACCGGCTACGAGTCGGTCGAGACCTACAGCCGCGGCGACATCGACGGCGGCTTCGGCGCCGTGTTCCTGCCAGTGTCGGGCCCGGGCGTGATTCCGTTCGCGTCGGAAACGGCTGACGGCATTCCCGAGCATTCGCAGTGGACGCAGGAGTTCCGCATCGAGTCGGACTTCGACAGCGCCTGGAACTGGCAGGCCGGCCTGTTCTACTTCAACGAAGACTACGACGTCGAAAGCTTCAGCTACGACTCGCTGGCCGGCGGCATCCAGGACGGTTACGAGCGCGTCAACCAGACCAACGATTCGTGGGCCGTGTTCGCGGCAACGACCTGGGACGTCAACGATGCATTCCAGCTGCGTGCCGGCGTGCGTTACACCTGGGACGACAAGGGCCTGAATGTCGAGGAGTACTGGCAGACCGGCTTTGCGCCCTGCGTGCTCGCCCAGAAGTGCACCATCCAGCAGCTGGCGGCGCTGGAGCCCGATGGCGACCTGGCCGAATCGACCGAAGACAAGAAGTTCAGCTGGGACCTGTCGGCCACCTACGAAATCAATGACGACGTGAACCTGTACGGTCGCGTCGCCACCGGCTACCGCGGCAGCAGCATCCAGGCCGCGGGTGCATTCAACGGCATGTCGATCGCCGGTCCCGAGACCTCGACCTCCTACGAGGCGGGCATCAAGGCCGACCTGTGGGACAAGCGCGCGCGTATCAACGCCGGCGTCTTCTACTACGAGGTCAAGGATCAGCAGCTCACCGCGGTGGGCGGCGAAACCGGCAACGCCAACATCCTGCTCAACGCCGACAAGTCGACCGGCCAGGGCTTCGAGGTGGACTTCCAGGCCTACCTGATGGACGACCTGCTGCTGACCCTGGGCAGCAGCTACAACGACACCGAGATCAAGGACCCCGATCTCACCGTCGCACCGTGCGCGGCCTGCACCGTGACCGACCCGCTGATCGCCGGCGCGGCCCTGATCGACGGCAACGTCCTGCCGCAGGCGCCGAAGTGGAACCACAACCTGACCGTCCGCTGGGGCATCCCGATGGACAATGGCGGCGAGTTCTACGCCTACACCGACTGGGTCTACCGCAGCGAAGTGAACTTCTTCCTGTACGACTCGATCGAGTTCACCGGCAAGTCGCTGGTCGAGGGCGGCCTGCGCCTGGGCTATACCTGGGACTACGGCAAGTACGACGTCGCCCTGTTCGGCCGCAACATCACCGACGAGGTGCAGGTGGTCGGCGGCATCGACTTCAACAACCTGACCGGCTTCATCAATGAGCCGCGCACGATCGGCGTGGAGTTCAAGGCCGGCTTCTAAGGGCTTGACCTGACGGTTGCCGCAATCGAGTGACACCGACAACGCCGGGCCAGCCCCGGCGTTGTCGTTTCCGTAGCCCGGGTAAGCGAAGCGCACCCGGGGTTTGCCGGGGTGGTTTGCCGGGGTTGTTTGCCGGGATGGTTGGCGGGCGGGGCCCCGGGTGCGCTTCGCTTACCCGGGCTCCGGGTGGGCCGTACGCTGCCGGATGCCAACGTTTTCAGATGTCGGTTGCCCGGGCCGGGCGTTATGCTCAGGGCCACTGTCCCGGAGTCTCCCCCCATGACGACCGCCTACGACTTCAGCGCCACCGACATCGATGGCCAGCCGCGCGGGCTGGACGAGTTCCGCGGCAAGGTCCTGCTGATCGTCAACGTCGCCTCCCAGTGCGGGTTCACCCCGCAGTACACCGGCCTGGAGAAGCTCTCCCGGGATTTCGGCGCCAGGGGGCTGGCCGTGCTCGGATTCCCCTGCGACCAGTTCGGCCACCAGGAGCACGGGGACGAGGCGGAGATCCGCAACTTCTGCTCGCTCAACTACGACGTCACCTTCCCGATGTTCGCCAAGATCGAGGTCAACGGGGCCGGCGCCCACCCCTTATGGAAGTGGCTCAAGGACGAAAAGGGTGGCATCCTCGGCCTGGACGGGATCAAGTGGAACTTCACCAAATTCCTGGTCGGGCGGGACGGCCGGGTCATCAAGCGTTACGCACCGACCGACAAGCCCGAGTCGATCGCAAAAGACATCGAAGCCGCATTGGGGTGATGCCATGCTTAGACAGGTCCTGCAGACCGAGTTGCAGGTCGAAATCGAAGATCACGATTTCGGTTTGCGCGTGCATGTAAGCGGCGAGGAAAATCTCGACAACACGCTGGCCTACTGGCGCGAGATCATGCCCCGGCTGGAAGTGGCGCAGGGCAACGGCGTGCTGCTCGTCGACGAGTTGACCGGCGAAGCCATGCAGGAACACGAATGGCTGGAGCTGGTGCTCGCCATGGAGTACGCGCGGCTGTGGCGCTACCGCATCGCGCACGTGAAGTCGCGCGGCGTGCAGGACGTGGAGTACTGCGCGCTGTACGCACGCGATGCCGGCGTCGATGCGGCGGTGTTCACCAGTGAACTCGAGGCCGAACGCTGGTTGCGCCGTCCGGTGTCCGTGCCGGCGTGACCCGTGCCTGCGCAAGCGCAGGCACGATGACTTCTCGACCGCGGTTACTTCTCTACGAAAGCCCGCTCGAACACGTACTGGCCCGGCACGCCGATGCGCGGCGCCGCGGTGAAACCGCGTGCGTCGAGGATGCCGCGGAAGTCGGCCAGCATCTGCGGGCTGCCGCAGATCATGGCGCGATCGAGTTCGGGATCCAGCGCCTCCAGGCCCAGGTGCTCCATCATCCGTCCGCTCTCGAACAGGTCGGTCAGGCGGCCGCGGTGATCGTTGCCGTCGAAGGTGAACGCCTCGCGGGTCACCGCCGGGTAGTACTTGAGCTTGGCCGCGATCTGCTCGCCGAGGAACTCATGGCGCGGCAACTCGTTGACGAAGTAGTCGCGGTAGGCGAGGTCGTGCGCGTTGCGAACACCATGGGTCAGGATCACCCGGTCGAAGCGCTCGTAGGTTTCCGGGTCCTTGATCACTGCCAGCCACGGCGCCAGGCCGGTGCCGGTGCCCAGCAGGTAGAGGTTGCGGCCGCGGTGCAGGTCGTGGATCAGCAGGGTGCCGGTGGGCTTGCGGCCGATCAGGACCTGGTCGCCGGGCTGGATCGACTTCAGGCGCGAGGTCAGCGGCCCGTTCGGTACCTTGATGCTGAAGAATTCCAGCTGCTCTTCCCAGTTCGCGCTGGCGATCGAATAGGCGCGCAGCAGCGGCCGCATCGAGCCGTCCGCCTGCGGCACTTCCAGTCCGATCATCACGAACTGGCCGTTCTCGAAGCGGAAGCCGTCGTCGCGGGTAGTGGTGAAGCTGAAGTAGTCGTCCGTCCAGTGACGGACATCCAGCACCGTCTCGGTGCCAAACGCGGAAGACATGCCGGTGCTTGGTGGGGGAGTAGACCGGCGGGCATTGTAGCCGATCACGCCAAGCTGAGACTGATTCTCATCTTTCCGAGCGGGAGTGCGGGAGCCGCGAGACGGCTCCCGCACCTGATCCTTCGTCGGATGCTCAGCCTGCCGGCGGATCCAGGCGCAACAGCTTGCCGTTGTCCTCGTCGGTGAGCACGTAGACCTTGCCGTCGCTGCCGACGCGCACGTCGCGGATGCGCGAGGTCAGCTCCTTCAGCAGGCGCTCTTCACCGGTGATCTTGTCGCCGTCGAGGCTGAGGCGGATCAGGCTGCTGTCGGCCAGCGCGCCAAGGAACAGGCTGTTGTCCCACTTCGATCCGGCATGGCCGGTGTAGAAGGCCATGCCCGACAGGCCCGGCGACTTCTCCCAGACGTGGTACGGCTGTTCCATGCCCGGCGCCGAGGTGCCCACGGCTTCGGGAATCTTCAGGCCCGAGTAGTTGATGCCGTGGGTGATGATCGGCCAGCCGTAGTTCTTGCCGGGTTCGGGGATGTTGATCTCGTCGCCGCCGCGCGGGCCGTGCTCGGCTTCCCACACCTTGCCGGTGCGCGGATCGAGCGCCAGCGACTGCATGTTGCGGTGGCCGTAGCTCCAGATCTCCTGACGCGCGTCCTTGCGACCGGCGAAGGGGTTGTCGGTGGGCACGCTGCCGTCCAGGTTCAACCGCACCAGCTTGCCCTGCAGCATGTCGAGCTTCTGCGCGGTCGGACGGTCGTTGCGTTCGCCCTGGGTGATGAAGACATGGCCCTTGCCGTCGAAGACGATGCGCGAACCGAAGTGGTTCGGCCCTTCCAGCTTGGGCTGTTGCTGGTAGATGCGGCGCACGTCGCTGAGCGAGCTGTCGCCGAGCGTGGCCATCGCCACTGCGGTGCCGGCGGTGCCGTTCTCGCCGGCTTCGGCAAAGCTGAAGTAGATGCGCTTGCTGCTGGCGAAGTCCGGCGCCAGCACCACATCGAGCAGGCCGCCCTGGCCCTGTGCCCAGACTTCCGGCACGCCGCCCAGCGGCGCGGACACCGCGCCGTCGGCGGACACGCGGCGCATCCGGCCGGGACGCTCGGTGACCAGGAAGCTGCCATCGGGCAGCAGCGCGACGCTCCACGGGTGCGATAGGCCGGACGCAATCTCGGTCACCTGCACCGGCCCGTTCGCACTGGCGACGGTCTGCATCGGCATCGCCTTGGGTGCGGGCGTGGCGCTGGCGGCAGCTTCGGTCGCGCCCGGGCTGGCGCTTTGTTCGGCCTGGCATGCGGCAAGCGAGAGCGACAGCGCGAAGGCGAGGGCGGTGCAGTGCAGGTGGTGGCGCATGGACAGACTCCCGGTGCGGAGGGGTGGAGACATGGCCGTCAACGATACCCGGCGGCCTGCAATTCAAAAAGTTCGGCATAGCGGCCGCCCTGGTCCAGCAACTCCTGGTGGGTGCCGCTGGCCTCGAGTCGGCCCTGCGCCAGCACCAGGATGCGGTCGGCCATGCGCACGCTGCTGAAGCGGTGCGAGATCAGCACCGCGGTCTTGCCGTGCGAGAGTTCCTTGAAACGCTGGAACACCTCGAATTCACTGCGTGCATCCAGCGCCGCGGTCGGCTCGTCGAGGATCATCACCTGGGCGTCGCGCATGTAGGCGCGTGCAATCGCGATCTTCTGCCACTGGCCGCCGGACAGGTCGACGCCGGTCTTGAAACGGCGTCCGATCAGCTGGTCGTAGCCGTTGGGCAGTCCCTCGATCACCGCGTCGGCCGCTGCCCGCCGCGCCGCTTCGCGGATGCGCTGGCCGTCTGCCATCGCTTCGATCTGGCCGACGCCGATGTTCTCGCCGGCGGTCAGGTGATAGCGGACGAAGTCCTGGAAGATCACGCCAACGTTGCCGCGCAGGTCGTCCAGGTCGTACTCGCGCAGGTCGCGGCCGTCGAGCGTGATGCGGCCCTCGTCGGGGTCGTACAGGCGCGCCAGCAGCTTGACCAGGGTGGTCTTGCCGGCGCCGTTCTCGCCGACCAGCGCCAGCACTTCGCCGGCGCGCAGTTCGAAGTCGAGTCCGCGCAGCGCCCACTTCTCGGCATCGGGATAGCGGAAGCCGACGTTCTCGAAGACGAAGCCGCGCGCGATCGGGCGTGGCACCGGCAATGCGTCCGGCGGCGAAACGATTTCGGGCTTGATCTCGAAGAACGAGAACAGGTCGTCCAGGTACAGCGCTTGTCCGGCCACCTGCGAGAATCCGACCAGCAGGCCCTCGAGCAGCTGCCGCAACCGGCGGAAGCTGCCGGCCAGGAAAGTGAGATCGCCGATGCTGAAATCGCCGCGCACGGTGCGCCAGGCGATGTAGGCGTAGGCAACGTAGTAGCCCATCGTGCCCAGCGCCGCCAGCAGCGCGCCCCAGGCGGCTCGGCGGCGGGCGAGGGCACGGTTGGCACGGAAGAATCCGTCGGCGAGTTCGCGGTACTTGGCGATCAGATAGCGGTGGAGGTTGAAGATCTTCACCTCCTTCGCCGTTTCCACGCTCGCGCCCATCTGCCGCACGTATTCGAGCTGGCGGCGTTCCGGGGTCCAGGCGAAGTTGAGCGAATAGCCCAACGCGTTGAAGTGCGCTTCGCCAACGAACGACGGCACCAGCGCCACGGCGAGCAGCACGATCAGCCACGGCGCATAGACCAGCAATCCGGCGGCAAAGCTCACCACGGTGATCGCGTCCTGGACCTGGCCGAACAGCTGGCTCATCAGGTTCATTCGCCCCATCGTCTGGCGGCGCGCGCGGTCCAGCTTGTCCTGCAGGTCGGGGTCTTCGAAGTCTTCCAGGTCGAGCGTGGCGGCGTGTTCCATCAGGCGCACGCTGGTGACGTTGGTGAACAGTTCCGACAGCAGCGAATCGCCGTAGCTGATCAGCCGGCCGAGCAGGTCGGAACCGATCGCCAGGGCGAACTCGATCAGGAGCAGCCACGACAGGGTGTCTAGCTGCCCGCTTCGCCATGCCTCGCCGACGCTGTCGAAACCGCTACCGGCCGCGACCAGCCGCACCGCCTCGTCGATGATCAGCTTGCCGACATACAGTGTGGCAATGGGCAGGAACGCGCGCACTACGCGCAATCCCAGGGTCGTCAGCGTCAGCCCGGGACTGGTCGCCCAGATCTGCCGCAGGAATGGAGGCAGGTTGCGCAGCGCGTCGAATCGTTCGCGCAGGCTCGGTTTGGCGGATGCGGTCGAAGGGGCGGGCATGGGGTCGCAGGATAGGGCACTTCGGCGACGACCGGCGTCATGCCGCCGTCAGGGCAGATCGAGCTCGACCCAGGTCGGTGCGTGATCGCTGGCCCGATCCAGCCCGCGCACCCAGCGGTCGACGCCGGCTTCCCGCAGCGTCGGGGCCAGGACACCGTTGAGCAGCAGGTGGTCGATGCGCAATCCGGCATCGCGCTGCCAGTGCTGGCGGAAGTAATCCCAGAACGTGTACACGCGTTCCTCGCCGAACACATCGCGCAACGAATCGGTCCAGCCCTGGGCGAGCAGGCGCTGGTAACGCTCGCGGCTCTGCGGTTGCAGCAACGCGTCCTTGCGCCACGACTTGGGGTTGTAGATGTCCTCGTCGGTGGGCACGACATTGAAATCGCCGGCCAGCACCACCGGCTGGCCGCTGTCGTGCAGCTGCTGCGCGCGTGCGATCAGGCGGTCGAACCAGGCCAGCTTGTAGTCGAACTTCGGCCCCGGCTGCGGGTTGCCGTTGGGCAGATACAGGCAGACAACGACGATGCCCTCGATCGCGGCCTCGAGGTAACGGCTCTGGCTGTCGTCCGGATCGCCGGGCAGGCCGCGGCGGATCTCGATCGGGTCGGCATCGCGGGCGAGGATGGCCACTCCGTTCCACGCCTTCTGGCCATGCCAGATCGCGCCGTAGCCGGCGTCGGCGATGGCCTTTCGCGGGAGCTGTCCGGGGGCGGCCTTGAGCTCCTGCAGGCAGGCCACGTCGGGCGCTTCCTCGCGCAGCCATGCCAGCAGCGAATCCAGGCGGGTGTTGATGCCGTTGACGTTGAACGTGGCGATCTTCACGCGGTGCCCTGGCGCGGCGTTCGCTCAGGAGCCGGAAACGCCGGCTCCTGCGTCATTGCATTCAAAAGCGATGCACTCAGAAGCGATACACGCCACCCAGGCGGATGCCGCTGTCCTCGAACTCGAGCCGGCCGTCGAAGCGGTTGGCTTCGGCATCGGCATCGATGTTGTTGAAGGTGTAGTCGAGCATGAAGCCGAAGCTCTCCCACGGAAACCACTCGACGCCGCCGCGGGCGAAGGTGACGTCGGCATCGATGTCGTTGATCTTTGCGGTGAAGTAGCCGGCTTCGGCATAGATGCGCCAGTCATCGGCCGGGGTCCAGCGCCAGCTCGCGCCGATGCTCGGGGCAGGCACGTCGGCAGACACCTGGCGATCGAACTCCGCGCCGCCCTGGTTGCCGCCCGCGTCCAGCTCCAGGCCGATGTCCAGCTCGACCTTGTACCAGACCAGTCCCAGGCGCGGTCCCAGCGCCCAGGTGTCGTTGTTGGCGACCCACCAGTTGTAGTTGATCTCGTAGGCATCGAGGTTGTACTCGCTGCGCACGGTGGCCGAGGCCGGGTAGACCGCGCCGTCGAAGGTGATGTCGCGGTTGAGCGTGCGGCTGGAGTTGAAGCTGTCCTGGTAGTAGGCGATGCCGAATTCGTGGTTCTCCAGCGGCCGCCAGCTGGCCGAGATCAGGCCGATCGTGCTGTCACCGTCCAGGCCCAGGTCCCGCTCGAGGTCGATTTCGCTGCCTTGCAGGGTCTCGCCGTCGGCGCGGAGCTGGGTATCGAACTTGCTGATGTACCCGGCGATGCGGATGCTGAAGGTGTCCAGCGGCTCCACCGCCAGGGCCGGGAAGGACAGCGCCGAGAGGAAGACAGCGGGCAGCAGCAGACGGCCGGCAGCCGCGTTGCGACGTTGCGACGACGACATGGGAACCCCCTCAGGATGGCGCCAGGCGGGCCCTGGCCGTGTAGATGTTCAGTTTCTGTAACGTTCCATGTTTGCTGTGCGTGAAATGTGAAGGCCGCGTCGCCCCGAAACCGCAGTCAGATACCGGCTAAAATGTGCGCCCCGCCGCCAGCCTCGAAGCCCGCCGTGAGCAACGCCGCAAGCCCGAAGTCCCCGCCAGCCCAGACCACTGCGGGCACACCGGTTTCGATCCGCCAGGAAGACCTGATCCAGTCCGTCGCAGACGCCCTGCAGTACATCAGCTACTACCACCCGGTCGACTACATCAAGAACCTCGCCGCCGCCTATGAGCGCGAGCAGTCGCCGGCTGCCCGCGACGCCATCGCCCAGATCCTGATCAACTCGCGCATGTGCGCGGAGGGTCACCGTCCGATCTGCCAGGACACCGGCATCGTGACCGTGTTCCTCGAAATCGGCATGAGCGTGCGCTGGGACGACGCCACGATGGGCGTGGAAGACATGGTCCACGAGGGCGTGCGCCGCGCCTACAACCATCCGGACAACAAGCTGCGCGCGTCGGTGCTCGCCGATCCGGCGGGCAAGCGGACCAACACCAGGGACAACACCCCCGGCGTGGTCAACGTCAAGGTGGTGCCGGGCAACACGGTCGAGGTGATCGTCGCAGCCAAGGGCGGCGGTTCGGAAGCCAAGTCCAAGTTCGCGATGCTCAATCCGTCGGACTCGATCGTCGACTGGGTGCTCAAGACCGTGCCGACGATGGGCGCCGGCTGGTGCCCGCCAGGCATGCTCGGCATCGGTATCGGCGGCACCGCCGAGAAGGCGATGCTGCTGGCCAAGGAAGCGCTGATGGAGCCGATCGACATCACCGAGCTGCAGCAGCGCGGCGCGTCCAACCGCGCCGAGGAGCTGCGCCTGGAGCTGTTCGAGAAGGTCAACGCGCTCGGCATCGGTGCGCAGGGCCTGGGCGGCCTGACGACGGTGCTCGACATCAAGGTCAAGGATTACCCGACCCACGCGGCCAACCTGCCGGTGGCGCTGATCCCCAATTGCGCGGCCACGCGCCACGCGCATTTCACGCTCGATGGCAGCGGCCCGGTGATGCTCGATCCGCCGTCGCTGGCAGACTGGCCGCAGCTGACCTACGACGCGTCCAAGGGCCGTCGCGTCAATCTCGACACGCTCACCCGCGAAGACGTGGCCAGCTGGAAGCCGGGCGAGGTGCTGCTGCTCAACGGCAAGCTGCTGACCGGCCGCGATGCCGCGCACAAGCGCATGGTCGACATGCTCAACAAGGGCGAGCCGCTGCCGGTCGACCTCAAGGGCCGCTTCATCTATTACGTGGGCCCGGTCGATCCGGTGCGCGACGAAGTCGTCGGTCCGGCCGGCCCGACCACGGCCACGCGCATGGACAAGTTCACCGAGCAGGTGCTCAGCCAGACCGGCCTGCTCGGCATGGTCGGCAAGGCCGAGCGCGGTCCTGCCGCGATCGAGGCGATCCGCAAGCACGGCTCGGCCTACCTGATGGCCGTCGGCGGCGCTGCCTACCTGGTGTCGAAGGCGATCAAGGCCGCGCGCGTGGTCGGCTTCGCCGACCTGGGCATGGAAGCGATCTACGAGTTCCAGGTGGAGGACATGCCGGTGACCGTCGCCGTCGACTCCACCGGTGAATCGGTGCACAAGACCGGCCCGCGCGAGTGGCAGGCAAAGATCGGCAAGATTCCGGTGGTGGTGGAGTAATCCCCCCCCACCGTCATCCCGGCGAACGCCAGGATCCCTCTTGATCCTGGCTGTCGGTTGCGTGACCGCTACAGCCGCCCCACCAGGTCCACCAGCTTCCTGCGCGTCTCCGCCTGCAGCAGATACGCCTGCGCCATCGCTTCCAGTCCGGCGACATTGGTCGCGCTGACGTCATCCAGATCGTCCAGCCCGGTCAGCAGCTCTGCCTGCAGGCGGAAGTAACCATCGCCCACCAGGTGCTGGGCGATGTAATCGACCGCGTCGGTGTTGCCATCGAACAGCACGTCGATGATGGGAATGGCCCATTCCAGCGCGCCCCATTCCTGCGCCGACTTCAGGTCGATCGGACGGTTGCGCTCGCCGCTGCCGACCGACAGCACCACCAGGTCCTGGGCACTGTCGACGCGGGCATCCTTGCGCAGGGCCTCGGCGATCGCGCAGGCGGTCGGGTTGTTGGCGACGACGCCACCATCGATCATCGCCCGCTTGCGTCCCTCGACCACCATCGGGTGCGCCGGGAAGTAGGTCGGCGCTGCCGTCGACGCACGGCACACGTCCCACATCGGCAGGTCCGCGTGCTCGGACTTGAAGCTCTTGAACACGATCGGCGTTCGCGAAATCGTGTCGTAGCTGGTGATCAACAGCGGCTTCTTCGCCTGGCCCAGCGTGGTCGTGCCGAAGACGTTCCTGAGGACCTTTTCCAGGCCCTTGCCGTCATAGCGCGGTGCCGACACGCCCTGGGTGAAGGTCCGTCCGGCCCGCGACCACAACCGCTGCGCCATGCCGGGAAAGATCACGTGCCGTTGCTGCCGATAGAGGTCGGCCAGCTGCTGCGGCGGCAGCCCCATGGCCAGTCCGCATGCGATCAGTGCGCCGGTCGAACTGCCGGCAATCAGGTCGAAGTTGCGAAGCAGCCCGCCGGATTTTCCAGCCTGGGCGAGGGCATCTTCGACGCCGGCCAGCCAGACGCAGCTGACCAGGCCACGGATGCCGCCGCCATCGAGCGAAAGGATGCGGCGCATTCTCACGGTGACGTCTCCTGCCATTGAAACTCCTGCGGAAGTTGGCCGCCATGATCGCAGGCACCGGTCGCTTGGACCGCGACCGGTACGTGTCAGGTCAGTACCACTCCAGCAGCGAGATACCCAGGCCGATGTAGGTCGCACGATGGTTGTAGTCGATCAGGCTTTCGCCATAGCCGTCGAAGACCTGGATGTGGCCGCGCAGGCTGTTGTTGATCGGAAAGCCCCAGTCGAGCTGCACCGCGCCGTGCGAGCGGTCGCCGCCGCGCAGTGAGTGCCGCCCCATCACCGAGAACTGATGGCCACCGCGCACGTACACCAGGGTGGCGTCGCCGCGACCGACGAAATCCTCGATGTCGGAGTTGTTGTCGTCGTTCTCGCTCTCCGACACACGCCACCACGGGCGGATCGTCAGCGCCCAGTTCTCGCGGTCCAGGCCGATCATGCCGACCACGCGGTTCCAGCTGCGCGACAGGGGATCGGCGCGGCCATTGGACTGGTGGTTGATGCCGATCCCGGCGAGGCGGCCGTTCCAGCCACCGATCTGGTAGTTGTTGCGGAAGGTCAGCATGACCTCCGGTTCGTAGTTGGTCTCGCGGAACGGACGTGACGTTTCGGCGCTGTAGACCTGCCAGTGCGAGGCCTGGGTATAGGCCAGCCACAGGTCGCCGTTGTCGCCGAAGATGTTCTCCCAGGCCTTGGTCTTGAAGCTCAGCTGGAACTTGGCTTCCAGCGCGTCGACCGGAATGGGCCCCGGCACGGTGTTGTTGGGATTGGGGGAATGCGGGGTCTCGTTGGCATCGCTGCTCCAGAACGCGGGTAGCAGGTAGACCGGCTTGTAGGCGCGGAAGTTGAAGATGCCCAGTTTGGAGTCCCGGGCCAGCTCCCAGCGGCTGTCGAGCAGCGAACCCTTGCCGGCGTTGGCCACGGCGCTGTGCAGGGGATCCTCCATCGGGTACAGCTCGCCACCGCCGCGCGCCGGCTCCGTGGCCACCGCGTCCGGCGTGGCTTCGGGCACGACCTCCTCGGCGATCTCCAGGTTCTTCTGGATGGCCTTGGCCTCCTTGGCGGCGATGTCGGCACCACGCGTGTCGCGTGCCTTGTGGCCGTGCACGGCGTCGTAGCAGGCGAGGCGGTCGGCATCGGCGTTGATGGAAACGCAGGCCTCGGGCGTAGCCGGGGTGGCCGGAACCTGCGCCTGCGCCAGCACCGGCGCGGCGGCGATCAACAACAGCGGATGCGGCAGGAAAGGACGGGGCAGGCGGAAGCGCTTATTGCGAACTGGCGGCATGCGGGGGGCTCGATGCGGTTGATGTCGCGACAGGAAGTGTGGCATCGGTTCGATGCCACGGTCGTTAACGGAAGTTGTCCGGGAAGCAACGCAATGGTGCCCGCTGTGGCTCTTCGGAAGAACCGGCCAGCGGAAAAACGGCCATCAGAAAAACCAGGCGAAGGCGAACAGGCCGAGCATGGCGAACGCCAGGCCGAGCTTGAGGACCACGCCGAAGACAATGCCGAGCCAGGTGCCGAATCCGACCTTGGCCGCCTTGCGTACTTCCCGGCCATGGATCAGCTCGCCGCCGAGGGCGCCGACGAACGGTCCGGCGAACAGCCCGACCGGCCCGAAGAACAGCCCGGCAAACGTGCCCAGTACCGCCCCGACCACGGCGAGCCGGCTCGCCCCGACGCGCTTGGCGCCGATCGAGGTGGCCAGCAGGTCGATGCCCAGCGAGAACACGGTCAGCAGGCCCAGTATCACCAGCGGCACCCAGCCGACCTCGCGAAAATCCCCGGCCCAGGCCGCCAGCAACATGCCGGCGAATACCAGGGGCAGGCCGGGCAGGGCCGGCAATACCGTGCCGGCTATCCCGACCAGCATCAGAAGCCCGGCCAATACGTAATAAATCCCCTGCAATTCCATACTAATTACCCCCTGTCAGACCATGACTTTGCCCAGATTGCATTTTCACCCGGCCCGGGGTACTTTGCGGGCGCTGTGTTTGCCAGGGTCACCGTGAATCGTGGCCCGATGCGGTTGATCCATCGATCCGCTACATCGTTGCACCTCGCTTCCTCCTTGCAACCAGCACGCAGCCTACCGCCGCGTTATCAACCAAACGTTCCAAGGAGCAAGTAAACATGTCGAACCGTGAAACCGGTACCGTCAAGTGGTTCAACGATGCCAAGGGCTTCGGCTTCATCAGCCGCGAAAATGGTGAGGACGTGTTCGTGCACTTCCGCGCCATCCAGTCGCAGGGCTTCAAGAGCCTGAAGGAAGGCCAGAAGGTCTCCTTCACCGTCGTCCAGGGCCAGAAGGGCCTGCAGGCAGACGCCGTCCAGCCGCTCTGATTACAGGGCCAACGACGGAAGTCACTGGCGCGCCGCTTGCGGCGCCCGGTATGGAAAAAACCCGGCCTTGGCCGGGTTTTTTCTTTATGCGGACGATGCCTGCCGCGAAGGGAATGGCGCGCGTGCATCCGGTCACGCGCGAAGTTTCCAAACATTCCCGACATTCGCTGTTAACGCTCCCATTTGTTTCCAGGGTTAGTTACTGCAGCCAGGCGCGTCCGTTATTCACGCGGACAAACGAACCTTCGCGAATGCCTTCGAGGTCCTTCTGCGTGACGACGGTGGTGCGACCATCGTTCAGGCGCACATAAACGTTATAGGCCGGGCTGCCGGTGTTCTTCTGGATTGCGTTGCCGGCAACGGCGCCGCCGACGGCGCCAGCGGCGGCCGCAACATTCTGGTTGCCCTTGCTGCCACCGGTATGGGCGGAGATCTCGTGGCCGGCGACGGCGCCGACGATGCCGCCGAGGATGGCGCCGGTGGCGCTGGGGGCCGTGGTGCCGGCGGCGACCTGTTCGATCCGGGTGACCGTGCCGCAGTCGTAGCAGGAATTGCTGCTACCACCGTAGGACGGTGCCGGCGCACTGCTGTAGCCGGGGGACGGAGACGTGGCACAACCCGCAAGCGCGACCATGGCAGCGGCGGCAATACCAAGCAGGCGGAGATTCTGGGAACTCATGCGCGACTCCTTTGTGGAGGTAAGTGGCGATCGCCGCACGAGGGCGGCACGCCACGCATTCACGCTAGCCGCGCCCGGGTGAACCGGCGATCAATGGCGCCGGCGGTCGCTTGTTCCGTTGTGGCGGGAGCCAGCTTGCTGGTGATGGCGTGACGATGTCAGCCCGCCAGGCCAGCCGGCTCCTCCTGCTCAGCCGCGGAAGTCCTGGTGGCAGGCCTTGCAGGCCTCGCCGATCTGGGTGTTGACCGTGCCGACGCCGGCGCAGTTGAGCGGCGGGCTGGCGAGTGCGGCGTCGAGCTTGGCGCGCATGCTGCTCGCGTGTTCGCCGAAGCGCTTGTCGTCGGCGAGGTCCGGGAAGGCCGGCTCCAGGTCGTCGGCCATCACCCGCAGCGCCTTGAAATGGGGCAGGACGTCGGTCGCCGCGCAACGGTTCTGCTCGACCTTCTGCTTGAGCTGGCCCAGGTGCCACTGCTGGACGTGCATCACGCTGCCGTGGAAATGGTCCTTGCGGGCATCGATCGCACGCAGCGCCATCACGGTCGCGACCACGCCGATGACCAGGCCGATCAGGAACAGGAACAGGTACTTGGTCGCGTTGCTGCCTGGCTTGACGCTGCTGGGCTGTGGGTTGCTCATTGCCGGTGCTCCTTGCAAGTTGCGCGGAACCATATCACGCGGTCCGCGGCCGGCCACAGCCCGTGGTCCCTTACAATGTCGCACATGACCATCACCACCCTGGACCCGGCCTGGCTCGAGCGCTTCGCCGGGGTCGACCGCCTTTACGGCGTCGGAACCATTGCCCGCCTGTCCACTTGTCGCGTTGCCGTCGTCGGCATGGGCGGCGTCGGCTCATGGCTGGTGGAGGCGCTGGCACGCACCGGCATCGGCCACCTGACCCTGATCGATGCCGATGACCTGTGCGTGTCCAACACCAACCGCCAGCTGCCGGCCCTGGCCGGCCAGTACGGCCGCGCCAAGGTCGAGGCGATGGCCGAACGCTGTCGTGCGATCAATCCACAGATCACGGTCGAGGCCGTGGCGAGTTTCGTCACGCCTTCGAACCTGGCGGAGATGCTCGACCGCGGGTTCGACCTGGTGGTCGATGCCTGCGACAGCTTCCGCACCAAGGTCGAGATGGCCGCATGGTGCCGTCGCCGCAAGCTGCCGCTGATCGTTGTCGGCTCGGCCGGCGGGCGCACCGATGCAACGCTGGTGCGCGTTCGCGACCTGTCGCGCACCGAGCACGATGCGATGCTGGCGCTGGTGCGCAAGAAGCTGCGCAGCGAGTTCAACTTCCCGAAGAACACCGATCGCTACTTCGGCATCTCGGCGATCTACTCGCTGGAGAACGTCAAGTATCCGCAGCCCGACGGCAGCGTCTGCGGCGTGCGGCCGCAGGTCAGCGGGGACGCCGCACTGAAACTGGACTGCGGCGCAGGGCTCGGCGCGGCCACGCACATCACCGGCACGTTCGCATTCGCCGCGGTCGGTCGCGCGCTGGAATTGCTGCTGAAGCGAAAGTAGTGCCTACGCGGGCAACGCAAACAGGCGTTCGGCATTGGCCGTCGTCGCGCGAGCCAGTTCTTCGGCTTCGATACCGCGCAGACCTGCGATGACGGCCAGCACTTGCGGCAACCGCGCAGGCTCGTTGCGCTGCCCGCGAATGCCTGCATCGGGCTGGTCCGGCGCATCGGTTTCCAGCAGCAGGTGCTCCAGCGGCATCGATGCCGCCAGCTTGCGCAGGCGATTGGCGCGGTCGTAGGTCACCGGGCCGCCGAGTCCGAGCATGAAGCCTGCGCGCCATAACTGCCGTGCCTGCTCTTCGCTTCCCGAGTAGCTGTGGACGACGCCGCGCAGTCCGCCGACGCGGCGAATGGCGGCAATCACCGCATCGACGGCGCGACGCGCATGCACGATGACCGGCAGGTCGAACTCGCGCGCAAGCTGCAGCTGGCCTTCGAAGAAGTGCATCTGTTGTTGCGCATCGAGGCCTTCGACGAAGTAGTCGAGACCGCATTCGCCCACTGCCAACGGGCGCTCGCGTTCGATCCATTCGCGCAGCAGCGGCAGGTGTTCGTCGCGGTGCGCCGACAAATACATCGGATGCAGGCCGTAGGCCGGGTACAGGCCGCTGCCGGCCGGGCAGGCCTGGCGCAGCTTCGGCCAGCCGGCGGCATCGACGGCCGGCACGACCTGGCGGGTGACGCCGGCCTGGCGCGCGCGCGCGACCACCTGGTCACGGTCGCCGTCGAACTCGGCCGCGTCCAGATGGCAGTGGCTGTCGACCAGCAGGGCCACGTTCAGGCGGTCGCGCGGTTCAGCGGGGGGCGCGGGGCGCGGGCGGCAGACCCGGGTCCTTGCGCTTCTTCCAGCTGGCCAGCAGCAGGGTGCCCAGGCCCAGCAGGATCTCGTCGGCCAGGGGCACGAAGTCGGGCACGGCCAGGTCCACCACGAAAAGGGCGGCGGTCAGCACGAACAGGCGCGGGAAGCTGAGCTTGCCCAGGAAGGCCAGCAGGGGAGCGGTGAGTGGGTTGGCCATGGCAGATGTAATTTGACGGCGGTCGCAATGACGCTAACACGCCGCCAAACCAGGTTCACAGTTGCGACAGCTTGATGTTAAAAAATCGGCGGCCGTTCAGGATCGCAGTGTTCGAATGGCGCCATCCACCAACCCGCGGGCGAAATCCCGCAGCAGAGGCCTGAAATGAACAAGAACATCCTCGCAGTCGCCCTGGCTTCGCTGCTGGTCGGCGGCGTTGCAGTCGCGGCCTTCAACAGCTTCCGTGGCAGCGACAACGCGCAGGCCCAGGTTGATGCCAATGGCCAGCCGGTCGGCCAGGACGGCGACATGGCGGCCGACGGCTCCATCCAGTCGGGCAAGATCGAGTACGCCGACGTCCTCAACGTCAAGCCGATCAACGAGAAGGAAAAGCTGTACGCCACCGTGATCGGCACCGATGCGGTGCGCGAGACCAGCACCACTTCGACCCCGCGCGAGGTCTGCGAGGACGTGGTCGTGCAGGAGCGCGCTCCGGAGCGTGACGGCAACGTGGGCGGCACCGTAGCCGGCGCCGTGATCGGCGGCCTGGTCGGCAACCAGATCGGCAGCGGCAACGGCCGCAAGGCTGCGACCGCCGCGGGCGCTGTCGCGGGCGGCTTCATCGGCAACACGGTGGACAAGCGCCATGTCGGCGGCAAGGTCACCAGCCGCACCGAGCGCCAGTGCCACACCACTTCGTCGACGTCGCAGTCTTCGCGCGTGGTCGGTTACAACGTGACCTACCGCAATCCGGACGGCACCACCGGTTCGATGCGCACCGACAGCAAGCCGGGCAACCAGATCCTGCTGGGTGAAGAGGACAAGGTGGTCGGTTATGACGTGACCTACCGTTACGACGGCGCCGAGCAGACCATCCGCATGGACGAGCGTCCGGTCAACAACCGCCTGCCGGTCATCGACGGCCAGGTCGTGACCCAGACCGCTTCGGCCTCGACGGGTTCGACCCAGGGCTGATCGTCCGTTCCATTGCTGCGCAATACCCGAGGGGCCGGAGCAATCCGGCCCCTTTCTTTTGCGCCGAACCCGTCATTCCCGCGCAGGCGGGAATCCATGGACGTTGAGTAGTTGGCTGCGGCAGGGCGTCGTCGTTGGGCAGTTGGCTCCGGCAGGGCGTCGTCCGCCGGGCCGGGGATTGCTCCGCCCCTTAGTCGGACATCCTGTCCGAATGCGGGGCGTGGGCCATCCATGGCCCACTGCTGCGCAATCCCCGGCCCGGCGGACGACGCTTCGGCGAGTTACTTCACGGTCTTCGTCAGTTCGTAGGGGGAGGGCAAACGAAGCGCCCTGGTTGCGTGTTCACGTCCGCAAAGACCTAGGAAAAACAGGGGTCTACAGCGCTTCAGGACTACCCGCGGCGCCGGCGGCCATTACAATGGCTGTCTTTCCACAGTCGAGCGCACCATGGCCCTGCACCCGTACGATCTCTACGACGTCCGCTCCCTGCTCACTGACGAGGAGCGCGCCGTACAGGACACGGTGGCGCGTTTCACCAACGAGCGCGTGATTCCGATCATCGGTGACGCGTTCGACCAGGCCCGTTTCCCGAAGGAGCTGGTCGGCGAGATCGCCGAACTGGGTCTGCTCGGTTCCTCGCTGCCGGAGAAGTACGGCTGCGCCGGCCTCAACGCGGTCAGCTATGGCCTGATCTGCCAGGAACTCGAGCGCGGCGACAGCGGCATCCGCAGCTTCGTAAGCGTGCAGTCCTCGCTGTGCATGTACCCGATCTATGCCTACGGTTCGGAAGAGCAGCGCATGCGCTGGCTGCCGGACATGGCCGCGGGCAAGGTCATCGGCTGCTTCGGCCTGACCGAGCCGCACGGTGGTTCCGATCCGGCCAACATGAAGACCCACGCCAGGCGTGACGGCGGCGACTGGGTGCTCAACGGTTCCAAGATGTGGATCACCAACGGCAATGTCGCCGACATCGCGATCGTCTGGGCGCAAACCGACGAGGGCATCCAGGGTTTCATCGTCGAGAAGGGCATGCCCGGTTTCGCCGCGCAGGAAATCAAGCACAAGATGAGCCTGCGCGCGTCGGTGACCAGCTCGCTGTTCTTCGACAACGTGCGCGTGCCGGACAGCAACCGCCTGCCCAATGTGAAGGGCCTCAAGGGTCCGCTGGGCTGCCTGACTCAGGCGCGTTACGGCATCACCTGGGGCCCGATCGGTGCGGCGATCGCCTGCCTCGACGAGGTGCTGAACTACACCAAGGAACGCATCCTGTTCGACCGTCCCGTGGCGGCGACGCAGAGCGCCCAGATCAAGATGGCCGAGATGGCGCGCCGCATCACCCTGGCGCAGTTGCTGGTGGTTCAGCTCGGCCGCCTCAAGGACGCCGGTGCCATGCAGCCGGCGCAGGTGTCGCTGGCCAAGTGGAACAACTGCCGCATGGCCATCGACATCGCACGTGAGTGCCGCGACCTGCTCGGCGGCGCCGGCATCACCACCGAGCATGCGGCGATCCGCCACGCGCTCAACCTGGAGTCGGTGATCACCTACGAGGGCACCGAAACCGTGCATCAGTTGGTGATCGGCCGTGAGCTGACGGGCATCAGCGCGTTTTGAACCGGTAAACCGCCGTTCCCGCGATGACGGGAACCCAGCCACTGGATCCCCGCGTTCGCGGGGATGACGGCTGAAGAACGCCTCCGGAGAAGTCACACGTGTCTGTCTTCGACATCCAGCTCGAAACCCCGCGCCTGCTTCTGCGTCCGCCGCAGGCGGGCGATTTCGACGCGTGGGCGGCGTTTCGTGCCGACGAAGAAGCCACACGCTTCATCGGTGGCGCCGAAGCGCGGCCGATGGCGTGGCGCAACTTCGCCGCGATGATCGGCGTGTGGCACCTCAAGGGCTTCGCCATGTTCTCGGTCATCGAGAAGGCCAGCGGCGAATGGGTAGGGCGCGTCGGACCCTGGCAGCCGGAAGGCTGGCCGGGCACGGAAGTCGGCTGGAGCATCGTCCGCAGGCACTGGGGCAAGGGCTTCGGGCCCGAGGCGGCGGCTGTCTCCATCGACTGGGCCATCGATCACCTGGGCTGGACCGAGGTGATCCACACCATCGATCCGCAGAACACCAATTCCAAGACCGTTGCTGCCAAGCTCGGCTCGCGCTACCTGCGCATGGGCCGCCTGCCGGTGCCATTCGATACCAACGAGATCGAAATCTGGGGTCAGTCGCGCGAGCAGTGGCTCGCCCGACGCACACGCGAGGAGCGCACATGATCACCGTCTATGGCTATTCCTGTTCGGGCAACTGCCACAAGCTGAAGTTGTTGCTGACCCAGCTTGGCCGCGAGTTCAAGTGGGTCGAGATCGACAGCACCTGCGGCGAAACACGCACGCCCGAATACCTGGGCAAGAATCCCAACGGCAAGGTGCCGATGGTCGAGCTCGAGGACGGTCGCATCCTCACCGAGTCCAACGCGATCCTGTGCTGGCTGGCCGAAGGCACGCCGTTCTGGGCGGGCGATGCCTGGCAGCGTGCGCAGGTGCTGAGCTGGATGTTCTTCGAGCAGTACAGCCATGAACCGTATGTCGCGGTTGCGCGCTTCATCCGTGGCTGGACGACGCTGGACTCGCCGCGCCGGGCCACGCTGGAGCAGTTGCGCGAGCGCGGTCACCAGGCGCTGGTCGTGATGGAACAGCACCTGGCCGCCCAGCACGAGTGGTTCAGCGGCGAGGCCTATGGCATCGCCGACATCGCCCTGTTCGCCTACACCGTCGTTGCCGACGAAGGTGGCTTCGACGTCTCGCGCTACCCGCAGATACGCGATTGGCTGGCCCGCGTGATGAAGACGCCGGGCTTTGTCGCCATGGCGGCGCCTCCGGTCGAGGTCGCCTCGCGCCTGGCGCTGCCGGACTGATTTCGTCGCGCCGACTGCTTCACAACCGCCATACCAGCTCCCGCGCCCGGCGCGGGACGACTTCCGAGAACCAGCAAAATGTCCGTACTGCCCAATCCGATCCCCGCGCGCATGAAAGGCCTCAACCGGGCCGAGATCTGCGACGTCAACTTCAGCGAGTTCGTCAAGGCCTGGAACGGCCACGCCGATGCGCGCCCGGCTGCAGGCGAGGCGATCCTCGAGGGCAGTGCGCTTGATGCGCGCGGATTCCGCGAGCTGTTCGAGTCGCAGCTGGTCAGCCGCCACCTCGACCTGATGGCGCGCGTGCTGCGCGTGCAGAACAAGGTCTTCTACACGATCGGCTCCAGCGGTCACGAAGGCAACGCGATGGTGGCGCGCCTGACCCGCCATACCGATCCGGCATTCCTGCACTACCGCTCCGGCGGCTTCATGGCCGAGCGCTTCCGCAAGTTGCCGGGCGCAGATGGCAAGCCGCGTGACCCGGTGATGGATTCGGCCCTGTCGTTCGCCGCCAGCAAGGACGACCCGGCCAGCGGTGGCCGCCACAAGGTCTGGGGCAGCAAGCCGTTGTGGGTCCTGCCGCAGACCTCGACCATCGCCTCGCACCTGCCCAAGGCACTGGGCACGGCGGTCGCCATCGAAGCCGGCAAGCGCCTGGGTCACGCGTTGCCGGTTCCGGACGACAGCATCACGATCTGCTCCTTCGGCGACGCGTCGGCCAACCACGCCACTGCGCAGACCGCATTCAACGCCGCCGCCTGGACCGCGTACCAGAAGCTGCCGGCGCCGGTCCTGTTCGTCTGCGAGGACAACGGCATCGGCATCTCGGTGAAGACCCCCGGTGGCTGGATCGGCAACCGCTTCCGCAACATGGACGGCCTGGATTACTTCACTGCCGACGGCCTCGACCTGGCCGCCGGCTACGGCGACGTGCAGCGCGCCGTCGAACATTGCCGCAGCACGCGCCGTCCGACCTTCCTGCACCTGAAGACGACCCGCATCATGGGTCACGCCGGCACCGACTTCGAGATCGAATGGCGTTCGATCGAGGAGCTGTGCGCGGTCGAGGCCACCGACCCGTTGCTGCGCTCTGCCGCGATCGCGCTGGAGTCGGGCCTGATGTCGAAGGACGAAGTCCTCGACCTGTACGAGCAGACCCGCAAGAGGTGCTTCGCCGCCGCCGACGAGGCCGACCGTCGTCCCAAGCTCGACAATCTGGCCGAAGTGATCGCGCCATTGGCGCCGTACACGCCGGCCAAGGTCGCCGCCGAAGCCAGGCGGGCCGATTACGGCCCGCGCCGCCTGGAAGTGTTCGGCAGCGAGGCCAAGCTGCCGGAGAACCAGCCGCCACGGCATCTGGCGATCCAGATCAACAACGCCCTGCACGACATCTTCGCCAAGTACCCCGAGACGTTGCTGTTCGGCGAGGACGTGGCGCAGAAGGGTGGCGTCTACACCGTCACCAAGGGCTTGCAGAAGGCCTTCGGCCCGCGCCGCGTGTTCAACACGCTGCTCGACGAGACGATGATCCTGGGCATGGCCCAGGGCTTCGCCAACGTCGGCATGCTGCCAATCCCCGAAATCCAGTACCTGGCGTACTTCCACAACGCCTGCGACCAGATCCGCGGCGAGGCGGCAAGCCTGCAGTTCTTCAGCAACAACCAGTTCGCCAATCCGATGGTCGTGCGCATTGCCGGCCTGGGCTACCAGCGCGGCTTCGGCGGCCACTTCCACAACGACAACTCGATCACTGCGCTGCGCGACATCCCGGGCCTGGTGGTGGGTTGCCCGTCGCGCGGTGACGACGCGGCGACGATGCTGCGCACGTTGACGGCGCTGGCCAAGGTGGACGGACGGGTGAGCGTGTTCCTGGAGCCGATCGCGCTGTACATGACCAAGGACCTGTACGAAGCCGGCGACGGCGCCTGGCTGACGAGCTATCCCAAGCCCGACGAAGCGATGACGCTGGGCGAGGGTCGCGTCTACGGCGAAGGCAACGACGACCTGGTGATCTTCAGCTACGGCAACGGCGTGCCGATGAGCCTGCGCGCGGCGCGGACCATCGAGGCCAAGCATGGCTGGAAGACCCGCGTGGTCGACCTGCGCTGGCTGGTGCCGCTCAACGAGGACTACATCCGCGAGCAGGCGCGCAGCGCCAGGCGCCTGCTGATCGTCGACGAAGGCCGCCACAGCGCTGGCGTGGGCGAAGGCGTCCTGACCGCGATCGCCGAAGGCGGGCTCTTCAAGGGAACGCACGGTGCGCGGCCGTTCCAGCGCGTCGTCGGCGTCGACACCTACACGCCGCTGGCCGGCGCTGCATTCCTGGTGATTCCGGGCGAGGACGACATCGTGGCGGCGGCGGATCGGCTGGCCTGAGATACCCTTGCCGTCATCCGCCGGCACGGTCATCCCTTGCTTCGCTCGGGGTGACCGCATGTTGCCGGGATGACACCATGGGTTTGGCTGTTCCGTTCCCGCTTCTGAGGACTACCGATGTGCGGTCTCGCCGGATTGTTGCGCGCCACCCCCGACGCCAGTGATGAGCGGCTGACGACGCTCGCTGGCGCGATGGGCGATGCGCTGGTCCATCGGGGCCCGGATGATCGCGGTGTCTGGACGGAAGCGGAGGCGGGCATCGCGCTCGCCCATCGACGACTTAGCATCCTCGACCTGTCGCCGCTGGGACATCAGCCGATGGCGTCGAGCGACCACCGCTTCGTCATCGCCTACAACGGCGAGGTCTACAACTTCGCCGAGCTGCGCGAGGTGCTGGTCGCGCGCGGCCACGCCTTCCGCGGCCACTCCGACACCGAAGTGCTGCTGGCCGCGGTGGTGGAGTGGGGCGTGGAAGACGCGATCGCCCGCTGCAACGGCATGTTCGCCATCGCACTGTGGGACCGCCAGGAACGCTGCCTTTGGCTGGCCCGCGACCGCGTCGGCAAGAAGCCGCTGTACTACGGCTGGGCCGGTGAAACCTTCGTGTTCGGCTCCGAGCTCAAGGCGCTGTGGCGGCACCCGGATTTCGACAACGGCGTCAGCCGCGATGCGCTCGCGCTGCTGCTGCGACTGGATTACATCCCGGCGCCGCATGCAATCCACGAAGGCACGTTCAAGCTGATGCCAGGCACGCTGCTGCGCATCGACGCAGCGGCGGTGGCGGGCGGTGCCGGCGCGCATGATCCGGCACGCGACCAGCGCCGCTACTGGGATCCACGCGAACGCATGGAAGCGGCGCTGCGGGCGCCCTTCAAGGGCGACGAGCGCGAAGCCGAGAACCGCCTCGACGAACTCCTGCGCGAGGCGGTCGGCCTGCGCATGGTCGCCGACGTACCGGTCGGCGTGTTCCTGTCGGGCGGCACCGATTCCTCGATCGTCACCGCGCTGATGCAGGCGCAGAGCCGGCATCCGGTGCGCAGCTTCACCATCGGCTTCGAGCGCTCGCACCATGACGAGGCGCACCTTGCGCGCGAGGTCGCCGATCATCTGCATACCGCGCACACCGAGCTGTACGTCAGCGGCAGCGATGCGCTTGCGGTGGTGCCGACGCTGCCGGCGATGTTCGACGAACCGTTCGCCGACGCCTCGCAGGTGCCGACCGCGCTGGTGGCGCGCCTGGCGCGCAGTGCGGTCACCGTGGCCCTGTCGGGTGACGGAGGCGACGAGCTGTTCTTTGGCTACAAGCGTTACGAGCGCGCATTGCGCAACTGGCGCTGGCAGCGTCGCGTGCCGTCGCCGCTGCGCAAGGCCCTGGCGCGCAGTGCGACCGGCCATGGCGAAGCCTCCCGCACCGGCGGCTTCGCAGCGCTTGCGGCCGAAATGGGTGCCGGCGGTATTGGCGACGTCTACCGCCAGCGCATCGCGCGCTGGCGCGACCCGGCCTGCGCAGTACCGGGTGCGAAGCTGCCGGCGACGCTCTACGACCAGCCCGATCCGTTGCACGGCGCCGGCACGGCCGCCGACGCGATGATGCTGGCCGACTTCAGCGTCTATCTGCCCGAAGACCTGCTGTGCAAGGTTGACCGGACCAGCATGGCGGTGAGCCTGGAGGCGAGGGCGCCGTTGCTGGACTGGCACGTGGCGGAGTTCGCCTGGTCGCTGCCGCTGGCGTTCAAGCGCCACGCCAAGGGCAACAAATACCTGCTCAAGCAGGTCCTGCGGCGTTATTTGCCGGACGAGATGGTCGACCGCGGCAAGCGCGGGTTTGGCGCGCCGGTCAGCGACTGGCTGCGCGGCGACCTGCGCGACTGGGCCTCAGCACTGCTGGACGAGCAGCGCCTGCGCGAAGAAGGCTATTTCGACGCCGCTGCCGTGCACGGCATCTGGCGCAAGTTCCTCGACGGCGAGCGCAAGTGGCACACGCACCTGTGGAACGTGCTGATGTTCCAGGCGTGGCACGAGCATTGGCGCCAGCAGCGAAACGTAGCCCGGGTAAGCGAAGCGCACCCGGGTTGATGCGGCGGCTACCCCGGGTGCGCTTCGCTTACCCGGGCTACTCGGTGTCAGCGTCGCAGTCCGTCGCGCAGCGGCAACTCGCGCAAGGCGGCATCGCCCGCGCTCATCGGCTGTGCCTCGCGCTCCAGCGGCAGCACGGCCAGGGCAACATGCCGCCCATCGGCATCGGAACCGGCCACCAGCTTGCCCAGCGGAACCGCTCCGGCCATCACGTCCGTGCCGGCGGCCAAAGCCGCATCGCTCTCGAGCAACGCCAGGCCCCGTTTGGCCTGGCCGAGGAAATGCGTGCGCGCGACGATTTCCTGGCCCGGATAGCACCCCTTCTTCACGCTGAAGGCCTGCAGACGATCCAGGGACAGCTGCTGCGGCGTCCAGTGACCGGCCTGGGAGGCGGGCAGGCGCGGCAGGCCGTGCTCGAGGTCGTAGGCCTGCCAGCGCGCCAGCGCCTGCGCATCGGCTGTGGCGCTGGCGGCAAGCGCCATGCGCAGGCTGCGCGGCCCGGCGTCGCCGCCCAGGTCCATTTCCACCGTCTCGACCCCGTCATCACCGCCGAGGGCGGAGCCTTGTGCCATCGCCGGTGCCGCAAAGGAGCCGCTGACGTGCAGATCCTGGCGAACTTCGATCTTGACCTTGCTGCGAAACACGAAGCGCTGCAGGGCGGCTGCCAACTCGACAGGGTCGGCATCGGGCAGCAGCAGCCAAAGCTGCTCATCGGACAGTTTCAGCAAAGCGAACAGCGCCACGACGCGCCCTTTCGGCGTCAGCCAGCCATTCCACTGCCAGCTGCGCGGCTCAAGCAGGCCGACGTCGTTCATGAACTGCGCCTGCGCAAAAGCGACCGCATCACGCCCGCTGAGCGCGATCAGGCGATGGTCGGGCAGGGCGAAGGCGGGGCCGGCGACGGCCTGCGGGTTGTCATGCATGGGGCGCGGGAATTAACATTCAGCGCCGTGATGATAGGCCAAACCCCACCCGTTGAAGCGCCCGAGGCAGATTCGACTCCGCAGCCCGCGCCATTGACGGATCCCAACAGGCCAAAGGAGCACGGCGGGCGCGAAGGCCCCGAACCGACCCGCTACGGCGACTGGGAAAAGAACGGCCGCTGCATCGATTTCTGACGCGTCACCACGCTTCCCCGCCACGCGGCACCTGCCGCCCAGCTCAGAGAACGCCATAGCCCATGGCTAACGATCCACGCGTCCGCGAACGCCCCCTGTCACCGCACATGCAGATCTACAGCTGGCAGGTGCAGATGGTGACCTCGATCCTGCACCGCGGCACAGGCATCGTCCTGACCCTGGGCAGCCTGCTCGTTGTGTGGGCGCTGGTGGCACTGGCTGCCGGACCCGAATCCTGGAGCACCTTCACCGCCTGCGCGCGGTCGCCGCTGGGCTTCCTGGTGCTGTTCGGCTGGAGCTGGTCGCTGTCCTACCACCTGCTCAACGGCATCCGCCACCTGGTGCAGGACGCCGGCTTCGGCTACCGCATCGAATCGTTCGTGCGCAGCAGCTGGATCTCAGTCTTCGGCAGCCTGGTGCTGACGGTGATCATATGGCTGCTGGCGATGATGGCCCAGCGGGGTGGCGCATGAGCATCAACAACAACCGCCTGCGCAACCCGCTCAAGACCGCGCGCGGCCTGGGCTCGGCCAAGGACGGTACCCACCACTTCATCGTCCAGCGCGTCACCGCGATCGCGCTGGTGTTCCTGTCGATCTATGTCATCGGCCTGATCCTGTCGCTGATCGGCGACGACTACGCCAGCGTGCGCGCCACGGTCGGCCACCCGTGCAACGCCGTGCTGCTGTCGGCGTTCCTGATCGCCTCGTTCTGGCATGCCAAGCTCGGCATGCAGGTGATCATCGAGGATTACGTCCATACCCCGGGGCTGGCGATGGCATCGCAGCTTGCGGTCGTTTTCGTTTGCGTTCTCGCGGCATTGGCCAGCGTGCTCGCCGTCATCCGCATCGCGCTGGGAGCCTGATCCATGGCCGCCGCCTCCAAGAACCCTGCTTATAAAATCATCGAACACACCTTCGACATGGTCGTCGTCGGCGCCGGTGGCGCCGGTCTGCGCGCGACCTTCGGCCTGGCCCAGAAGGGCCTGAAGACCGCCTGCATCACCAAGGTGTTCCCGACCCGTTCGCACACCGTGGCCGCGCAGGGCGGCGTCGCCGCGGCGCTGGCCAACATGGGCGAGGACGACTGGCGCTACCACTTCTTCGATACCGTCAAGGGCTCGGACTGGCTGGGCGACCAGGACGCGATCGAGTACATGTGCAAGGAAGCCATCCCGGCGATCATCGAGCTGGAGCACTACGGCGTTCCGTTCTCGCGCACCGACGACGGCAAGATCTACCAGCGCCCGTTCGGCGGCATGACCACCCGTTACGGCGAAGGCCCGCCGGCGCAGCGCACCTGCGCCGCCGCCGACCGCACCGGCCACGCCATCCTGCACACGCTGTACCAGCAGTCGCTGGCGCATGACGCGCAGTTCTTCATCGAGTACTTCGCCCTCGACCTGATCATGGACGCCAACGGCGCCTGCCGCGGCGTGCTTGCGCTGGACATGGCCGAAGGCACGCTGCACCTGTTCAAGGCGCAGGGCACGGTGCTGGCCACCGGCGGCTACGGCCGCGCCTACTTCTCGGCGACCTCGGCCCATACCTGCACCGGCGACGGCGGCGGCATGGCGCTGCGCGCGGGCCTGTCGCTGCAGGACATGGAGTTCGTGCAGTTCCACCCGACCGGCATCTACGGCGCCGGCTGCCTGATCACCGAGGGTGTCCGCGGCGAAGGCGGCATCCTGCGCAACAGCAACGGCGAGCGCTTCATGGAGCGCTACGCACCGAGCGTGAAGGACCTCGCCCCGCGCGACATGGTCAGCCGCGCGATGACGATGGAAATCCGCGAAGGCCGCGGCGTCGGCGAGTTCAAGGACCACATCCTGCTCGACCTGACCCACCTCGGCCCGGAAGTGATCCACGAAAAGCTGCCCGGCATTGCCGAGTCGGCGCGCATCTTCGCCAACGTCGACGTCGAGAAGCAGCCGATCCCGGTGATTCCGACCGTCCACTACAACATGGGCGGCATCCCGACCAACTACCACGGCGAAGTGGTGCAGCTGCGCAACGGCAACCCGGACGAAGTCGTCCCGGGCCTGTACGCGATCGGCGAAGCGGCCTGCGTGTCGGTGCACGGCGCCAACCGCCTGGGCTCGAACTCGCTGCTCGACCTGGTCGTGTTCGGTCGCGCCGTCGCCAACCGCGCTGCCGAGACGGTCAAGGTCGACGGCAAGCAGGCGCGCCTGGCCGGCGATGCCTGCGACTCGGCCCTGGCGCGCCTGGACAAACTGCGCAACGCCAACGGCGGCACGCCGACCGCGGTCATCCGCGACAAGATGCAGCGCACGATGCAGCTCGACGCCGCGGTGTTCCGCACCGGCGAGACGCTGGCTGACGGCGTGCGCAAGATGCGCGAGATCCACGCGTCGTTCGGCGACGTCAAGGTTGCCGACCGTTCGCTGATCTGGAACTCGGACCTGATCGAGACCTACGAGCTGTCCAACCTGCTCGACCAGGCACTGGTGACGATTGTTTCTGCCGAGAACCGCACCGAATCGCGCGGCGCCCACGCCCGCGAGGACTTCCCGGACCGCGACGACGCCCACTGGCAGAAGCACACGCTGTGCTCGATCAGCGAGGCTGGCGATACCGCCATCGATTACCGCCCGGTGCACATGTACACGTTGAGCGACGACGTGGCCGTGGTTCCGCCGAAGAAGCGCGTCTACTGATCCGGAGCGAGCAACGTGGCTGAATTCTCACTACCCAAGAACTCGCAGATCCAGAAGGGCCGCCACTGGGCGTCACCGGGCGCCAAACAGCCCCGCACCTTCAAGGTCTACCGCTGGAACCCCGACGACGGCATGAATCCGCGCGTGGACACCTACGAGGTGGACATGGCGACGTGCGGTCCGATGGTTCTGGATGCGCTGATCAAGATCAAGAACGAGATCGACCCGACCCTGACCTTCCGCCGTTCCTGCCGCGAGGGCATCTGCGGTTCGTGCGCGATGAACATCGACGGCACCAACACGCTGGCGTGCACCAAGGCGATCGACGACTGCGGCAAGGCCGAAGTCCCGATCTACCCATTGCCGCACATGCCGGTGGTGAAGGATCTGGTCCCGGACCTGACCCACTTCTACGCCCAGTACGCCTCGATCAAGCCGTGGCTGCGCACGCAGAGCCCGGCACCGTCCGACCGCGAGCGCCTGCAGTCGCCGCAGGACCGCAAGAAGCTCGATGGCCTGTACGAGTGCATCCTGTGCGCGTGCTGCTCGACCAGCTGCCCGAGCTACTGGTGGAACGGCGACCGTTACCTGGGTCCGGCGATCCTGCTGCAGGCCTACCGCTGGATCATCGACTCGCGTGACGAGGACACCGGTGCGCGCCTGGACGATCTGGAAGACCCGTTCAAGCTGTACCGCTGCCATACCATCATGAACTGCGCGCGCACCTGCCCGAAGGGCTTGAACCCGGCGCAGGCGATCGGCGAGATCAAGAAGCTGATGCTGGCCCGCCGCGCCTGACGGCGCGGCGTCGTAGCCCGGGTAATCGCAGCGCACCCGGGACTCGAAAGCGCACAAACCCGTAGCCCGGGTAAGCGAAGCGCACCCGGGATCGCGCGGGCACCCGGGTGCGCTTCGCTTACCGGGCTACAGTTCGGTCTGGAGACGGGAGTAGCGGTTTGGAAGGCATCGACGAAGCCGACGAACGCGAGCTGCGCCGCCTGCGCTGGCGCTGCCGGCGTGGCATGCGCGAACTCGATCAGCTGTTCGAGCGTTACCTGGATCGCGCATGGCGACAGGCCGGCGAGGGCGAGCGCGTGGTTTTCCTACGATTGCTCGAAACCGAGGACGATAAGCTCTGGCACTGGTTCATGGGCCATGACGCGCCGACCGATGCCGACCTCGCAGCGCTCGTCGCGCGCATCCGCTCCCTGCCTCCTTGAGTGGCGCCCGTCGCGGCTGCTCGCCGCGGCACTGGCGCTGCTTGGGGTACTGGCCGCGCTGGCCCTGATCGGCTCTGAACTTCCCCCGCCGTTGTCGCTGCCGCTGGCGCTGCTTGCGGCCGGGGAGGGGCTGCGGCTGGCACGCCGGGAGCGGTTGCGGCCCACCCGGCTGGTGGTGATCGGGGGCGACGGTACGGCCAAGGTGGACGGGCAGGCGATCACCGCCCTCTGCGTGGAGTGGCGCGGTCCCCTGGCTTTCATGCGGTTTCGCGATGTCGATGGCCGTTCGCACCGTCTCGCCTGGTGGCCCGACACCCTGCCGGCCGCCAGGCGCCGTGAACTCAGGCTGGCCGCACCGGTCAAAGCGGCTGCGCAGAAAGCGTCTTCGATGGCACCATAGTCCGATATGTTCAAACCCATCCCAGTGGCCATCGGCCTGCGCTACCTCCGGGCCAAGCGCCGCAACGGCTTCATCTCCTTCATTTCCCTGGCCTCCATCGCCGGCATTGCGCTGGGCGTGACGGCGCTGATCACCACCCTGGCGGTGATGAGCGGCTTCCAGCGTGAAATCCGCGATCGCATGCTGCAGATGGCGGCGCACGCCACCGTCAGTGCCTATGGCGAACCGCTGACCGACTGGCAGCAGGCCGTCAACAAGGCCGTGGCCGATGCGCGCGTGGCCGGCGCCGCTCCGTACATCGAGAAGGAGGCGCTGCTGTCGGGATTGCGCAACCAGCCGGCCATGGTCCGCGCCGTGCTGCCGGACCAGGAGAGCAAGGTCTCGGTGCTGGCCGAAAAGATGGTCCAGGGCAAGCTCGACTCGCTGCAGCGCGGCAGCTTCAACATCGTGCTGGGCAAGGAACTGGCCCTGTGGCTCGGCGTCGGCATCGGCGACAGCGTGGTGATGACCACCAGCGATTTCCGCAGCACGCCACTGGGCGCGGTGCCGCAGCTCAAGCGGTTCACCGTCAGCGGCATCTTCGAAGCCGGCTATAACGAGTTCGACAAGGGCCTGGCCGTCGTCAACATGCACGACATGCAGCGCCTGCTGCGAATGGGCGACGGTGTCACCGGCGTGCGCCTGCGCCTGCACGACATGGACAAGGCCTGGGACGTCGCCCGCGACCTCGCAGTAAATCTTGGTGGCCCGTACCGCGTCAGCGACTGGACCAGCGAGAACGCCAACATGTTCCGGGCGCTGAAGATGGAAAAGACCATCATGGCGATCCTGCTGTCGCTGATCATCGCCATGGGCGCCTTCAACCTGGTCAGCTCGCAGGTGATGCTGGTGACCGACAAGCAGGCCGACATCGCGATCCTGCGCACGCTCGGCCTGACCCCGCGCGGCGTCATGCAGGTGTTCGTGGTGCAGGGCACGCTGATCGGCGTGATCGGCACCGTCATCGGCGTGATCGGCGGCATTGTCCTGACGCTCAACCTGGAACACATCCTCAAGGCGATCGAGGCCGTGCTCGGCGTGCAGCTGCTGCCGGAGGACGTCTACTACATCACCGGCCTGCCGACCGACCTGCAGACCAGCGACGTGGTGATCATCGCCGCGGTCGCGCTGGCCATGGCGTTCATCGCCACCATCTATCCCGCCTGGCGCGCAGCGCGCACGGCCCCGGCGGAGGCGCTGCGCTATGAGTAACGCTATCAACGGCCAGAAACACACGGGCGAGTCGGTCCGGGCCGAGGGCCTGGCGATGACCTACGCCGAAGGCAAGATGCGCACGCCGGTGTTCGAGGGCCTGCAGCTGTCGGTGCAATCGGGCGAGACCGTTGCAATCCTCGGCGCATCCGGCGCCGGCAAGAGCACGCTGCTGCACTTGCTCGGCGGACTGGATACGCCCACCGCCGGCGAAGTGTTCGTGGCCGGGCAGAAGATGAGCTCGCTGTCGGACGCCGCACGCGGTGCGCTGCGCAATCGCGCGCTTGGCTTCGTCTACCAGTTCCACCACCTCCTGCCGGAGTTCACCGCGCTGGAGAACGTCATGCTGCCGGTGCTGCTGGCCGGCGCGCAGGTTGCCGATGCGTCGAAACGGGCGCGGGATCTGCTGGAGTCGGTGGGCCTCGGCCACCGCCTGGAGCACAAGCCCGGCGAACTCTCCGGCGGCGAGCGCCAGCGCGCAGCCGTGGCACGTGCACTGGTGAATCGTCCGGCCTGCGTGCTCGGCGACGAGCCCACCGGCAACCTCGACGAAAAGACCGCGCAGACCGTGTTCGAGCTGATGCTCGCGCTCAACCGCGAGCAGCACACCAGCCTGGTGCTGGTGACCCATGACCGTCGCCTCGCCCGGCGCCTGGATCGCGTGCTGGAACTGCACGAAGGCAAGCTGCGGGAGCTGAGCCCAGCCGAGGTTTAAGACAGGGAGAGGTCGATGCACGAAGCGGCAAGGACGCCGCCGTTCGCAACCACCACTGCACTGGCACTGCTGGGCGGCGTTTGCGCCTGCCTGTGGATGCCGTGGTTGTTGCCGTGGCCGGGCTCGGTCGGGTTGATGCTCATCGGTATCGCCCTGGGGTGGCGCGGGCTACGCCGGCGCCACACTGCGTCGCTGGTGATCGCCTGGGCGCTGCTCGGATTCGGTCTGGCCGGACTGCATGCAGCCCACGCGCTGGCATTGCAGCTGCCGCCCGGGCTGGAGCAGCGCGACGCGCGGGTCAGCGGTCGCGTCGTTGATCTGCCCGTGCATGAAGCCGCGCGCACGCGCTTCGCCTTCCGCGTCGATGATGACGCAACCCAGGCTGAGCCGCTGCGGGGTCGCACGCTGCGTCTGGCGTGGTACGACCGCCATGCGAAAGCGCGCTCCGGCTTGAGGGCGGGGCAGCGCTGGCAGTTCGACGTGCGCCTGCGCGCACCGCGTGGGCTGCGCAATCCCGGCGGTTTCGACAGCGAGCGCCATGCGATGGCGCAACGCATCGCAGCCACCGGCTACCTGCGGCAACTCGAGCAGGCGAGGTTGCTTGCGCCGGCGACGGGACTGGAGGCGTGGCGCGAGGCAATGTCGGAGCGCATCGGCCAGCTGCAGCGGCCGTCAGCGCGATTCGTGCGCGCCCTGGCGCTGGGCGACACGCGCGCACTCGATGACGACGACTGGCATGTGCTGCGCGCTAACGGCCTGACCCACCTGATCGCAATTTCCGGGTTTCACGTCGGTCTCGTGGCCGGTTTCCTCGCGCTGCTGGTGCGGGCATTGTGGTGGTTGTGGCCCATGGCGCTGGCTCGACGCATGCCGGCGCAGATCGCAGCGGCTGCAGGCGGTTTGTGCGGTGCCGTGTTGTACGCCGCCGCGGTCGGATTCGCATTGCCGACCGTGCGCACCGCGTTGATGATTGCCGTCGTAGCGGGTGTGCGCATGTTCCGGCGCCCCCTGAAACTGGCCGATTCGCTGGCGCTGGCGGCATTTGCCGTGCTGTTGATTGATCCGCTGGCGGTGCTGGGCGCCGGGTTCTGGCTGAGCTATGCCGGTGTCGCCTGGTTGTTGTGGTGCCTGCCGCGGGGAAGCAAGCGACCGTTGCATGACTTCCTCTCGGCGCAGGGCGTGGCAACCGTCGGACTGCTGCCGCTGAGCGCGGTGCTGTTCGGCCAGGCTTCGCTCGCGGGGCTGCTGGCGAACCTGGTGGCGGTGCCGCTGTGGAGCCTCGTCGTGGTGCCGCTGTCGCTGCTGGGCCTGGCGCTGGAGATGGCCTCGCCCGGGGCGGGCGCCTGGATGTGGAAGCTGGCGTCGATGGCCTTCGACCTCGCCTGGCCATGGTTCGAGCGCCTGGCGGCTTCCCCGCTGGCGGTCTGGTGGCTGCCCGAGGCGCGCTGGTTCGCCTTGCCGCTGGCGCTGATCGGGGCGTTCTGGCTGCTGCTTCCGCGCGACGTGCCGGGCAAGCCGCTGGCGTTGCTGCTGTTGCTGCCGTTGCTTTGGCCGGATCGCGACCTGCCGCGCCATGGCGAGGCTGGGCTGGTCGTCATCGACGTCGGGCAGGGCCTGTCGGTGCAGGTGCGCACGGCGCGGCACGTCCTCCTCTACGACATGGGTCCCGCGGTCAGAGACGGCTTCGATGCCGGCGAGCGTGCCGTGGTGCCGGCGCTGCAGGCGCTGGGGGTACGTCGGCTGGACCGGCTGGTGGTCAGCCACGCAGACAACGACCACGCCGGCGGGCTGGACGCGGTAGGCCGGGCCTTCGGCCTGGACCGGCTGTGGGCACCGGACGGGGCGCCGATGGCCGGGGCGCGACCGTGCGTGGCCGGGCAGGCCTGGGACTGGGATGGCGTCCGTTTCCGTTTCCTGCACCCGCCGCCGCACTTCCCCTACCTGGGCAACGAAGCCAGCTGCGTGCTCCGGATCGAGGCCGCCGGTGCCTCGGCGCTGCTGACCGGCGATATCGGCGAAGTGGTCGAGCGGATCCTGCTGCGGCGGGATCCGCTGGCCGTTCGCGCCGACGTCGTCACGGTCCCCCACCACGGCAGCGACGGTTCCTCCGACCCGGGTTTCGTCGCAGCCACGGGCGCGGGCCATGCCCTGGTGTCCTCGGGCCATGGCAACCGGTTTGGCCATCCCAGGTCCGCGATCGTGCGGCGATGGGCCCAGGCGGGGGCGCAGGTCCACGACACCGCCGGCGCCGGCGCCCTGCGTGTGCGGCTTGGCCGAGGCGGGGTGAGCGTCGAATCGCGACGGCAGGCACAGCCGCGCCTGTGGGATGCAGCACGGCGCTGGGAGAAGGGCGCGGCTGGGCTATCCTATCAACCTGATTAACTCGGCCGAGGGCCGGAGGTTGGCGTGCTGGAACTGGTCAAGGCCGGCGGTTGGCCGATGATTCCCCTGTTGTTGCTGTCGGTACTGGCCCTGACGCTGATCGTCGAGCGCGCCTGGTCGCTGCGTCGCAGCGCGGTGCTGCCACCCAACCTGGGCAAGGAAGTGCGGACCTGGGCGGGCAGCGGCAAGCTCGACCCGGCGCACATCGAGTCCCTGCGCAAGACCTCCCCCCTGGGCGAGCTGCTGGCCGCCGCCCTGGACGTCCGCCTGCGCCCGCGCGACCAGATCCGCGAGCGCATCGAGGATGTCGGCCGCCATCTGGTCCACAAGATGGAGCGCTACCTCAACACCCTCGGCACCATTGCCGCGGCCGGCCCGCTGCTGGGCCTGTTCGGCACGGTCGTGGGCATGATCCAGATGTTCCTGGGCATCCTCGATCACGGCATCGGCGACGTGAACCAGCTGGCCGGCGGCATCGGCAAGGCCCTGGTCTGCACCGCCGCGGGCATGATCGTGGCGATCCCGGCGCTGATCGCGCACCGCTGGTTCCGCGGTCGCATCGGCGAGTACATCGTCTCGATGGAGCACGAAGCCATCGCCCTGATGGACACGCTCGAGACGCGCCCGGCCGGCGCCGTGCGCACGCCGCAGGCTGCCTGAGGCTCACGTCACGATGCGTATCCGCGACCACCGCGCCTTCGAAGACGGGCTGGAGATCAACCTGGTCCCGTTGATCGACGTGATCCTGGTGCTGATCATTTTCTTCGTCGTCACCGCGACCTTCGACGCCCGCTCGGTGCTCAAGCTCGAGCTGCCACGTGCCACCGGCGAGCAGGCCAGCGACCCGTCCAAGTCGCTGATCGTGCTGGTGAATGCCGATGGCCGTTACTTCGTCGATGACCGCGAAGTGCTGCGCAGCGACGTCGAATCGCTCAAGGCCACGATAGCGGAGGTCGCCGGCAACGATCGCGACCGCCCGGTGATGCTGCGCGCCGACGCGCGTACTCCTTACCAGGCCGTGGTCACCGTCTACGACGCACTCGGACAGCTCGGCTTCCGCAAGGTCATGAACGCAACCGCGCCGCAGACAAACGAAGGCGCCGCGGGGGCGGGCAAGTGAGCGACGCCCCGTCGCCCTGGTCGACTTACCGCCGCCTGCAGGACTTCGTATCGCCGTATCGCGGCGTGCTGCTGATAGCGCTGCTGGGCATGCTGATCGAAGCCGCCGCCGCCGGCGCCTTCACCTGGCTGATGAAGCCGGTGGTCGACGAGACCTTCATCAACAACAACCGCAAGCTGAGCCTGCTGTTGCCGCTGGCGATCGTCGGCATCTTCGTCGCCCGTGGCATCGCCGGTTACATCACCGACACCTTCATGGCACGCGCGGGCCGCAGCATCGCCCGCGACCTGCGCGTGATGGTGCTGGGCAAGTACCTGCGCCTGCCGGGCTTGCGCTTCGATACCGAGCCGGTGGCGTCGATGCTCACGCGCCTGGGCTCGGACAGCGACCAGGTCGCGCAGGCCGCGATCGACGCCGCCAAGGTGATGCTGCAGCAATCGCTGCAGGTCGTGGCGATGATGGGCGTGATGCTCTATTACAGCTGGCGCGTGACCCTCGCCATCCTGCTGCTGGGCCCGCTGCTGGCGTGGACGATGGACACCGTCGGCCGCCGCTACCGCCGCATCGGCCATCGCATCCAGGAGAGCGGCGCACAGTTGCTGCAGTCGGCCGACCAGGCGCTGTCGAACCACCAGGAAGTGAAGGTCTACGGCGCCCAGGGTGCCGAGCTGGACCGTTACTCCGGCCAGGCCAACCACCATCTCCGCCTCAGCCTCAAGGTCGAATCCACCCGAAGCATCTCTTCGGCGGTGGTGCAGCTGATGGGCGCGGTCGGGCTGGCGCTGCTGCTGTTCTTCGCCGGCCGCGAGGCTGCCAACGGCCGCCTGAGCGCGGGCGATTTCGTCAGCCTGATGACCTCGATGCTGGCGGTGATCCCGGCGCTGAAGCAGCTGACCAACGTGCAGGGCATGTTGCAGCGTGGCGTGGCTTCGGCCGAACGCCTGTTCGACGTGCTCGACACGCCGGACGAGATCGACACCGGCAGGCGTCCGCTTGAGCGCTCGCAGGGACTGCTCGAGTTCCGCGACGTCACCGCACGTTATCCGGGCCAGGCGCAGCCGGCGCTGTCCGACATCAGCTTCGTTGCACGCCCCGGCACGGTCACCGCGATCGTCGGCCGCTCCGGCAGCGGCAAGTCGACGCTGATCAAGCTGATCCCGCGCTTCTACGACATCGAAGGCGGACAGATCCTGCTCGATGGCCATCCGCTGCAGGACTACCGACTGGAGGACCTGCGTCGCCAGATCGCGCTCGTCGGCCAGCAGGTGATGCTGTTCGACGGCACCGTCGCTGCCAACGTCGCATACGGCGAGCTTCAGAGCGCCGGCGAACCGGCGCTTGAGCAGGCCGTGCGCGGTGCCAACGCGATGGAGTTCGTCGAGCGCCTGCCGCAGGGGATGCACACCGAGATCGGTGCCAAGGGCGGACGCCTCTCGGGCGGCCAGCGCCAGCGCCTGGCGATCGCCCGCGCGATGCTCAAGGACGCGCCGATCCTGATCCTCGACGAGGCCACGGCCGCGCTCGACACCGAGTCCGAGCGACTGGTGCAGGACGCGCTCGACCATCTGATGCCCAATCGCACCACGCTGGTGATTGCCCACCGCCTGTCGACGATCGAACATGCCGACCAGGTGCTGGTGCTCGACCAGGGGCGTATCGTCGAGCGTGGCACGCACGGCGAACTGCTCGCCCACGGCGGCCTCTACGCCCATCTCCACCGCATGCAGTTCCGCGAGGCTGAATGAGCAAACGGTCGTCGCAAACCCCTGCGTTCTGGTACGACGACGTGCGCGTGCCCTTCGGTGCGCGCCTGCTTTCGGCGGTCTACGGTTCACTGAGCGGGTTGCGTCGCAACCTGTACCTGAAGGGTTGGTTCAAGCGCCAGCATCCGGGTGTGCCGGTGATCGTGGTCGGCAACATCACCGCCGGTGGTGCCGGCAAGACGCCGCTGACCATCGCCCTGGTCGAGCGCCTGCGCGCCGAGGGCTGGAGCCCCGGTGTCGCCAGCCGCGGTTATGGTCGCGATGACGCCAGTGCGGCGATGTGGGTGGATTTCCGCAGCCCGGCCGACGCTGCCGGTGACGAGCCCGTCCTGATCGCACAGCGCACCGGCGTGCGCATCCGTGTCGACCGCGACCGCGCCGCCGCCGCCAAGGCGCTGGCCGAGGCCGGCTGCGACCTGGTGATCTGCGACGACGGCCTGCAGCACTACAAGCTCGCGCGCGACATCGAGATCGAAGTGGTCGACGGCCGCCGTCGCTACGGCAACGGCCAGCTGCTGCCGGCCGGACCGCTGCGCGAACTGCCCGACCGCGGCGCCCGCTGCGACTTCCGCGTGGTCAATGTCGGTGCCGGTGGCAGTGGCAATGGCGACACGGGATTTGGCGAATGGCCGATGCGCCTGCTCGCCGACCAGGCCCAGCCGATGCTGGGCGGGCGCCCACGCCGCCTGGCGTCGTTCTCCGGCCAGCGCGTGCATGCAGTGGCCGGCATCGGCGACCCCGAGCGCTTCTTCTCCATGCTGCGCGGATTCGGCATTGCCGTGGTCCCGCATGCTTTCGCCGATCACCATCGCTATGGCGCCGAGGACTTCGAGTTCGGCAGTCGCGAACTGCCGGTGCTGATGACCGAGAAGGACGCGGTCAAGTGCACGGCGTTCGCCGATGACCGCCATTTCAGCGTGCCGGTGCGCGCCGAGTTGCCGGAGGCATTCTGGGTTTCGCTGCTGGACCGGTTGACGAGCAAGGCGCGTCCGTACCGCCAGGGCGCCAGCAGCAACGAAGGAAAGCAACCATGAGCACGGACACGGCGTCCGATTTCGTCGTCGCCATCCCGGCCCGGTATGCCGCCAGCCGCCTTCCCGGCAAGCCGCTGCGGATGCTTGCCGGCGAGCCGCTGGTGCTGCACGTGGCGCGTCGCGCATTGCAGGCCGGTGCGCGCGAAGTCTGGGTCGCCGCCGACGACGAGCGCATTGCAGCGGCCATCGCCGATTGCGGCGTACGCGTGGCGATGACCTCGCAGGACCACGCCTCCGGCACCGACCGTCTCGCCGAGTGCGCCCGCATCGCCGGATGGAGCGACGACACCGTCGTGGTCAACCTGCAGGGCGATGAGCCCTTCGCGCCGGCCGCAGGCATCCGCGCCGTTGCTGCGCTGATGCTCGACGGCGACATCGAAATGGCGACGCTGGCCGCACCGGTCACCGACGTCGAAACGCTGCTCGATCCCAACGCCGTCAAGCTGGTGCGTGCCGGCAATGGCAACGCCCTTTACTTCAGCCGCGCGCCGATTCCGTGGCCGCGCGATGCCTTCGCACGCGACCGCAGCAGCATGCCGGGGCAGGGCGAGTGGCTGCGCCATATCGGCATCTACGGGTACCGCGCCGGTTTCCTTCAGCGCTTCGCGGCCCTGCCGCCGGGGCGGCTGGAGCAGATCGAATCGCTGGAGCAGCTGCGCGTGCTGGAGGCCGGCTACCGCATCGCTGTCGGCATCACGCCCGAGCCGTTCCCGCCCGGCGTCGACACACCCGAAGACCTGGCCCGTGCCGAATCGTGGATCGCCGCCGGTCGTGGCTGAGCCGATCCGCCTGCTCGTCGTCTGCTTGGGCAACATCTGCCGCTCGCCAGTGGCTGAAGGCGTCCTGCGGGCCCGCATCGCTGCGTCGACGCTTGCCGGCCAGATCGAACTCGATTCGGCCGGTACCGGCGACTGGCACGTCGGCCAGCCGCCGGACCGCCGTGCGACTGCCAACGCGGCCGAGCACGGCGTCGACATCTCCGGACTGCGCGCGCGCCAGCTTGCCGCCGATGACTACCGGCGCTTCGACTGGTTGCTGTGCGCCGATCGCGCCAACCTGCGCGACGTCCAGGCGCGTGCACCGCGAGGCTCACGCGCCCAGACCGCCCTTTTGCTGGATTGGGTAGGAATCGAAGACGACGGCGAAGTGCCGGACCCCTACACCGGAGGCCCGGCGCAGTTCGAGCACGTCTTCCAGTTGCTGGACCGCACCGCCGATGGCGCCATATCCCGCCTGCGCCGCGAATACCGCTTGTAACCCGTAGCCCGGGTAAGCGAAGCGCACCCGGGTCAGGCGCGTCCAACCCGGGTGCGCTTCGCTTACCCGGGCTATCAAACCGCGGCAAAGCCTTGTCCTGTCGCATAATTGGCCCAACTCTTGAGCCGATGCTTGTGATCGCAACGCCCGCCCTCGACACCCTCCCATCCATGGCTCCCGACGGCTTCGCACAGCCGCAACCGGGCCGGGAAGGCCTGCAATGAGCCGGGCCGAAGCGGCGACGCCATTCGACGGCAAGGCCTTCGTCAAGAATCTGAGTACCGCGCCGGGCGTGTACCGCATGATCGCGGGCGACGACAGCGTGCTCTACGTCGGCAAGGCCGGCGTGCTCAAGAACCGCGTTTCCAGCTACTTCAACGCCACCCCCAAGTCGGCGCGGATCATGACCATGCTGGCGCAGACCGCGCGCATGGAAGTCACGGTCACGCGCACCGAGACCGAGGCGCTGATCCTCGAGAACGAGCTGATCAAAGCGCTCAAGCCGCGCTACAACGTGCTGCTGCGCGACGACAAGAGCTACCCCTACGTGCTGATGACGCAGGAAGCGTGGCCGCGTATTGCCATGCACCGCGGGCCACGCGCCATCCCGGGCCGTTACTTCGGCCCGTATGCCAGCGTCGGCGCGGTTCGCGATTCGCTCAACCTGATGCACAAGCTGTTCAAGCTGCGCAGTTGCGAGGACAGCGTGTTCCGCAACCGCTCGCGGCCGTGCCTGCAGCACCAGATCGGCCGTTGCAGCGCGCCGTGCGTCGGCATGGTCCAGGCGCGCGACTACGCCGAGAGCGTGCGTCGTGCCGGCCTGTTCCTGGAAGGGCGCAGCGACGAACTCAGCGACGACCTGGTCAAGTCGATGGAAGCGGCAAGCGTGCGCCTGGATTTCGAGGAGGCTGCGCGCCTTCGCGATCTGGTCGCCTCGATCCGCAGCGTGCAGGCGCGCCAGTACGTGGACGGGCGCGCCGCCGACCTCGACGTGCTGGCCATCGCCATGCAGGGCGTGGCCGCCTGCGTGCTGCTGCTCGCGTTCCGCGACGGCCGCAACCTCGGCACCCGTGCTTTCTTCCCCAGGACCAACGGCAGCGACAATCCCGAAGAGGTGCTGGCAGCCTTCGTGTCGCAGTATTACGGCGAGCAGCAGCCACCGCGCGAGATCGTGCTCGACCGCGATATCCCGGACCGCGAACTGATCGAGCAGGCCCTGTCGAGCGCCGGCGAACGCAAGGTGCAGATCAGGTGCAATGTGCGCGGCGAGCGCGCCGGTTACCTGGACATGGCCAAGCGCAACGCCGAACTGTCCCTGGCCGGCGAGCGCACCAGCCACGCCGCCCAGCGCGCTCGCGCCGAAGCCCTGCGCGACATGCTCGGGATGCATGAACTACCCGGCCGCATCGAGTGCTTCGATATCAGCCACACCATGGGCGAGGCCACGGTGGCGTCCTGCGTCGTGTTTGATGCCGAAGGGCCCGTGCGCGGCCAGTACCGGCGCTACAACATCAGCGGCATCGAGCCCGGGGATGACTACGCGGCGATGCACCAGGCGATCGAGCGCCGCTTCCGCCGCGCGGTGGAAGAGGGCGGGGTGACGCCCGACATCCTGTTGATCGACGGCGGCGCCGGCCAGGTCGCGCAGGCGCGCGCGGCCTTGAACGAGCTGGGCGTCGAAGGCGTGGCCCTGGTCGGCGTGTCCAAGGGGCCGGCACGGCGCCCGGGCGACGAGGAGCTGCTGCTGCCCGATGGCCGCAGCGTGCACCCCGGAGCCGAATCCCCGGCGCTGCAGCTGGTCCAGCAGGTCCGCGACGAGGCGCACCGGTTCGCCATCACCGGCCACCGCGGGCGCCGGCAGAAGGCGCGCAATACCAGCCGCCTGGAGGACATCGCCGGGATCGGACCGCGCCGACGCGCCAGCCTGTTGCGGCACTTTGGCGGCCTTGGCGGCCTCAAGGCCGCAGGAGTCGAGGAAATCGCCCGCGTGGATGGCATCAACGATGCCCTTGCCGAGCGTATCTATGCGACCCTGCACGGGCTGGACACACCCGACATGAACGACGCTAAGAGCGGCGCGCGGAGCGAAGGATGAAGTTGACGGTACCGACCATGCTGACCCTGCTGCGGATCCTGCTGATCCCGGTGCTGGTGCTGGTGTTCTATCTGCCCTTCAAGTGGACTAACTTCGCGGCCGCTTTCATCTTCGCCTTCGCCTCGATCACCGACTGGCTCGATGGCTGGATCGCCCGACGCTACAACCAGTACTCGGCGTTCGGCGCATTCCTCGATCCGGTGGCCGACAAGCTGATGGTGGCGGTGGCGCTGTTGCTCACCGTTCAGAAGCACCCGACGGTGTGGATGGCGTTGTGGGCGGCGGTGATCATCGGCCGGGAAATCGCCGTTTCCGCGCTGCGCGAGTGGATGGCCGAGCTTGGCCAGCGCGCCACGGTCAAGGTCGCCGGCATCGGCAAGATCAAGACGATCGTGCAGATGGTGGCGCTGGTGTGCCTGCTGTATCAGGAGCCTTTCGCTGGCATCAATGTATTCATGGTCGGCGAATGGCTGCTGGCTGCGGCGGCATTGCTGACCTTGTGGTCGGGACTTTTGTATCTGCGAGCTGCATGGCCGGTCTTGCGCGAAGACGCGCGTTCATAGAAAATAGCGTCATCGCGAACGGTGCAGTGTTCGCTGATCGACCGGACAGTGGCAGGTCCGGTTGGGTGTTGAGAGGCAATGCGGAAGTCCGGCGACAGGGACCTCCGGGGAAGCGAAAAAGTGGTTGACAGATTCGCTTCCATGCCTAAAATGTCGGTTCCTCTGCGGGAATAGCTCAGTTGGTAGAGCACGACCTTGCCAAGGTCGGGGTCGCGAGTTCGAGTCTCGTTTCCCGCTCCAAATTCGAGGGTGCAGTTCATCAGCTCCCTCAGCCAAGGCCCCGCAAGCGGGGCCTTGTTGTTTCCGGCCCACTTGCGTGAACGGGGCAGGAATATGGAAGAATCCGCACTGCGGATTCGAAAGTCACCGGCCTGGTGGCAGAGTGGTTATGCAGCGGCCTGCAAAGCCGCGTACGCCGGTTCAATTCCGACCCAGGCCTCCAAGTTCAAAGCAGAAGCCCGATCGAAAGGTCGGGCTTTTTGCTGCCATCGCGTAAGCTATCGCGCACCACGCATCCCAGCCCGGATGGCGGAACTGGTAGACGCATCGGACTTAAAATCCGCTGGCCGCAAGGCCGTCCCGGTTCGATTCCGGGTCCGGGCACCATGCAGCGCTGTCGCAGCTGCAGTGTTTGCGTGCATTGCGAGCAAGTTCGCTACTGCGCCGTGCTCAGGCCTTCTGCACGCTATCCAGGAATTCCCGCAGCAGTGCACTGCGGTACTTGCGCCGGTGCAGCACCAGGCTCAGTTGCCGCTTGAGGCTCAGGAATGGCGTGCGCAGCACGGCCAAACGACCCGCGGCCTGTGCATGCGCCACGGCGACCGCCGGCAGGAGGGCCAGCCCCAACCCCGCGATCACCGCCTGCTTGATCGCTTCGCTCTGGTCCAGTTCGAGCACCGTTTCCCCAGCCGGTAATGCCGCCAGCGCACGTTCGGCCTGGCCGCGCGTGGCCGATCCGCCTTCGCGCAGGATCCAGCGCGCACCTGCGAAATCCTCCGGACGCAGGCGCCGTCGCTTCGCCAGGGGGTGCGTCGTAGGCGCGCACACGCACAGCATGTCGTCGCGCCAGCGCAGCAATTCCAGATCCGCGTGCGCGGCCGGGCCTTCGATGCAGCCGATATCGAGGCTGTAATCGAGCACGCCGGCGACGATCGCCGCGCTGTTGTCGACATGGAGTTTCAGGGCGACCTGCGGGTGGCCGGTGACGAAGCCGCCAAGCAGGTCGCCGACCAGGTAGTTGCCGACGGTGTTGCTGGCGCCGATGCGCAGTTCGCCGGAGAGCAGATCGTCCGCCTTGCCCGCGTGGCGCCCGAGTTCGCGCATGCGCTCAAGCAGTTCCTGCGCCAGCGGCAGCAGATGTCGGCCGCGGGCATTGATGTGCAGTCGCCGCTGGGTCCGGTCGAAGAGCGGGGCACCGAGGACGCGCTCCAGTTCGGCCAGCGCCATGCTGGCTGCGGGCTGGGTCAGGTGCAGTTGCTCGGCCGCGGCGCGGACGCTGCCGCCGGTGGCGATGGCCACGAACACTTCCAGCTGGCGGGGGCTGATGCCGATCATCAGGGAAGTTTATGCCAAGGCTAAGTAATCTCAAATTTACTGAATGATCGGCGGCGGCGACCATGGCGCCCATGGCCTACGTCGCTCCCCAGTCGCAAACCCGGACGCAAGAAGTGTCCCGTTCCTCCTCCTCCTGGATTCCGGCCTGGGCGCCGGGCCTGGCCATGGCGGTGTCCGTGGGATTGCTGGCCCTGGCGGCCGCGCATCTGCCGCTGCTGCAGCGCTGGCAGCTCAGTGCCCTGACCGTCGCGATCGTGCTGGGCATGCTGATCGGCAACCTGGCCGGCTCCCGCTTGCCTGCCGGCATCGCGCCTGGCATCGGCCTGGCCCAGCGCCAGCTGCTGCGCGCCGGTGTCGTGCTCTACGGCTTGCGCCTGAGCTTCCAGGATGTCGCCGCGGTCGGCGTCCACGGCTTGCTGATCGATCTGATCGTCGTGGTGTCGACACTGGGCCTGGGCACCTGGGTTGGCCGTCGCTGGTTCGGCCTGGATCGCGACACGGCATTGCTCACGGCCGCCGGCAGCGCGATCTGCGGTGCCGCCGCGGTACTGGCGGTGGAGCGCGTGATCCGGCCCGATCCGAGCAAGGTGGCCATTGCCGTTGCCAGCGTGGTGCTGTTCGGCACGCTGAACATCTTCCTGTACCCGCAGCTGTACCCGCACCTGGGCCTGGATGCGGCGGCGTTCGGCCTGTATGCCGGCGCGACCGTGCACGAGGTGGCGCAAGTGGTGGCCGTGGGCAGTGCGATCAGTCCGGAAACCGCCGATGCCGCGGTTGTCGTCAAGCTGACGCGCGTGCTGATGCTGGTACCGGTGCTGCTGGTACTCGGTTGGCGCGAGGCACGCAACGGCGGGCAGCGGGCGATGGTGGTGCCGTGGTTCGCGCTTGGCTTCCTCGGCGTGGTGGCCCTGAATTCGGTCGTGACCGTGCCGGCCGCCATGCGCTCGGCACTGCTCACGCTCGACACGCTGCTGCTCGCCACTGCCATGGCGGCCCTGGGCATCGAGACGCGGGTGTCGAAGCTGCGCGCACTCGGTCCGCGGCCGCTGCTGCTGGCGGCGGTGCTGTTCGGCTGGCTGTCGATTGGCGGATATGTGCTGGTGCGCTGGCTGGCCTGACGCCTGCTGGCCCTAGAATGGCCGCTGGTGGCGACCGACTCGGGCGCCGGGTCGTGGGTCAGTACATCGGGCGGGTAGGTGGATGCAGGATATTTCGAAGTCGCGCATCGCGGTGGTAGGGCTGGGCTATGTTGGCTTGCCACTGGCGGTCGAGTTCGGACGCCAGTACGACACGCTGGGGTTCGACATCGATGCCCGACGGGTCGAGCAGCTGGGCCGCGGCGAGGATTACAACGGCGAGACCGACCGTGGCGACCTGGCCGATGCGAAACGTCTTGAGCTGACATCCGACCCGCAGCGCCTGCGCGACTGCAACGTGTTCGTGGTGACCGTGCCCACGCCGGTCGACGAGCACAAGCGCCCGGACTTCTCGCCGCTGATTGCGGCAAGCGGCACGATCGGCTCGCTGCTGAAGGCCGGCGACGTGGTGGTGTACGAATCCACGGTGTATCCGGGCGCCACCGAAGAAATCTGCGTGCCCGAACTCGAGCGCGCCTCCGGGCTGCGCTTCAACCAGGACTTCTTCGTCGGCTACAGCCCCGAGCGCATCAATCCCGGTGATCGCAAGCGACGCCTGGTCGACATCCCCAAGGTGACCTCCGGGTCGACACCCGAGGCCGCCGACTTCGTCGATGCGCTCTACCGCAGCATCATCAAGGCCGGCACGCACAAGACCTCGAGCCTGCGCGTGGCCGAAGCATCCAAGGTGATCGAGAACACCCAACGCGATGCCAACATTGCGCTGGTCAACGAGTTCGCGCTGATCTTCCAGCGCCTGGGCATCGACACGACCGAAGTGCTGGAAGCGGCGGGTACCAAGTGGAACTTCCTGCCGTTCCGCCCGGGCCTGGTCGGCGGACACTGCATCGGCGTGGATCCCTATTACCTGATCCAGAAGGCGCAGCAGGCCGGCTACTACCCGGACATCCTGCTTGCCTGCCGTCGCATCAACGATGCGATGGGCGAACACGTTGCCGCCGACGTGGTGAAGTTGATGATCCAGCGCGGCATCGGTGTCGCCGGCGCGCGCATCCTCATCCTGGGCATCACCTTCAAGGAGAACTGCCCCGACCTGCGCAACACGCGCGTGGTCGAGCTGGCGGAGAAGTTCGGCGAGTACCGGGCGCAGGTCGATATCTACGACCCCTGGGCCGATGCCGACGAAGCGCGACGCGCGTATGGCGTCGAGCTGCTGACCGACGCTCCGCAGGCCGGAACCTACGATGCCGTCGTGGTTGCCGTGGCGCACGAGCAGTTCCGCGAGCTGGGTGCCGAGGGCGCACGCGCGTTCGGCTTGCCGCATGCGTTGCTGTACGACATCAAGAGCCTGTACCCGCGGGACCGGATCGACGCCCGGCTTTGATCACGAGCGGCGCGCTATGCTCTGACCATCGCTCTGCGCCGGTTCCCTGCCCATGCGCTACTCGCTCTATGTCGCCAGCCTGATTGCAACGCTTGCGTCGCTGATCGTCGGGCTGTGGCACCCGGCCTGGTTGTGGGGAGCAGCCGGATTTGGCGCGTTGGCCGCACTGGGGACCTGGGACCTGCTGCAGACGCGCAGCGTGCTGCGGCGCAACTATCCGTTGCTGGCCCATTTCCGGTACAGCCTGGAATCGATCGGGCCGGAGATTCGGCAGTACTTCATCGAGTCCGACATCGCCGAGGTTCCCTTCTCGCGCCAGCAGCGCAGCCTGGTCTACCAGCGCGCCAAGTCGGTCAGCGACGTTCGGCCGTTCGGTTCGCAGCAGGACGTGTACGGCATCGACTACGAGTGGATCAACCATTCCCTGGCGCCCAAACCGCACGGTTCGCATGACTTCCGCGTGACGGTGGGCGAGGGCAGTGCATCGCAGCCCTATTCGGCCAGTGTGTTCAACATCTCGGCGATGAGTTTTGGTTCGCTGTCGGCCAATGCCATCCGCGCGCTCAATCGCGGCGCGAAGGTGGGCGGTTTCTATCACGACACCGGCGAGGGCTCGATCTCGTCCTATCACCGCGAGAACGGTGGCGACCTGGTCTGGGAAATCGGTTCGGGTTACTTCGGCTGCCGCAATGAGGACGGCAGCTTCAGCGCCGAGCGCTTTGCCGCGTGCGCCGCCGACCCGCAGGTGAAGATGATCGAGATCAAGCTGTCGCAGGGTGCCAAGCCAGGCCACGGCGGCGTGTTGCCCGCGGCCAAGGTCACAGCCGAGATCTCACGCTTCCGCGGCGTGCCGATGGGCGTGGATTGTGTTTCGCCGGCCGCGCACAGTGCGTTCAATTCGCCCTTGGGATTACTGCAGTTCGTCGCGCGCCTGCGCGAGTTGTCGGGCGGCAAGCCGGTGGGATTCAAGCTGGCGATCGGGCATCCGTGGGAATGGTTCGGCATCGCCAAGGCCATGGCCGAGAGCGGGTTGCTGCCGGATTTCATCGTCGTCGATGGCGCCGAAGGTGGCACTGGCGCAGCACCGGCCGAGTTCATCGACCATGTCGGTGTGCCGATGCACGAGGCGCTGATGCTGGTACACAACACCCTGGTGGGACTGAACCTGCGCGGGCGCATCCGCGTCGGCGCGGCCGGGCGCATCACCAGTGCGTTCGACATCGCCCGCACCATGGCGATGGGGGCCGACTGGTGCAACGCGGCGCGCGGTTTCATGTTCGCGCTGGGTTGCATCCAGTCGCAGAGTTGCCACACCGATCGTTGCCCGACGGGCGTGGCGACGCAGGATCCGCGCCGGTGGCGCAACCTCGATGTCCCCGACAAGGCCACCCGCGTGGCCGCCTTCCAGCAGAACACGCTCAAGGCGCTGCGCGACCTGCTGTGCGCGTCGGGGCTGGAGCATCCGCAGCAACTGGGGCCGGAACACATCCTGCGCCGGGTGTCGCCGATCGAGGTCCGTTCGCTGGCAGCGCTGTATACCTTCCTTCGGCCGGGCGACCTGGTCGCGCGGATACCGGAGCACGCGGTGTTCCAGTCGTTCTGGGCCAGTGCGCGCAGCGACAGCTTTGCGGCACCTTCGGTGGTCGAGACGATGTGGGGCAGCAAGTCGCTCTAGTCGTGCCGGTGCGATCCGGCGCGCCGGTCAGTCCAGCAGTTCGAGCACGCGTTCCGGCGGCCGACCGATGACCGCACGTCCACCGTGGACAAGTATCGGTCGTTCGATCAGGCGCGGATGCGCCACCATCGCATCGATCAGAACCGGGTCGGCGAGCGATTCGTCCGTCAGGCCGAGCGCGGCGTACTCGTCCTCATCGGTACGGAGCAGGGCGCGCGCAGGCAGGCCCAGCATCTTCAACAGATCGCGCAGTTCCGCCGCCGATGGCGGGGTTTCCAGATACGGCACCACGACGGGCTCGATGCCGCGCTCGCGCAGCAGTTCCAGTGCGCCACGCGATTTGGAGCAGCGCGGGTTGTGGTAAAGGCGGGTGTCGTTCATGCGTGCCTCGCTGGACCGGTGCGAATGCGCCCGCTGGCGGCCGGGCGCGGAAAAGCAAAAGGCCAGCTTTCGCCGGCCTTTTGCCTGGAACTGGTGGGCGGTACAAGTTTCGAACTTGTGACCCCTGCCGTGTGAAAGCAGTGCTCTACCGCTGAGCTAACCGCCCGAAATGGGCGCGCAGTATACCCCAAGGCGGCCCTGTGTTGGCAAGGGGCAAGTGACATCGCGTCTGGCACGGCTTGTTCAGGGGAGCAGAACGCTTTGCCGCTACACTCCCGCGCTCTGCTCAGGGGGAGCAACATGTTCGACCTACATTGCCATCTGCTACCGGCCATCGACGATGGTGCGGTGGACCTCGACATGGCACTGGAAATGGCGCGCATGGCAGCGGCCGATGGCATCGTCACCGTTGCCTGCACGCCGCATATCTATCCCGGCGTGTACGAAAACACGGCCGACGGCATCCGTGCCGCGATCGCGGCGTTCCAGGCGGAGCTCGACGAGCGCGGCATCGCGCTGCGGCTGGTCGAGGGCGCCGACGTCCATTTGGCTCCGGACCTGCTCGAAGGCATCCGCGGCGGTCGCGTGCCGACCCTGGCCGGGTCGCGCTACCTGCTGCTGGAGCCGCCGCACCACGTCGCGCCGCCGCGCTTCGAGGAGGCCGTCTTCGAGCTGATGGCTGCCGGAATGGTACCGGTGATTACCCACCCCGAGCGCCTGACCTGGGTGGAAACCCACTATGAGGTGTTCGCGCGCCTGGCCGAGCGTGGCGCCTGGATGCAGATCACGGCCGGGGCGGTGACCGGGCGGTACGGCCGTCGGGTCAAGTACTGGGGCGAGCGTTTCGTTGGCGAGGGCCTGTGCATGATCCTGGCGACCGACGCCCACCACCCGCAGCGGCGCCCGCCGTTGCTGGCCGAGGCCCGGGATGCCGCAGCCGCACTGGTGGGAATGGAAGAAGCGGTGCACATGGTCGATACCCGCACCCGGGGGATCGTCGACGACATCGCTCCTGAGAATTTGCCGCCGCCGTTGTTCAGGCGGACGGGCTTCAGTTCGCAGTTTCGTGGCCCGGCCGCGTCTGCGGGCGAGGGCGTTGTCGGGCGTTGGTTGCGCTCGATCCGGGGGAAGTGAGGAAAAGTCTTAGTTCCGCGGGTCCGGCAAAAGTGGGACCTACGGCATAATTGAAGTGTGCAGCCGTACGATTCCGTACGGAAGTTTGCGACAGAATTTCTTTTGGGGATGGCACTTGTTTAGTGTTTTTCGTGTGTGGGCGCTTGCCTGCCTGATGCTGCTGTGCGCCTGCTCCAGTACGGGTGCAAACAAGGAAGAAGCAGCGACGCTGCCGGAAGGCGATCCGGTTGCGGCGGCCATGGGTCGTAGCGAATACCTGATCGGCCCGAGCGACCTGCTGGCAGTGACGGTGTTCCAGATCGAGGACCTCAATCGCGAGGTCCGGGTCAACAACGCCGGGCAGATTGCCCTTCCGTTGATCGGCGCCGTTCCCGTCGCCGGTCGCACCGTGGGCGAGATCGAGCAGGACATCGCCGGCCGCTACCAGGCGCGCTACCTGCAGGACCCGCAGGTGACCGTGTTCGTGAAGGAATTCTCGAGCCAGCGCGTGACCGTGGGTGGCGCGGTGAAGAAGCCGGGCATCTTCCCGATGACCTCGCGCCTCAGCCTGCTGCAGAGCCTGGCACTGGCCGAAGGTTTCAGCGACGTCGCCAGCCATCGCAACGTGCTGGTGTTCCGCACCATCGGTGGCGAGCGCAAGTACGCGCGCTTCGACGTCGCCGCAATCGAGAAGGGTGAGCACCCCGATCCGCAGATCTTTGGCGAGGACGTGATCGTGGTCGACACCTCGATGGGCCGCCAGACGCTGCGGACGATGATCCAGCTGGCGCCGTTCATCGCGGTGTGGAGATCCTACAATTGAACGCCGTAGTTGAACCGATCGAGTTGTTGCGCCAGGACAGCCGCGACGACGATGAGATCAACCTGCTTGAGTACTGGCGCATCCTGCGCGAACGGCAGTGGTGGGTGGTCGGCACCGCGCTTGCGGTGGTGTTCCTGACGCTGGTCTTCACTCTGCTGGCGACGCCGGTCTACCGGGCAGGCTCGACCCTGCAGATCGAGCGCGACACGATGAAGATCGTGGCGTTCGAGGGCCTGCAGCCGACCGAGTCGCCGATGGACCGCGACTTCTACCAGACCCAGTACGAGCTGCTGAAGAGCCGCTCGCTGGCGCGCCGCGTGGTGCAGGATTTGCGTCTGCCGGCGAACAAGCAGTACGAAAAGGACATGGCCAAGGTCGATGAGGCCCTGGCCGAGACGGCCAACGGCCAGGCCGTGGCCGCGTCCACCAGGCAGCAGGCGCGTGAAGCGGCGATGATCGAGCTGGTGCTCGAATCGCTGAGCATCGAACCGGTGCGCAACTCGCGCCTGGTCCGCGTCAACTTCGACTCGCCCGACCCGGTGCTGGCGGCGCGCGTCGCCAATGCCTACGCCGACGGCTTCATCGCCAGCAACCTGGAACGCCGCTTCGACGCGTCGTCGTTCGCCAAGAAGTACCTGGAAGAGCGCCTGGCACAGCTCAAGGGCAAGCTCGAGGACTCCGAGAAGGAACTGGTGGCGTTCTCCGAGAGCGAGCGCATCGTTTCCGTAGGAGACGACAAGCCCTCGCTCGACGCGCAGAACCTGAGCGACCTCAATGCCGCACTCGCTGCGGCCCAGGGCTCGCGCATCAAGGCCGAGGCGATGTGGGCCCAGGCCAGCGTCGGCAACGGCATGGGCCTGCCGCAGGTCGTGGCCAACCAGCTGATCCAGAAGCTGCGCGAGCAGCGCTCGACGCTGATGGCCGAGTACCAGAACAACCTGGGCACCTACAAGCCCGACTATCCGAACATGGTGCAGTTGCGCAACCAGATCGACGAGGCAGATCGCCAGATCAACGTCGAGGTCGGCAACATCCGCGACGCCATCCAGTCCGAGTACCAGGCCGCGCTGGCGCAGGAAACGCTGCTGCGCGAGCGCATCACCGGCCTCAAGGGCGACGTGCTCGATCTGCAGAGCCGCTCGATCCAGTACAACATCCTGCGCCGCGAAGCCGAAACCAATCGCCAGCTCTATGACGCGCTGCTGCAGCGTTACAAGGAGATCGGCGTGGCAGGCGGAGTCGGCGCCAACAACGTATCGGTCATCGACCGCGCGATCGCCCCCGAGAAGGCCAGCTCGCCGCGCAAGCTGCTGAACCTCGCGGTCGGTCTGTTGCTGGGCGGATTCCTCGGTGTCCTGCTGGCGTTCGTGCTGCATCACCTCGACAACACGGTGCACGACCCGAAGGCGCTGGAGGCCATCACTGGCCTGCCAGTGCTGGGCGCGATCCCGCGCCTGGAACCGGGCGTCACGCCCGCCCAGGCGGCCGTCGACCTGCGCTCGGCCTTCGCCGAAGCATATCGGTCGGTGCGCACGGCACTGCAGTTCGCCACGGTGCACGGCCTGCCGCGCAGCCTGCTGGTCACCAGCGCCAGCCCCGCCGAAGGCAAGAGCACCACGGCACACGAACTGGCGCGCAACATCGCCCAGCTCGGCAAGCGCGTGGTGCTGGTCGATGCCGATTTGCGCAACCCGTCCGTGCACAAGATCACCGGGCTTTCGTCGGCGCTGGGCCTGTCCAACCTGCTGGCCGGTGCGCGCGAGCTCGGCGACGTCCTGCAACACCTGCCGAACGAGAACCTGAGCGTGATCACGTCCGGTCCGCTGCCGCCGAATCCGCCGGAGCTGCTGGCCGGAGATTCCCTGGGGAAGCTGCTTGCGCAGCTGCGTGAGCAGTTCGACATGGTGATCCTCGATGGCCCGCCGGTACTGGGTCTGGCCGACGCGCCGCTGCTCGCCAACCAGGCGGAGGCGACGATGCTGGTGGCCGCTGCCGAAGACACCCGCAACGACGCCTTGCGTGTTGCACTGGATCGACTGAAGGCGGCGCGTGCGCGCGTGCTTGGCGCGGTGCTGACCCGCTTCGACCACAAGCGCAAGGGTGAAGGCTACGGCTACACCTACTATGCCTACGGTGGCTCGGCCGACTGACGGGCCGCTGGCACGCCGCTTCCGGATGGGAGCAGGCCTGCTGGCGGTCACCGCGATGGCCTCGTTCGCCTGGCAGCAGGTCCAGGTAGACGCGGACGTGGGCGCAGCCCAAGGGCCCGACCGGCGCGTAGCCAGTGCCCGCGGCCTGGCCAACGATGCGGATGCATTGACGGCTGTCGCCCGAGAAACGCTGCGCGAGCGACCCATCGATGGCGGCGCTTTCCGCATGCTGGGGCTTGCCGCAGCGCTGGAGTCGAACTCCGGCCGTGCCGGCGCGCTCTACCGCACCGCCGCCCGACTTGCCCCGCGCGACGACATCGCCCAGGCGATGCTGATCGATGCGTCGTTCGCGAAGGGAAGGGTGGGCGAGGGCGTGACCCACGTCGATGCACTGCTGCGCATCGCGCCGCACATGCGTGAGTCGCTGTTGGCTTCATTGATTCCATACGTGGGTAATCCGCAGCTGCTCGATGCGCTGGTGCAGGCGCTCGCTGCGGACCCGCCGTGGCGCGGGGCGCTCGCGCCAGTGCTGCGTCATGCCGATTCGGCCCAGTCGGAAACACTTCTGGCCGCACTGACGCAGGCCGTACCACTGACCCCGGCCGAACTTGCGGCTCGTGTCGAAGCGCTGACGGCACTCGGCGAACCGGTGCGCGCGCGCGAGATCTGGCTGCAGTCATTGCCGGAGGTAGACCGGGCGCTTGATGGCCTGCCATTCGATGGCGGGTTCGAGGGCGTCGACCAGACCGATGGCTTCGGCTGGAAATGGAGCGAGGAACCCGGCGTGACCGTTGCCTTCGATGGCGTCGATCCGGCGCAGGGGCAGCAGTCCCTGCAGGTGGACTTCAGTGGTCGCGCGGTGCGCTTCGTCGGGCCGCGCCAGCGCCTGGTGCTTGCTCCCGGCACCTATGAAATCAGCAGTGCATCGGACGATCGCACCGGCTCGCCGCGTCGTTTCGCATGGTTCGTGCAGTGCACGTCGGGCCCGACGCTGGTCGAGTTGGACCTGCCTGCAGGCAGCTCGACGCAGTGGCAAACGGCACGCGCAGAGTTCGATGTGCCGCCTGACTGCCAGGGTCAACAACTGACGCTTCGTCACACCGGCCGGTCGATGGCCGAGCGACAGATCAGCGGTGTTTTACGGGTCGATGATGTGCAACTGAGAAAACTTCCCAACCGCGTCACATTGCCAAACCCATCACATCCCGAATAGGCTGTTGCAGTGACACATCTCGTGTTGATCAGGGAGTTGTAGCGACATGAAGCAGATTTTGTTCGGCCTGGTTGCCGTCTTTGCATTTGGCGCGGCATCCGCGCAGACCGCGCAGCCGGCCGCCGAGGCTCAGCCGCAGGAACAGGCCGCTCCGGCCAAGCCGGCGGCACCGGCGAAGAAGAGCAAGGCCTCCAGCTCGACTGTCCTGGCCGTTGGCGCTGGCGTGGCCGCTGTTGCCGGCCTGGCTGCTGGCGGTGGTGGCGGTGGTGACGACAAGCCGGCACCGGCGAAGCCGCCGAAGCCGTCGAGCCCGTAACGGCATTGAGTTGCGCCAGGCGATCGTCTGGCGCAATGGCGGTCGGGTTGCTCAACGCAACCCGCTACCGCTCCGAAGTACAGGCTAACTTTGACGCTCAGCGTCACTGTTGGTCGTTACTGGCGCAGCGTGGTCTGCGTCATGCAGCAGCCCCCCCAATAAAACCGTCCGCAGCACGACGCGATCGGCTTGGGGAGTGTTAACGCTCGCACAATTTCACGTAGAATTTACACGTGCGCCAGGGGGTCTGGCGTGACCCCAAATAAAGTTGATCTGGAGCAGTGCAATGAAGTCGCTGATCGTTGGAATGTTTGCGTTGACCCTGGCCGGTGGTGCGCTGGCGCAATCTCCGAAGGTGCTTGTCCGTGCCGATAGCGGCGACGTGCAGGTTGCTGGCCGCGCAGTCGAGAAGGCCAACAGCTCCGGCGCCGAAGCGGGCGACGTGGTTGTGGTCAATGGCGGCGAAGCCTATGTGACCTATTCCAACGGTTGCACCGTCAAGGTGACCGGCAGCTACACCGTGCAGGACGCCGCGCCTGCCAAGTGCCCGAGCCTGGGCAAGGTCGGTTCCGACACCAACTACGCAATGGTCGGCACCGGCATCGCCGTTGCGGCTGGCGCGCTGGCCCTGGCCAGCGGTGGTGGTGGTGACGACGCGCCGGCAGAGACGCCGAAGCCGCCGAAGCCGTCGAGCCCGTAATCAAGGCAACGTCGGCTCCGCGCAGACGCAGAGAGCCGGCCCGCCAATCCACTACAAACAGATGGATGGCAACGGGCCGCCGCGTGCGGCCCGCTTGCTGTCAACGAGGTTGAAATGCGTTTGAAGGGCGCCAAGGGGACGCCTGATACGGCCGCCGAACTCGCAGCAGCGCTGTGTCTGGCAGCTGCGCTGCTGGCCGGTGGTGGATCGCGTGGGGCAGGTGACCTGGTCGTGCACCTGGCTGCCTTGCCGGCGCTGCTGCTGGCCGTCATGCGTTGGCGCTGGGCACCTGCTTCGCGGGCGCAACGTGTCGTCGCCGTGGTGTGCGTGAGCGCAATCGCACTCGCCTTGCTGCAGCTGTTGCCGCTACCGCCGACGCTGTACACGCTGTTACCCGGCCGCGACACCGTGCTCGCCGATCTGGCACAGGCAGGCCAGCCGCACGGCTGGTTGCCGCTGACGCTGGATCGTTGGGGGACGGTGCGTGCACTGCTGGCGATGGTGGTGTTTGCCTCGTTCTGGGCGTTGGCTTGCACGCTGACGCATGCGCCGCGGTTGCGCCTGCTCAAGCTCGCGCTTGTCGTGGCGACGCTGACTGCTTTGCTGGGTTACGCCCAGTCTGCCGCCGGTGCCTACTCGCCGTTGCGGTTCTACGACTTCCACCATCCCATCGGGGCGATTGGCCTGTTCGCCAACCGCAACCACTTCGCCTGCCTGATGGCGATGCTGCTGCCATTCGCAATCGCGCTGGGCGTTCAGGGGCAGGTCCAGCGACGCGTTCCTGCCGCCCTGGCGTGGTACTCGGTGGCAGCGATGCTGTTCCTTGCGGCTGCGCTGAGCTTCTCGCGCACCGGTCTGGCGCTTGCTTGCACGACGGCGCTCGCCGGACTGCTGATCCTCACGTCGCGAACCGGGGCTGCTTCAAACCAGGGTCGCATTCGTCGCTGGGCGCCGCTGGCGAGCATGGCAGTAGCCATCGCCGGCATCGCCGTGTATGCCGGGGACGGCATCAGTCAGCGCCTGCAGAAGGATCCGTTGGAGGATCTGCGCTGGCAGTACCTGCGCTATGGCTGGGACGCTGCACAGGCCTATCTGCCCTGGGGCAGCGGCTGGGGCAGCTTCAAGTCGGTCTATGCCCCGTTTGAACCGATCAACTCGATGCTTGAAGTGTTTGCGCTCCACGCGCACAACGACATTCTTGAAACGTTGATCGAAGCAGGGTTGCCCGGATTCGTCCTGTTGTTGACGCTTTTGGTCACTGTGATATGCGTCACACGAAAAAATCTTATTGATCGCACTTTTCACGGGCCGATACTCGCTGCAGCGGCGATCGCCGCGTTCGTCCCGATGGCGCATTCCCTGGTCGACTACCCCTTGCGTACCCATGCGGTCGCGGTGGTGTTCGCGCTGGTGCTGTCCTTCCTCCTGACGAGCGCGAGTGACCCGCGATGACAGGAGAATCACGCATGTTGTTCTCGCCAATCCGGGCAGAGTACGCAGTCGATCGTGCGTCGTTGAACAAGTTCTCGGCCCTGTTCGGGCTGATGCTCCGCATCTTCGACGTAGCGGTTGTCATCGTCGTGGGTGTCATGGCGTACTGGTTGCGATTCGATACCGTCGACATGCCGCTGGAGTTCCGCCAGGCGGTAGCCCGCGGCGTGTTGTTCACGCTGATGTCGATGGGGACGTTCTCGATGTATCGCAGCTGGCGCGGCATGGGCGTCGTCGGCGAAGCGTTCAAGCTGACCGGGGTGTGGACTACGGTCTTCGTGCTCGGCGTCCTCTACGTTGCACTGCTGAAAGTGCAGGGCGTGACCTCGCGTCTGTGGTGGGGTTATTGGTTCGTGGGCACGGTGTTTCTATCCGGCGCCGGCAGGCTTGTCTGCCGCCAGGCGGCTGCCTGGGTCCGTGAGCGTGGCCTGGATGTGCGTACAGCCGTCGTCATCGGTTCCAATGCCGACGCTGCGCATATCGTGCGTACGCTCGAGCGGCAGCGGTGGGCCGGGATCGAAGTCCGCGGCTGGTTCAGCACGGCCGACGGTCTGCAGCCTGCACTCGCGGGAGTTCCGCACCTTGGGGATCTGGCCGCGCTCGCGCCGTATATCGAATCGCATCACATCAGCCAGGTGTGGATCGCGCTGCCGGTTAGCGAGCAGGCAGCGATTGATCGCATCGTCACCGATCTGGACCACTCGACCGCTGACATTAAGTTCGTGCCTGACCTGTTCGGCCTGCAGCTGCTTAACCACTCCGTCGAGCAGATTGCGGGCTTGCCGGTCATCAATCTCCGTGCTAGCCCACTCGACGGAGAAGCGCGCATGGTGAAGGGCTTGGAGGATCGAGTGCTTGGCGCGCTAATTCTGGTGCTGATTGCGCCGCTGCTTGCACTGATCGCCATTGGGGTGAAGCTTAGTTCGCCCGGCCCGGTGCTATTCAAGCAGAAGCGACACGGACTGGACGGCAAGACCATCAAGGTCTGGAAGTTCCGCAGCATGCGCCTGCATGACGAGCATGCCGGGCAGGTGACGCAGGCGACCAAGCGCGATCCGCGCATCACGGCCTTCGGGCGGTTCCTGCGCCGTACCAGCCTCGATGAGTTGCCGCAGTTCATCAATGTGCTGCAGGGCAAGATGTCGATCGTCGGGCCGCGTCCACATGCGGTTGAGCACAACCATCACTACAAAGTGATCGTGCAGAACTACATGCAGCGCCATCGCGTCAAGCCTGGCATCACTGGTTGGGCCCAGGTGAATGGTTTGCGGGGCGAGACCGACACCGTCGACAAGATGGCCGCTCGCGTCGAATACGACCTGCATTACATGCAGAACTGGTCCCTTTGGCTCGACCTCCGAATAATTGCGATTACGGTTGTCAAGGGGTTCATTGGTAAGGCTGCCTATTGAGATGAAGATGGACGAGCGAACTGTCAGAAACGGCGATCTAGACTCGACAGATCAAGTGATGTCTCCGGACGTCCGTAGTCGTCTGCGTCTTCGGGCGTTGTGTGTCTTTGGGACCAGGCCTGAGGCTATCAAGATGGCCCCCGTCGCGATGGCCCTCTCAGCAGATCAGCGCTTCGATGCAAGGGTCTGCGTGACAGGCCAGCATCGGCAGATGCTTGATCAGGTTTTGGATCTGTTCGAGATCCGGCCCGACTATGACCTGAGCGTCATGAAGCCTGGCCAAGATCTGACCGACGTGACAACGGCGATCCTGCAAGGAATGAAGGGCGTACTGGCAGATTTCAAACCGGACTTCATACTGGTACATGGAGATACAGCGACGACTCTCAGCGCGAGCTTGGCTGCCTACTATCAGCAGATTCCTGTGGTTCACGTCGAGGCTGGTTTGCGGACAGGTAATCTCTATTCACCCTGGCCGGAGGAAGCAAATCGAAAGCTGACCGGAGCACTGGCGAGCATGCATTTCGCGCCGACAGAGGGGGCCCGAAAAAACCTGCTGGCTGAGGGAGTGGATCCCACGACAGTTCATGTCACTGGCAACACCGTGATCGACGCGCTCTTGGGGGTTGTGGAGAAGGTACGTGACTCCAAAGTGCTGCGCGATCAGTTTCGGGAAGAGTTCAAGTTCCTGGATAAGTACTCAAAGATACTGCTTGTTACTGGTCACCGCCGCGAAAGTTTTGGGCTCGGTTTCGAGCGAATCTGTCAGGCGTTGGCTTCCGTGGCCCGAGAGTTCCCGGGATTGGCGATCGTGTACCCGTTGCATCTCAATCCGAACGTGCGCGAGCCGGCCAACAAGCTGTTAGCGGGGATACCGAACATCCATCTGATTGAACCGCTCGACTATCTGCCGTTTGTCTACCTGATGGACCGCGCGACAGTGATTCTCACTGACTCGGGTGGCATCCAGGAGGAGGCTCCGTCATTGGGTAAGCCCGTTCTGGTCATGCGGGATACGACAGAGCGTCCGGAGGCTGTCGAAGCAGGCACAGTCAAGCTGGTTGGAACGCAGATTGACAGCATCACTTGCCACCTTCGCGAACTGCTCGGCGATGTGAGTGCGTCGATTCCCGCGACACAACCCATCAATCCATACGGCGATGGCAATGCCAGCGCTCGAATCATTGAATCTCTACTGTCGCGCGAATGGGCGCGAGAGTGGGCCTAATAGAACTGATGCCGACATGTCATTTGAATCTGCAATAAGTACCGCCGTACGCAAGACGTCGAAAGTTAGCACGACTGCATTCGAGACCATCTCGGTGATCGGTCTGGGTTACATAGGACTTCCAACCGCGGCCGTGTTCGCCGCGCGAAAGAAGAGAGTGATTGGCGTGGATATCAACCCCGCCGCGGTCGACACGATCAATCGCGGTCAGATTCACATTGTCGAGCCCGACCTCGACATTGTGGTTCATGCCGCGGTCGCTGAGGGCTATCTGCGCGCAACGACCTCCCCGGAGCCTGCAGATGCTTTCCTCATTGCAGTGCCGACGCCTTTCAAGGCGAACTACGAACCAGATCTCTCTTACATCGAAGCTGCGGCGAAGGCGATTGCACCGGTGTTGAAGAGAGGCGACTTGGTCGTGCTGGAGTCGACTTCGCCCGTTGGAGCAACTGAGCAGATGTCGGAGTGGCTGGCGATTGAGCGCCCTGATCTGACCTTTCCGCAAGTGGCTGGTGAGGCCTCTGACATCCGCGTTGCTCATTGTCCGGAGCGCGTGTTGCCTGGCCATGTGCTTCGAGAACTGGTCCAGAATGATCGCGTGATTGGTGGAATGACTGAGAAGTGTTCTGAAGCGGCCGTGGCGCTCTACAGCACATTCGTACAAGGCGAGTGCGTTGTCACAAACGCGCGTACGGCGGAGATGTGCAAACTCACGGAGAACAGCTTCAGGGACGTCAATATTGCATTTGCCAACGAGTTGTCCGTGATCTGCGACTCCCTGAGTATCAATGTTTGGGAGCTCATCCGGTTAGCAAATCGCCATCCCCGAGTAAGCATTCTGCAGCCTGGTCCTGGCGTCGGAGGGCATTGCATAGCTGTCGACCCGTGGTTCATTGTCAGCAAGTCGCCCGACCATGCGCAGCTCATAAGGAGTGCGCGCGAAGTCAATGATCGCAAGCCGGCGTGGGTGATTGGCAAAGTGCGTGAGGCAGTTCAGGCTCACATCTTGGCCAACCCAGGGGCAACCGCCAAGGATGTTCGCATCGCCTGCTATGGTCTCGCGTTCAAAGCCGATATTGATGACCTGCGCGAGAGTCCCGCGGTCCGCATTGTCCGCGCGATAGCCGATGAACACGTTGGTCCTGTACTTGCGGTCGAGCCGAATATTGAGTCACTGCCTTTCAAGCTCGCAAAGATCGATCTCGTCAGTGCAAGTCAGGCGATCGATTCTGCTGACGTGCATGTGCTTCTGGTGAACCACCGAGAGTTCCTGTCGCTGAGTCCCGCCAAGGGTGCCGTGATCGACACGAAGGGTGTTTGGTAGTGCGCGTCACCATCTTCGGCACCGGATACGTCGGCCTCGTCACCGGCACTTGCCTGGCCGACGTCGGCCACGACGTGATCTGCGTCGACATCGACCAGGCCAAGGTCGACGGCCTCAACAACGGCGTGATCCCGATTTACGAGCCGGGGCTGGAGCCGATGGTCAAGGCCAACCACGCCGCCGGACGCCTGCGTTTCACCACCGATGCCGAAGCGGCTGTCGGTCATGGTGACGTGGTGTTCATTGCCGTGGGCACGCCCCCGGACGAGGACGGCAGCGCCGATCTCAAGTACGTGCTGGCGGTGGCGCGCACGGTCGGTCGCCATCTCGAGCGGCAGGTCGTGGTGGTCAACAAATCGACCGTGCCGGTCGGCACCGCCGACAAGGTGCGCGCGACGATCGCGGGTGAATTGGCCACGCGTGGCGCGGAGTTCGGATTCGAAGTCGCGTCCAATCCGGAATTCCTCAAGGAAGGCGATGCAGTCAACGACTGCATGCGCCCGGACCGGATCGTGATCGGCGCCAGCAGCGCGGCGGCGGTGGACAAGCTCAAGCGCCTGTACGCACCGTTCAATCGCAACCACGAGCGCATCGTGGTGATGGACGTGCGTTCGGCGGAGCTGACCAAGTACGCCGCCAATGCGATGCTGGCGACCAAGATCAGCTTCATGAACGAGATCGCCAACATCGCCGAGAAGGTCGGTGCCGACGTGGAGATGGTGCGCCAGGGCATCGGCTCGGATCCGCGCATTGGCTGGCATTTCATCTATCCGGGCGCCGGCTACGGTGGCTCGTGCTTCCCCAAGGACGTGCAGGCGCTGGCGAAGACGGCCCAGCAGCACGGCTATGACGCGCAGTTGCTGGGCGCGGTCGAGTCGGTCAACGACCGCCAGAAGGAGCACCTGTTCGAGCTGATCGGCCGCCATTACGACGGCGCGATCGCCGGCAAGACGTTCGCGGTGTGGGGCCTGGCGTTCAAGCCCAACACCGACGACATGCGCGAGGCCTCGAGCCGGCGCCTGTTGCAGCTGCTCTGGGACGCCGGTGCGAAGGTTCGCGCGTACGATCCGGAGGCCAGTGAAGAAGCGCAGCGGATCTTCGGCGAGCGCGATGACTTGGTGCTGTGCGATTCGGAGTCCCGCGCGCTTGAAGGTGTCGATGCACTCGTGGTGGTGACCGAGTGGAAGCAGTTCCGCAGCCCGGATTTCCAGCGCCTGGGCCAGTCGCTGGCCGACCGCGTGATCTTCGACGGCCGCAATCTCTATCACCCCGACGAAGTCGAAGCGGCGGGGCTGGCGTACTACGGCATCGGGCGTGGTCGCTCAATTGCGGCTCTGACGGGTCTCGAGATCACCAAATGATCAGAATGGCGACCAGATTGATTGCTTCGCACAGTTCCCTGCTACTGATGGCAGCTGGAACAGGTCTGTTCGCCGTGACGAATCTGATCTTGGGTGCATCAATGGACGCCAAGGATTTTGGCGTCTACGGTCTCGTCGCAACCTTGGTCTCCGTTCAGGCCACCTTCGGGTTCATGGGGCTGGATCATGCGGCGATGCGATTGGCGGAGAAGGAGGGCGGATCGCACAGCGTAAACGCCAGGATTGTTCACGCATTGCCGGTGGCCGGGATCGTGTCCGCGGCGGCGCTCGCTGGGTTTGCCTTGTATTCGACTGGTTCTGCCTCCGTGGCAGTCGTAGTCATGATTGCATCACTGGGAATCTCGGGGACCGTAGTGGTCGGGCAGGCGTTTCGACTCAAACGCGAGTACTCAAGCGCACAGTTCAGTCTGAACTTTTGGAGATTCCTGTTCTTCGCCGTTGCAATGCTCAGTGTCCTTCGAAAGGCGGACCTGAACTTCTTGCTCTTCGGGCTTACCGCCAGCATCGCGGTAGCAGGTTCGACTTCGATCTTCGCAGGACTGCGATTGAAGGGCCACCTCCACGTCAGACCTGGGTCTGGAAACGCCCTCGGATACTGCAGTTCGTACTTTGCATCGTTACTCTTGGTCACCGCTCTTTCGACCGCAGATCGATTCATAGTCGCCGATCTCGTTGGGCCAGAAGTGTTTGGTCGATACTTCTTCAACTATAGCTTGGCGGCAGTTCCCTTCAGTCTGCTTGCCTCCTACTCCGGATTCAGAGAGCTCGGAGAGTTCAAGCTTGATCCGAGTAGATCTCGATACGCAAGGGCCCTTCGGCGAAATGCGCTAGGTGCGGTGCTATTTGCGTTCGTATTGCTAGGCGGTATCTGGTCGGCCCTATTGCTGGTTCCGTCCTCGCTGGAAGGCAAGATAGACGCAGGTTTGATTGGTCTTTTCTTGCTGCTGGGCGTATCCAAGGTGATCTATTCCGTTGTTTCTGCTGGGATGGGCGCTGTAGGAAGTAATCGCAGCATCTGGGCGGCAAACGCCTGGAGTGCCGCTATGCTCGTCTTCGCGGTGGCGTTCGTTTACCTCTTCAATGCCGATATGTACGTCATCGTGATGGCGGTCATGGCGCTGTGGTTGGCGCGTATTGTTGTTTGCTCGGCATATATCCGAGGGCAGATTCATGATGTTTAAGGAGGAGCTCCGCCACTGGCTGTTCTGGATACTGAAGCAGCTGCCTGGGTCCGTGGGGATCGTCTTGCGGAATGCCGTCCTTCCGTATCGAAACGGTCGGAATGTTCGGGTGTGGGATGGGGTTCAGATCGATTACCCGTCAAGACTCGTGCTTGGTTCCGATGTTTCGGTGAATCGAGGGTGCATTCTTAACGCAGGAGGCGGGATTGAGATCGGCAGTCGGGTCCTGATTGGGCCAAATGTCACCATCTATAGTCAGAACCATAGGTTTGGCCCGGGTGTCGAAGTGTTCGAGTCGGGTTATGTGTACAAGAAGGTGGTCATCGGTGACGGTGTCTGGATTGCTGCCGGCGCCTTCATCCTTCCCGGCGTAACCGTTGGTAGCAGGGCAATCATTGCAGCGGGTTCTGTCGTGACGAAGAATGTCCCCGCGGATGTCGTTGTCGCCGGCAATCCCGCAAGGATAGTGAAGAATGTTTAGACCCGCGGCGGCCGTGGGGATCTCGTTCGTCATTGGGCTGGCGTCACTGGCAGTTGACCTGTCGTGGGTGCAGTACCTCCTGCTGTTTGTGATTCTCGCGGTACCGCTTCCGTTGCTTGAGCCCAAGGGGCGATTGTTCTTTCTGCTGGTCGGCGTTTACGTGGCTCTTGGCGTGCTTCCCTTCTCGAATTACCGAGGGACCCTTGCTACGGCCACGATCTCTGAGTACGTGTTGATGTCGTGCGCGGTGCTCTGTTCAATCGGAATTGCGGACTTCATGTTTGATCGAGGGGGTCGATCAAACATTGAATACTCCGCACTTTCCTGGGGGACAAAGCACGTTTACGTCTTTGCATTCATATGCACGATCTCTTGGTTGTTTCTGGTAAAGGTTTATGGGCAGCATGGCATCCTGCTGTTCAATCAGTTCGGACGTTTTGACGTTGGCAGCTACGATGCGTACTTGGTTAAAGCTGCCAGTTACCTGCCTCTGTACTTCGTTGCATCGCGGCGCTTCCGCTACAAGCTCCGAGACTTTCTTCTATACATTCTGATGCCGCTCCTGCCAACGTTGCTGATAGGTAGTCGAGGCGGCGTGTTGATGGTCCTGCTGGGCGTGTGTTGCGTCGTCTATGTCAGGATCTCTGTGCATGGTCGGCCCGGCGATGCGAGCCGCTTGAGGCGCGTGCTCGTTGGCTTGATTCCGTTGGGTTATGCGGTGGTTGCCTTGGGGTTCTTTCTAAGGCGCGGGTCCGATGGTGTCTACATGACCCCAAGCGAACTGCACGCAGCATACTTCAACACGCCGATACTCGTTTCCTACCTTGTGATGCCGATCCACTTGGGTTTGCGCGAAACCGTTGGATTGACCAACTTCATTCTTGAGCGCGGTGTCGTGAATGATGTGGTCACCTATCCACTCTTTGTTGCTGACTTCTACACGCTCCAGGCAGGCGAGCAAATATCTGCTGGTCGTGCATTGGCTTCAGTTGTTGGGTCGGTCGCGGACGGTGGGCTCACGCCAGGACTTCTCGGCGCGCTGAGACTCGACTTTGGCTTATCACTTTCGTTGATTGTGGTGATGCTGCTCTCCTTCTCCGTGGCAGCGACTGCCCGTTTGGCTGAGTCTCGAGGTCTCTGGACGATGCTTTGGGCGCTCACGCTTATACAGTTCGTCCAGCTATTTCATCGGGGCTTCGCGAAGCCCGAGTACTTGATGGCCTACATGGTTGTCTTGATTGCATGGTTAGTCCCCAGATTGGTGCTGAAAGTATGAGAGTTCTTCACGTTTTCTATCAGTCGCTGCCGGATGCAAAGGGCGCGAGCATAAGAGGGCGCGATATCGTCGAGTCACAACTTGGGGCCGGCCTCAGTCCCAAGGTTGTGACTTGCCCGTTTCAGGCGCCTTCTGTCGCGGGGAGTGCCGTAGATACCATCGGTGGCGTCGAGTACGTTCGAACCTACAATCAAGACGCGAGAGCGAAGGTCGGCGAAGAGTCGCGATCGCTGTTCACGCGGGTTCGCAAGTTGATGAGTGTGATCCCGTTCGCCCGGTCCGTGATGCGCGTCGCGCGGGCGCACCAAGCTGACGTGGTTCACGCCCACTCGATGTTCTACTGCGGGCTGGCGGGTTGGTACGCTGCGCGGCGATCTGGAGTCCCATTTGTTTATGAGGTTCGTTCGCTCTGGGAGCAGCGCAGTCATATCCGCAACAGTTTTGTGGGCAGGGTTCAGTCCGACGTGGCTCGCTTTGCTGAGACTCTGGTGGCGAGGCTAAGTGACTCCGTGGTGACAATTAGCGAGGGGCTGGAGGACGACCTCGTGTCCCGTGGGATACCGCGAGACAAGATTGTCGTCGTGCCGAATGCGGTCAACTTTGGACGCGTTCCCCTTTTGGATCCGTCCAGATACGCACGAACTAGCGATGTGGTTACGTTTGGCTATATCGGAAACTTGAGCGAGATCGAGGGACTGAATCTCCTTCTGAATGCTGCTAGCCTGTTGCACGATGAGGGGATGTCGCTTCGGGTCGTGGTTGTTGGAGATGGCCCAGCGAGGAATGACCTAGTTTCTCAGGCGTCGCGTATGCCGACCGGACTAGTAGAGATCCGCGCGCCAATCTTGCCTGATGAAGTTGGCGCCGCTTACACCGCGCTCGATGTGGTAGTGATTCCGCGCCTCAGCACCTATCTGACAAACCGCGTAACCCCGCTGAAGCCCCTTGAGGCTGCCGCGTATGGGCGGGCATTGATCTTGAGCAAGCTGGACCCAATGGTGGAACTGATGGGGGAAGCAGGCGGCTGCTGTCTCTACTTTGAGCCTGGAAATGTAGACGCCCTTGCACAGCAGATGCGGATGGTGATTGCTGGATCACGGGACCTTGATGAGTTGTCCAGGCGCGCCCATAGTCATGTTCTTAAGTGGAGATCTTGGGAGGCGAATTCCAAGACGTACCGGCAATTGTATGAGTCTCTGCTTCGGAGGCAGCCGCAATGAGTTGTGATGTGCTCGCCGTCGCCTCGGGTGGTGGACACTGGGTGCAGTTAATAAGATGTATGGAGGCAGTTCGTAGCGAGGACGCAAAGGTCGTCTATGCGACTACCGATCCCGGCGTGGACGTTCCGATCCAGGGTGTGCGCCTGCTTCAGCTCCCGGATGCGAACAAGCAGACGCCATTCAGAATGATTGCGCTGGTCATTCGTGTCGCCTGGACATTGGTGAGACTGAGACCAAAGGCAATCGTCTCGACTGGGGCTGCACCTGGTGCCGTAGCCATTGTGATAGGTAGGGTGTTTGGCGTAAAAACTCTCTGGATTGATAGCGTGGCAAATACCGAGCAATTGTCACTCTCTGGGCGAATTGTTCGCCGGTGGGCCCACGTCTGCTTAAGTCAGTGGCCGGATGTTGCCGAGCGATTCGGTTGTCAGTACCGGGGTTGCGTTCTGTGATCTTCACTACGGTTGGGACACAGGGTGGGTTCGATCGATTAGTCCGTGCAGTCGATCGCGCTGTCGCCGATCTTGGCCTCGACGGTTTCTACCAGATTGGGCCTGGCGACTATGCTCCAGATTCCGGACTATCAGTAAGAAAGATGGACATGCAAGCGTTTAACGACAAGGTGCGGAGCGCAGACCTCGTAGTTGCGCATGCCGGCATGGGTTCTATCCTGACAGCATTAGAGTTTGCAAAGCCGATTATCGTTTTTCCTCGTCTCGCTAGCCTTGGTGAGCATCGAAATGAGCACCAGACGGATACTGCGAGGAAGCTTGAGGGCTTAGGGATGGTCAGCGTCTGTTGGGACGAACGTGACTTGAAGGGGAAGATCCAAGAGGCGTTGGCGATCAGCATCCCGAGTGCCCCGTACTCCACTCGAAAGGTTGGTGGCCTGTCGGAGTTTGTGAGGGGTTTTGTTATCGGCGGTCTATGATTTATGGAGCGCGTTTTGGCATCCGAAACTAAGGAGCGCGCTCACTCAAACTCCGCAAACGGCTGTCGGATCAACGCATGCACGCGCAAGCCCGGATGCATATCCGCCAACTTCAACGATCCGCTCAACGCCACCACGCGGTCAAAGATATTGGTCAGGCCATTATTGGCCCGCATGCCGTCAACACCGCCGATGCCGTCATCACTGACATGGATGAACAACCAGATCGCGTCATTGCGCAGGTTGATGCGCAGGCGCACTTCGCAGCGGCTGGCGCGGGCGTGGCGGACGACGTTGGTCACGGCTTCCTGCACCACGCGGTAGGCGGCATGGCGGTGCACCGGGGCCAGCATCGACAGCAGGCGTGCGTCGCCTTCCAGGTGGGCGTCGAACTCGAGGCCGGCTTCCTCGACCAGTCGCCGGATCTGGCCGCGCTCGATCGATGCGTACAGGCCCAGCTCGTCCAGCGCCGCAGGACGCAGTGATTCCAGTACCGCGCCGATGTTGCGGCGCATGTTGCGGGTCAGTTCGAGCAGGTTGTCGACCACCGCGGTCCGGCCACTGGCGACGAAGTCACGCTGGGCCAGCTTGAGGTGCGTCTGCAGTGCGGTGAGGTTCTGTCCGAACTCGTCGTGCAGGTCGGCGGCCAACCGCCTGCGCTCACGTTCCTCTGCCTGCAGGTTGCGCAGTGCGGATGCGTGCAGTTTTGCCGTCAGCGCCGCGGCTTCCGCATTGGCCTGACGGAGCAGGGCGCTGCTCCGGCGCATGTCGTCGACAGTGACGCCGAACAGCAGCGCCATCGCACCGGTGATGGCGATGAACATCTGCAAGCGCATCGGTGTGTAGACGGGCAGGCCGACATGCTCCTCCACCGCGATCGCGATGCTGGCCACCAGCACCGAGACCGCCGCGCCACGCCAGCCGTGGCGCATGGCGAACACGACCACCGCGACCATCAGCAGCAGTCGCAACAGTTCGCCCAGGTTGCTGCCGGGCCGGCTGAGGCTCAGCACCAGGTACAGCGCCATGGTTGGCAGCAGGTAGCGGATGGCGCTGGTGATGATCGGCTTGGACGGCGAATAGTGCGCGGGCTCGGAGATCCATGCGCCCAGCGGCACGATCAGGATGCAGCCGATGAAGTTGCCGAGGAAGTTCTTCAGCATGAACGCCGCGAGCATCGCTCCCAGGCTCGGCCCGACCAGGGGCTCCATGTCGACGATGCGGTCCAGTCGCATGTCGCCGATGCGGCCATCCACCAGCACGTAAGCCAGGTCCTTGCTGACCACCGCCATCGCGGACAGGGCGGTTGCGATATGGATCCGGGCCATGGAATCCAGGCTCATCGGGTCCTTGGGGGAAACCCGCCATTGCTGCAGCAGGAGCACGCCGGTTGCGAGCAGGAACGGTTCCAGGATATTGCCGAGAACGAACTGCATCGGCCCGGACCAGTAGTACAGGAAGGTGCCGGGGTCCCCGGACGTGGTGCTGATGAATGCGGAGTTGATCGTGCGCGCGAGGATCGCGCCCGCGAACAGCCAGGGCCACATGCGCCGTGGCATGCACCACAGGGCCGTGAACAGGACGCCGTTGGTGACCGTCCAGTGGAAGAATCCGCCCAGGCCCAGGGGCACGTACACCGCCACCACCGCGGCCATTACCAGCACGCCGAGACCGAACTCGCGCATTGCGCTGTTCAAACGGGCCGGAGCGGGTGGCGACGCGGGCAGGCGTGGCAGTTCGGACGGGCGCAATTTCTGATCCATCGGCAGGCAGGGTACCCGGGTCCCCATACGCCAGGACGGAGACTTTTTCTAACCCGCGGGGCGCGAGGACTGTCAGACTAGTGGCATGGTCAGGGTATTGCTAGTCGACGATCACGCGATCGTCCGAGAGGGCTTCAAGCGCCTCTTCGAAAACACCGAAGGTTACGAGGTCCTCGCGGAGGCTTCGACCGTGGCCGATGCGGTTGCGGCCGCGCGGGCCCATTCTCCCGACATCGCCGTCCTGGATCTGAGCCTGAGCGCCGGCAACAGTGGCCTGACCCTGCTCGGGCAGCTGGCCGCGGTGGTGCCGGACGTGCGGCGGGTCGTGCTGAGCATGCATGACGACCCCGGCCTGGTGCTGCGGGCACTGGACCTGGGCGCCCACGGTTACGTGACCAAGGCCGCCGCCGTCGATGAGCTGGTCGGCGTGCTCGACCGGGTCATGCAGGGTGAAGTCGTGCTCAGCAGTGACCTTAGCGCGACCGTCCATCGCCCGGTCGCCTCGCGGCTGACGCCGCGCGAGGCAGAAACGCTTCGCGGGCTGCTGTCGGACCTGCCGCCCAAGGCAATTGCCAGTGAGCTGGGCATCAGCGTGAAGACGCTCTACCGGCACCGCGCCAACCTGATGGAGAAGCTCGGCGCGCGCACCGTCGGCGAGCTGGCGCGGATCGCGCGCGAGCGCGGGTTGCTGGCGATGTGGGGTCACTGAAATTGCTCCCTCTCCCGCGAGCGGGAGAGGGGGGCATGACTACTCCAGCTCCGACGCGGCGTACGCCGCATCCAGTGCTTCCATCGCATCGACCGGTTTGAGCTTGGCGGCTTTCTCGTAAGCCGCGGCTGCCGCGTCTTCCTGCTTGTCGCCGTGCAGCAGCATCAGCACGTTGCCGTGCTCGATATGGGCGATGGGCGAGTCGGGCGTGAGCTTGAGCGCGGTCTTGATGTGCTTGTCGGCCTCGGCAGACTTGGCACCGTAAGTCAGGCCACCAATCATGCTGCCGACCTTGCCGATGATCTCGGCGTGGTACAGCGCCATCGCCGTGTGCGCCTCTGCGTGCTTGGGCGACAACTCCAGCGTCTTGTCGAGCGCGCCGCGAACCTTGCCGGCGATGCCGGCCTTGAGTGCCTTGGCAATGCTCAACCCCTGGCTGTAGCGACCCAGCGCGAAGGCGTGGCGATAGTGGCTGTTGGCTTCATCAGGCAGCGCCTTTACCGCGCTCTCCGCTATCTTCGCCGCCTGCTCGAAACGCTTGAGCTTTTCCGCGTCGTCATCTACCAGGTAGGTCGCATGGATGCCGATCGCTTTCACCGCGACCGATGCGCCTACCGCGCCAAGTGCTTGACCCGCATCGAAGGCCGCCTTGAAGTCGCCGTGGTGGAATTTGCGCCAGGCGTCCTGCAGGGCGTCGGCGAGCGCATCGGCGTCGAGTCCCTTGGGCGCGGCCTTGCCGGCGGCGGCGATCAGGGCCGCGGCACGCTTGTTGTCCGGGTAGGGCTCGGTGTCGCCGGCATGCAGCTTCGGCCAGGCCTTCTTGAGCGCATCGCCGGCATAGGCGAAGCCCTTGGCATCATGCGGAAACGCTGCCCAGCTGGATTTGGCGGCCATCTGCGGTCCTTGTCGGCGGGTCGGGACGGGCAGCATCTCGCCTGGGGCGGGAGCATGGCAAGTGGGGCAGAGGCTTAGTGTGTTTGCTCGATCGCTGGCCACGACAGTGGGCGCGTAAGCCGGACCTCCGTCCGGATGTGGAGTCCCCCTGATGGCAGCTGTGAAGCGCAAATCCGGCGCAGCGAGCAAGACCACGCTGCGCCACGTCTGGCTGGCCGGCCTCGGCCTGGTTGCAGTCTCCCGGCGCGAGGCGCTGGCGGCACCGGCGCGCATCGATGCCTTGCAGCGTCGCGTGCAGGCGTTGGCCGGTAGTGCCGGGGCGCGCGTGCGTCAGGTCGAGCCGTGCATGGTGCAGTTCAGCAGCGACGTCGAGGCACGACTGGCGCCGGTGCTCGACAAGCTGGGTCTCAAGCAGAAGGCCAAGCGCCCGGCCCGGAAGGCGCGCAAGGTTGCCGGGCAGGCGCAGACCCGTCGCGGCGCGCGCAAGCCGGCGAAGCGGGCGGCGCGCGCGTAACGGGCGTTGTCGGCGGATTTGTTGCAAGTCCCGGGTGCGCTGCGCTTACCCGGGCTACGCAGACGGGTGTGGGTCGTAGCCCGGGTAAGCGCAGCGCACCCGGGACACACGCACCCAATCAGTCCAGATACGCCCGCGTCAACGTATTGAGATGCACCCGCTCCGCGTCGCGCAGGAATGGCGCCAGCAGCATCATCACCTGGACGATGCCGTCGCGGATCGCCGCGTGTTCGTCCTTGTCGCCGCGCGCAGCGGCGTAGTTCAGCCAGAACGTGGCGATCACCAGCACATTGGTTGCGGTGGCCGCCACTTCGTCTTTCGAAGCACGCATGATGCCGGCCTGCACCAGGCCGCGCATCACCGTGTGCGCCTGTTCGTCGGCACGCCGCAGGATGCGGGCGAAGCGCAGGCGCAGGCGACGGTTGCGGCTGAGGATCTCGACCAGGTCGCGATGCAGGAAGCGGTAATCCCAGATGCACTCGAACACCAGGTGCAGCTGTAACCAGATGTCCTCCAGGCCCGGCAGTCGTCCCTGCGGCGCGGCGAGCGCGCCGTCCATGCGCTCCTCGAAGCGCGCGAACAACTGCTCGATGATGTCGTCCTTGTTGCGGAAGTGGTAGTACAGATTGCCCGGGCTGATCTCGAGCTCGTCGGCGATATGGTTGGTGGTAACATTGGGCTCGCCCAGCGCGTTGAACATGGTCAACGCGCTCTCGAGGATGCGCTGGCGGGTCTGCTTCGCCATCAACTGGTCGCCATCAGTTCGCTCGTGGGGCGGAGGGGACGCGGCAGGCCGCGTGTGAGTGCCGGGTGAAAATCAGGCGCGCAGCCTTTTCACCAGGTCGACGTACTTCTTCCTGGCGTCGTCGCTGGACGTGCCCTTGAGCTTGGCCCAGGCCTCGTACTTGGCCGTGCCGACGAAGTCGAAGAAGCCCGGCTTGGGGCCGCTGACGTCCCCCTCCGAGCCCTGCTTGTAAAGCGCGTACAGGCGCAGCAGCGTCTCGTTGTCGGGGCGTTCGGACAGCGTCTTCACATCCTTGGCGGCTTGCTCGAAATCAGTCTGAAGATCGGACATGGGTCGCCCCTCCTGGCGGCCAAGGTGGTGGCGGCATTACCGCATGCACCGCAGGGGTGGTCAATACGCCCGGGAATTGTCGCGCGCCACCGGCTCTGGCAACGTAGGCCCATTACGCCGCCGCAGCGGCATGCTCAAGGTCAGGGAGAGGGACATGAGTTATTTCGTCACGGGCGCGACGGGCTTCATCGGACGCTTCCTCGTCAGCAAGCTGCTCAAGCGCAAGGGCACGGTGTACGTGCTGGTGCGCAAGGACTCGCACAAGAAGCTCGAGGCCATCGCCAAGAAGATGGGTTGGGACAGCAAGCGGGTCGTCCTCGTCGATGGCGACATGACGCAGCCCAAGTGCGGTGTCAGCGCCGCGCAGATCCGGGCGCTCAGTGGCAAGGTCAAGCACTTCTTCCATCTGGCGGCGATCTACGACCTCACTGCCAATGCAGAGTCGCAGCGCGCGGCCAACATCGACGGCACCCAGAACGCGCTCGACCTGTCGGTGGCGATCAAGGCCGAAGTGTTCCACCACACCAGTTCAATAGCGGCTGCCGGCCTGTACCAGGGCGTGTTCCGCGAGGACATGTTCGACGAGGCCGAGGGCCTGGACGATCCCTACCTTCGCACCAAGCACGATTCGGAAGGGCTGGTGCGCCGGGAGACCCGGATCAAGTGGCGCATCTACCGCCCGGGCATGGTCGTGGGCCACTCGCAGACCGGCGAGATGGACAAGATCGACGGGCCTTACTACTTCTTCACCTTCCTCAAGAAGCTGCGCGAGTTGCTGCCGCCGTGGATGCCGATGCTCGGCCTGGAAGGCGGGCGCATCAACGTGGTGCCGGTGGACTTCGTCGTCGATGCGATGGACCACATCGCCCACAAGCCGCGCCTGGACGGCCACTGCTTCCACCTGACCGACCCTGAGCCGATGCGCGTGGGCGAGGTGCTCAACACCTTCGCCCGCGCCGGCCATTCGCCGGAGATGACGATGCGCATCGACGCGCGCATGTTCGCCTTCATCCCCGGCAGCGTGCGCGGGATGGTCGGCAACCTGCCGCCGGTGCGGCGCTTCGTCGGCATGCTGCTGCGCGACTTCAAGATCCCCAAGGCGACGCTGAAGTTCCTGACCTATCCGACCCGCTTCGACAACCGCGAGGCCGAGCGTGCGCTCAAGGGCAGTGGCATCCACGTGCCGCCGCTGGAAGGCTACGCCTGGCGCCTGTGGGATTACTGGGAGCGCCACCTCGATCCGGACCTGTTCGTGGACCGTTCGCTCAAGGGCAAGGTGCGCAACAAGGTCGTCGTCATTACCGGTGGCTCGTCGGGCATTGGCCTGGCGACGGCGCAGCGCGTGGCCGAGGCCGGCGCGATCACGGTGATCGTGGCGCGCGGCGAGGACGAGTTGTTCAAGGCACGCGACGAGATGAAGGCCAACGGCGGCAAGGTCTTCGCCTACAAGGCGGACCTGGCCGACATGGACGACTGCGACCGGCTGGTGAAGACCGTGCTCGAGGAGCACGGCCGCGTCGATGTGCTGATCAACAATGCCGGCCGTTCGATCCGCCGCTCGATCGAGCTCAGTTACGACCGTTTCCATGACTTCGAACGGACCATGCAGCTGAACTACTTCGGCAGCCTGCGCCTGATCATGGGTGTCATGCCGGGCATGGTCCAGCGGCGCAAGGGCCACATCATCAACATCAGTTCGATCGGCGTGCTGGCCAATTCGCCGAGGTTCTCGGCCTACGTCGCCTCGAAGGCGGCGCTGGATGCGTGGAGCCGTTGTGCCCAGGGCGAGCTGTCGGGCAAGGGCATCAGCTTCACCACCATCAACATGCCGCTGGTGAAGACGCCGATGATCGCGCCGACCAAGATGTACGACTCGGTGCCGACGCTGACCCCGGACGAGGCCGCCGACCTGGTGGTGAAGGGAATTATCGAACGCCCCAGCCGGATCGCCACGCGCCTGGGCATCACGGCGTCCGTGCTCAATGCGCTGGCGCCGAAGGCTTACGAGGTGATCATGAGCACCGCGTTCGAGCTGTTCCCGGATTCGGCAGCGGCGCGCGGCGACAAGCAGGCGCTGAGGGGCGAGGTGAAGCCGAGCAACGAGCAGATCGCGTTTGCTTCGTTGATGCGCGGGGTGCACTGGTAGCGGCTGCGCCCAACCCTTCTCCCGCTAGCGGGAGAAGGTGCCCGCAAGGGGGATGAGGGCAGCCCTCAATAGCTCCGGCACTGCAGGAACCGCACCGTCCGCTCGCTTCCGGCCGGCGGTTGCAGCTGCAGCCGCGAGGCACGCAGGAAATCGTAGCGGTTGAGCACGGCGCAGACTTCCTGCACGTGCATCTGGCTGACGTCTTCGCGTTGCTGGATGACCAGCGTCGATGCGGTCGACCACATCACCCGCTCGACCCACGGCAGGGCGGAGACGGCCCGGATGACTTCACCGCGTTCGAACTGCTCGCGGTTGGGATCGGCCGGCGCTGCCGAGGTCAGGGCCGGGTCGGCCACCGGGGCCGCCGGGGAGGACGCGGGAGCGGCGGGTGCCGAAGCGGGCGCGGAGTCGACGGCGGCTTCGGTGCCGGGCTCGCGCTGCATCAAGCCGGGGACGAACCCGGCGATCAGGCCAAGCAGCAGGGCGCCGCCCCAGGCAATGGCGATCTCGCGGACGCTGCGCTTGCGGGCGTTCGCGGTCAGGTCCTCGCGCAGGGAGGAAGGCAGCATCTGGCTGACCAGCGCCCATAGCGCGGTGCCGTCGTACAGGTCCAGCTCGCCGGCCAGCTTGCGTGCGTCGGCTTCGATCCGGGCCGGTGTGGCGAGGATGCCGCCAGCGGCGCCGTTGAAGCGCACCGCTTCAATCAGCTCGCGCACGCTTGCCGCGCCCAGGCGCGAGCGCGCCCCGGCCTGCTTGCAGGCGAGCAGCCAGGTACGCCCTTCGCGCACGAGGCGGATCTCGGCTTGCGGCCCGTGTTCCAGGGTCTGCTCGACCGATTCGGCGACGAAACCGCGGGCGTGCAGGGCTTCGATCACCAGTCGAGAGAACTCGCGCCAGCGCATGGCGGCCAGCGCCTCGATGCCGGCTGTCGTTTCTGCCTGGCGCTGACGTACCAGCCACAGGTATGCCGTCGCCAGGGCGCCGGAGAGGACAACGACGACGGTCGCAATCAACGGTGAAAAGCCGGCCAGCATGCGCAACTCTGTTGGGTCAGGGCCCGCGAATATACGCCAGCTTCACGCCAACTCGTGTGGCGACGATCACGCGGCCTGGGTCGCCGGCCTGGCCCAGGTGCCTGCCAAGAGAAAGCCCGCCAGTCCGAAACCGTAAGGGGAGGGGAGCATACGGAAGCGCGGACTGGCGGGCTTAGGTTGTCCGCACGGCGGTCGGCCGCGCGGTAAAGCTATGAGGCTTGGATAGCGTGCAGGATCAGGTCGCGGCGGACTTGCGCGGCTTGCGCGCGGCCGGCGCCTTCTTCGCGGCTTTTTTCGCTGCCGGTGCCTTGCGCGCGGCGGCCGGCTTGCCGCCCTGGCGGCGCAGCTCGGCGGTGAGCGCATCGACCTTGCGACTGAGTTCGGTCAGGTCGTCACGGCCCGGGACGCCGAGCTTGATCAGGGCGCGGTTGACGCGCTCCTCGAAGACCTTTTCCAGCCGGTCCCAGGTGTCGGCGGCGCGATCGCGGGCCTGGCCAACCTTGGACTCGACGGCGTCGCGGACGACATCGGCCTGGCCGCCGGCGAACTTGCGCGCGGTCTGCTCCAGGGTCATGCCTTCCTTGATCAGCGCATCGAACAGCTTGGTGCCTTCTGCCTGTGCGCGCGAGAAAGCGCCGACACCGGCCAGCCAGATCTGTTGCGCCGATTCGCTGAGGCTGCGCGACAGCTGCTCGGCCTGCTTCTGTGCGTCGGCCTTGCTGGCCTTGCTGCGACCGGTGCTGGCCTTCTTGGCCGCCTTCTTGAACTTCGCCATGCGGGTTCCCTCGGTGGGAGTGGCTGATGTACCGCCACCTTCACCCCGCGCTCTAGAGCTTTCACACCAGCCCGGGCTTCACGACAGCCGGCGCTGCGCGGCCGGCTCAGCGCCGACGGCGCGTCGCGACCAGGCGGCCGACGTCGTCCAGGGCGCGCTCCAGCCTGGCGGTGGTTTCGGTATGCCGGGTCGCTGTATCCAGGCCGTCGAGGATCGAGCGCCCGCTGTCGGCAACCAGCTCGGTGCGCAGGCGGATGCCGTGTGCGGCCAGCTGCGGGCCGAGGGTGTCGGCGCGGCGGTGCAGGTCGGCCATGGTGTTGCGGTAGGCGATCTCGCAGATGCGCCGGCGCGCCGAGAAACTGAAGGCATTGGTGAAGAACAGCTCGCCGTCTTCGGCGTTGGGCTCGAAGATCAGCTGGTCGATGTCCGGATACTGCTGGGCATAGCGCGCCAGGCCGACCTGCATGCGCGACTGCAGCAACGTGCGGAAGGTCTGCGACAGGACCGCCGGCAAGCCGCCAGCGGCGAGGCTGCGTTCACGGCTGACGGCAACACCGGCATCGCCCTGGTTGAACGGCACGAGCGGGTTGATGCCGATGAGCAGGTCGATGCCGCGCTCGAGCAGCACCGAGGCGTTCATGGTCCGGCGCAGGGCACCATCGACGAAGTGGCGGCCGCGAAGCTCGACCGGCGGGTACAGGCCGGGCAGGGCGGCGCTGGCCTGGACCGCGGTGGAAATCGGCACGTCCTTCCAGCCGTCGCCGCCGAAGCGCACGACTTCGCCGCTGTCGAGGTCGACCGAGATCACGTAGAGGGCGGCGTCGAGGTCGCGGAAGTCGTTGCTGCGCCCGCGCCGGGTGAAGACATCGCGCAGGAATTCCTCGACGCGGGCATTGTCGAACAAGCCGGTAGGCACCAGGCCGCCGAAGCGCATCAGCAGGTCGGACCAGCGCGCCTCCTTGCGCGAGAAGAGCAAGTCCTGGCTCCACTGCGCGGCCAGGCGCGGCAGGCCGGCGGCGCGGCGCAGGTATTCGAAGATTGCCGGGCGCAGGAAGGTCTCGGGGCGGAACTGGACGTCGTCGCTGTCGCCGGTGATGAAGATCCGGCACATCTGCGCCGTATCCATGCGGTTGGCCAGGCCGGCCGCGAGGAACGCGCCGCTGCTGACCCCGACATAGCTGTCGAGGCGGGTCAGGTCGAGGCCTTCGAGCGCTTCGTCGAGCGCACGTAACGCGCCCAGCTCGTACATGCCGCCGATCGGGCCGCCGCCGGCGACCGCCAGGCCTATGCGGCTCGGGCGGTCGGAGTGGTTGCGCGGCCGGTGCCGGGCGGAATGGACTGACAGCATGGAGGCACGCGTCGCGGGAGTGACCCGAGTGTAGCCTCACCGCGCCCCGGGTGCGCTTCGCTTGCCCGGGCTACCGCCTCACCGTAGCCCGGGTAAGGCCAAAGGCCGCACCCGGGAACCCGGCCACGTCCATTTCGCGGACCGCCGCCACATCGCCCGCGAACGGTCGGGGCCGCGGGTATCATCGCCCCGATGTCCCTGCACACGCCCCGAGGCAGCCACCGTCGCCGTCCACTGGCGCAACGGCTGCAATGGCTGCTGCACGAGCACCATGCGCTGCACGACCCGGCGCAGGAGCCACGCAACAAGCTGCGCTGGCTGCCGGAAGTGCGGCGTTGGCAGGCGCTACGGCTGGAGGCAAGTTTCGACCGCTTCCTCAGCGATCCCAGGCGCCGTCCTGCAGCGCAGTTCTTCCTCAGCGACGTCTACAACGACCACGACTTCAGCCGCCGCGATGCCGACATCGCCAAGGTGTTGCCGATGATGCAGCGGCTGCTGCCGACCAGCCTGCTGGAGACCGTGGCCGATGCGATCGAACTGGGCTTGCTGACCCATGCCTTCGACCTGCGCATGGCCCAGGCCTTGCAGGAGATCGGCGGGCAGCGACGCAAGCTCAATGCCGAGCTTTATGCGCGGGCCTACCGCGAGGCGGGACTGCCGCGGCTGCGCTCCCACCAGATCGACCTGATCGCCCGCGTCGGCCTGGGCCTGGGCAATGCGCTGCGCCTGCCGGGTGTTTCGATGCTGCTCAAGCTCTCCCACGGGCCGGCCAGGGCGGCCGGCGTGTCCGAGCTGCAGGGCTTCCTGGAACGGGGTTTCGAAGCTTTCTCCAAGCTGGGCGACGTGCGCAGCTTCATTGCCGAGATCGAGGCCGATGAGCGCGATGTCTCGCGGCGGCTATTTGCCGGCGATCCGGATCCGTTCCGCGGCCAGATCGAGTAGTCCCCTCAGGTAGTCCCCTCAGGCGAAGCGCTCGTCGAGCACGCGCTTGATCTCGGCCTCGATCGGGCCCTTCATCGTGCTCAGCAGGAAGCCCAGCTTCGCCGTCACGTGCAGCTGCTCCGGTTCCAGTTCGATATGGCCGTCGACGCCGCTGCGGTTGAACTTGAGGACGTCGCCGTCCCAGGCGTAATCCATGCCGAAGCGCTCGGACAGTTTCTCGGCCACTTCCTGCACGGCCTGGCGGGCCTGGTCGGGCGAGAGCGAATGGGCGTGGTGGATATCGATGTTCGACATGTATGGGTCCTCCGGAGTGCCGGTATTGTGCGGGCACCACCCCCTGCATCCAAGTGTGTGACGCATGCTAGATTGCGCGGGCGTGAATTCCCTAAGACTGCGATTCCAGAACCGAGAACATGCCGACCTGGCGCTGAGCCCGGGCGTGCATGCCATTGGCTACGACAGCCAGGGCGCGCTGCGTCCGGGTTCGATCGATGCTGCCCTGGTGCAGTTCTGCGTGGACCGCCGCGGCGTCTGGCTGCAGGTGCGCGAAGGCGCCCGCGGGCTCCACGTCAACGGGCGTCCGGTGCGGCGGATGGCGATGCTGCGGGTTGGCGACGCCATCTTCGTCGACGGCATCGAGCTGCTGCTGCTGGCCGCCGATCCGCTGCCGGCACCGGTCGACTACGGATTCTCCGGCGGCGCCGACACGCGCATGCTGCTGCGCGGTGTCGGCGGCCCGCATCATGGCCGCAGCTTCACCCTCGATCGGCCGCGCACGGTAGGCCGCGCCGGCGAGTGCGACATCCGCATCAACGAGGCCTCGTTCGCCGATCGCCACGCCCGGCTGGAGGCCCACGCCGACGGCGTCGTGCTGCGCGACCTGGGCTCGGTCGAGGGCAGCATCGTCAACGGACGGCCAGTGCGCCATGCGCTGCTGCAGCCCGGTGACCAGGTCGTGTTTGGCAACCAGCACCGCTTTGTCGTCGAGGCCCCGGTGCAACGCATCGCCGGTGTCGAGGCCAGCGCGCCGGCGCCGATGCGGGCGCTGCCCGTGGAAGAACCGCGCGCGCCCTCGACCTTGCCACGGTCGGTCCGGCGCATGCCGTGGCTGCTGTTGGCGGCGCTGCTGATCGCCGCCGCGCTCAGCCTGCTGTTGCTGTACGGCGCGCGTTGATCGCCCGCAGCTTCTTCCACGCACGCCAGCCCAGCAGCACCGCCAGGATGCCGGCGTACAGCGCCGGTTCGCGGATGTCGGACTTCACCAGCCACCAGAAGTGCAGCACCGCCAGCACGGCGATGACATAGACCAGCTGGTGCAGGCGGGCCCAGTTGCGGCCGAGCCGGCGGATCGCGGCCTGGGTCGAGGTGACGGCCAGAGGCAACAACAACAGCCAAGCGACGAAGCCGACCGTGATGTAGGGGCGTTTGACGATTTCCTCGAAGATCTGCGTCCAGTAACCGCGCAGGTCGAGCACCAGGTAGGCGCTCAGGTGCAGCGTCGCGTAGGCGAAGGCGTACAGACCCAGCATGCGGCGGAAGCGCAGCAGCGCTGGCTGGTTGGTGAGTTGCCGCAGCGGCGTGATCGCCAGCGTGATCATCAAAAATCGCAATGCCCACAGGCCGAGCCGATGCTCGATCGCCGCCACCGGGTCGGCGCCGAGTCCGCCGCTGCCGGTCAGGAACTCCGCGCGGATCTGCCACGCCAGGATCGCCGCGGGCGTCAGCGCGAGCAGGTGCACCAGTGCCTTGCTGGCGAACAGGGCACGCGGGCCGGGTCGCCACACTTTCAGGCCGGCCACGCCGTCAGAACCACTTCTTCAGGTCGAGGCCGGAGTACATGCCTGCAACCTGGTCGGCATAGCCGTTGAAGATGCGCGTCGGGATGCGTTCGGCGAACAGCTTGCTGGCGGTGCCGGCAATGCGGCGCTCGCTCTTCTGGCTCCAGCGCGGATGGTCGACGCTCGGATTGACGTTGGAGAAGAAGCCGTACTCGCTGGGCTGGGCCTGGTGCCAGGCCGTTTCCGGCATCTTCTCGACGAAATCGATCGCGACGATCGACTTGATCGACTTGAAGCCGTACTTCCATGGCGTGACCAGGCGCAGCGGCGCGCCGTTCTGCTGCAGCAGCGGCTTGCCGTAGATGCCCGTGGCCAGCAAGGTCAGCGGGTTCATTGCCTCGTCGATGCGCAGGCCCTCCCGGTATGGCCAGTCGAGCGCGGGATAGGCCACGCCAGGCATCTGCCGGGGATCGGCCAGCGTCGTGAAGGCCACGAACTTGGCCTGCGAGGTCGGTTCGAAACGCTTGAGCACGGCGGCAAGCGGCACGCCCAGCCAGGGGATCACCATCGACCATCCCTCGACGCAGCGCAGGCGATAGACGCGCTCTTCGGGGGTGAGGCCCTTGATCAGGTCGTCGAGCGAGAGTTTGCCGGGTTTGGCGCAATGGCCGCCGACCGCCACTGACCATGGGCTGGTGCGCAAGGTGCGCTTCGCCTGCGACGGGTCGGCCTTGCCGGTGCCGAACTCGTAGAAGTTGTTGTAGGTGGTGATGTCCTCGAACCGGGTCAGTTCCTCGTTGGTACAGAAGCCGGTGCGCGCCTGTGCCGGTGTGATCGCCACCTTGGGCGGCGGCGGAGGCTCGGCTTCGGAGCAGCCGGGCAGGGCCAGCGCGGGTGCCGCGGCGAATGCAGCCAGGAATTGCCGGCGTCCGCGGTATACCGCTTCGTCGGTGATGTGCGATGAGGGGATCTTCAGTGCGTCACGCAGCGACATGTCCAGCTCCGGATCGGTACGGCGGTGCGCGGGGGGAGTGCACCGTTCGTTGACTATAGAGGGCGCGATCGGGAGAAAAGTTGCGCGGGTAACCATGAATCCGTTACCTGTTGCAGTGCGGCATACTTGGCCGCCCAGCCCCACCGCCCTTTCCTGACTGGAGCGTTCATGTCCCGAGCCTTCAACTTTGCCGCCGGCCCCGCGACTCTTCCCGAGCCGGTGCTGCGACAGGCCCAGGAGGAACTGCTCGACTGGCATGGCGTGGGCGCTTCGATCGTCGAACTGAGCCATCGCGGCCCAGAGTTCATGAAGGTCGCGGCCGAGGCCGAGGCCGATCTGCGCACCCTGGTGGCGATTCCGGATGACTACGCGGTGCTGTTCCTGGCCGGTGGGGCGACAACGCAGCAGGCGCTGATGGCGCTCAACTTCACCTCGCCAGGCCAACGCGTCGACTACGTGGTCACTGGCCATTGGGGCAAGACGGCGATCCGGCAGGTGCGGCCGTACTGCGATGTCAACGTGGCCGCCGACGGCGAGCCCGGCGGATTCCGCGACATCCCGGCACGCGAGACCTGGAAGCTCTCGCCCGACGCCGCCTATGTCCACTACACCGCCAATGAAACCATCCATGGCGTCGAGTTCCGGGATGTTCCCGACGTCGGCGAGGTCCCGCTGTTTGCCGATTTCAGTTCTTCGATCGCATCCGAGCCGCTGGATATCTCCCGCTTCGGTCTGATCTACGGTGGCGCGCAGAAGAACCTTGGCCCGGTCGGGGTCTCGGTGGTGATCGTGCGTCGCGACCTGCTTGAACGCACCGGCCAGCCGCGCGCCGACATCCTCGATTACCGCGCCCACCTCAAGGGCGAATCGATGCTCAACACGCCGCCGACCTGGAACTGGTACCTGGCCGGGCTGGTGTTCAAGTGGATGCTGGCCGAAGGCGGCGTTGAAGAGTTCGCCCGGCGCAATGCACGCAAGGCCGGACTGCTCTATGACGTGATCGACCACTCCGGTGGCTTCTATCGCAATGAAGTGGCGCTGGCGGCGCGTTCGCGCATGAACATTCCGTTCTTCATCCACGACCCTTCGCTCGATGCCGCGTTCCTCGAGCAGGCCGCGCAGAACGGCCTGATTTCCCTCAAGGGCCATCGCGTGCTCGGTGGCATGCGCGCATCGATCTACAACGCGATGCCGGAAGAGGGCGTGCAGGCGCTGGCCGCGTTCATGCGCGACTTCCAGCAACGCAACGGCTAGCGCGAGAAGGCCCTTATCCCGACACCGGGGCAGGGATATGAGACAGAATCAAGGCGACACATCGACATGAGCAGCAACAAGAAGACGCCGGCAAAGCCGGCAGCCAAGAAGGCGCCGGCCAAGGTGACCAAGGTGACCAAGGTGACCAGGCCCGCCAAGCCCGCCAAGGCGGCAGAGACGTCCGGCCAGGCCACGCCGATACCGCCCGACCTGCTGGCCCTGCGCGAGCGAATCGACGGCATCGACCGCCATATCCAGCAGCTGATCGCCGAGCGCGCGCAGTTCGCCAACCAGGTGGGCAAGGCCAAGGGCAAGCTTGCCGCGGCCGTCGACTACTACCGCCCGGAGCGCGAGGCGCAGGTCCTGCGCCGCGTGGTCGACCGAAACGACGGCCCGCTCAACGACGAAGTGCTGGTGCGCCTGTTCCGCGAAATCATGTCGGCCTGCCTGGCCCAGCAGGAGCCGCTGAAGATCGGCTACCTGGGTCCTGAAGGCACGCACTCGCAACAGGCGGTGTACAAGCACTTCGGTCACTCCATCCATGGCCTGCCGCTGAGCAGCATCGAGGAGGTCTTCCAGGAAGTGGAAGCCGGCCATGCCGACTTCGGCGTCGTGCCGGTGGAGAACTCCACCCAGGGCACGATCCAGTCGACGCTGGACATGTTCCTGACCTCGAAGCTGAAGATCTGCGGTGAAGTCGAGTTGCGCGTGCACCAGCACCTGCTTTCGCGCAGTGGTCGCATCGAGGACATCGAGCGGGTCTACTCGCACGCGCAGTCGTTCGCCCAGTGCAAGGCCTGGCTGCGCCAGTACCTGCCCAAGGCGGAGAAGATCGCGGTGGGCAGCAACGCCGAGGCGGCGCGCCGTGCGCGCAGCGCCGATGATGCTGCCGCCATCGCCGGCATCAGTGCCGCCAGCGTCTACGGCCTGAAATCCATTGCCGGACCGATCGAGGACCGGCCCGACAACACCACCCGCTTCCTCGTGCTCGGCCGCGAACTGTTCCCGACCTCGGGCAACGACCGCACCTCGCTGCTGGTGTTCATCAAGGACCAGCCCGGTGCCCTGCATCACGTACTGGCGCCGTTCGCCAGGCACGGGTTGAGCATGAACCGCATCGAGTCGCGTCCGGGCCACACCGGGCTCTGGCAGTACGCGTTCTTCATCGATGTCGGCGGCCACATCCACGACGAGGCGATGCGCCGCGCGCTGGATGAGCTGGACGAGTACGCGCAGGAAGTGAAGGTGCTCGGCTCCTACCCGGTGGCGATCGCATGAGCCTGGCGACTGGCCACAACGGGGCGGGGCACGCGCGTCCGGCATTCGACGAGGCCTGGTTCGCCTCCCGCGCGAGCGCCGGCGTGCAGCGCCTGCGCGCATACGATCCCGGTCACGACCTGGTCGCCATGCGCAAGCGCTTTGGCGAAGCCAACCTGGTCGAGCTGGGCTCCAACGAGAACCCCTATGGCCCGTCGCAGGCCGCCCGCGCCGCCATCCTCGACCAGCTCGATGCGCTGCACCGCTATCCCGATCCGCTCGGCGCCGATCTCAAGCGCGCGCTGGCCGCCAAGCATGGCGTCGACACCGCGCAGATCCTGCTGGGCAACGGCTCGCACGAACTGCTGATGCAGCTGGGCCAGGTGTTCGCCGGTGCGGGCGATGAAGTGGTCTGCTCGCGCTTTGGATTCGCCGTGTTCGCGCTGGCCACCCAGGCGGCCGGCGCCACGTTGCGCATGGTCGATGCACGTCCACGCGACGATGCAACGATGCCGCTGGGCCATGACCTCGAAGCGATCACCCGGGCCATCTCGGCGACGACCCGGCTGGTCTACCTGGCCAACCCCAACAATCCGACCGGCACCTGGTTCGGCCGGCAGGCATTTGCCGCGTTCATGGCGCAGGTGCCCGCCGAGGTCATCGTGGTGATGGACGAGGCCTACGCCGAAATGTCCGACGCCGACGCCGATGCGGCCAGTGCATTGCCGCTGCTGGCCGCCCATCCGAACCTGTTGCTCACGCGCACCTTCAGCAAGGCCTACGGCCTGGCCGGCCTGAGAGTGGGTTACCTGATCGGCGCGCCCGGACTGGTTGCGGTGATGGAGCGGCTGCGCGAGAGCTTCAACGTCAACGGCCCTGCGCTGGCCGCCTGCGAAGCCGCGCTCGGCGACGAGGCGCACCTGCAATGGGCCTGTGCGCGTAATGCCGAACAGCGCGCTGCCCTGGCCGCGCAACTGGCTCAGCGCGGGATGCGCGTGTATCCGTCGCAAACCAACTTCCTACTCGTCGAGTTCGGCGAACGCACGCCCCGGATCGAAGCGCAGCTTGTCGCCCGTGGCGTGGTCCTGCGGCCCATGGGCGGCTATGGGCTGCCCGATTGCCTGCGCATCACCGTTGGCACTGATGACGAGAATCGCCGTCTGCTGGCGGCACTGGATGCAGTGCTGGCATGAGCAACGATTCCGGCACCTCCCGGCAGGACTGGATCGCCCAACCGGGGCAACCGCTGCGTGGCAGCGTGCGCGTACCAGGCGACAAGTCGGTTTCGCACCGCGCCATCATGCTGGCTGCATTGGCCGAAGGCTCGACCCGCATCAGTGGGTTCCTCGAAGGCGAGGACACGCGGGCGACGGCGCGCGTGTTCGAACAACTGGGCGTGCGCATCGAGACCCCCAGCGCCAGTGAGCGGATCGTCCACGGCGTTGGCCTGCATGGACTGCGTGCAGGCAGCGGCGCACTCGACTGCGGCAATGCGGGCACCGGCATGCGACTGCTCGCTGGCGTGCTCGCCGGCCAGGCGTTCGACAGCCTGCTGGTGGGCGATGCCTCCTTGTCGAAGCGGCCCATGCGTCGCGTGATCGACCCGCTTGCGAAGATGGGCGCGGTGATCGCTTCGGAGGAAGGCGGCCTGCCGCCGCTGCGGATCCAGGGCGGTGCGCCACTGCAGGGCATCGACTACACATTGCCCGTCGCCAGCGCCCAGGTGAAGTCGGCGTTGCTGCTGGCCGGCCTGTATGCGCAAGGCGACACGGTCGTGCGCGAGCCCCATCCGACGCGCGACTACACCGAGCGCATGCTCGCCGCATTCGGCTGGCCGATCGAGTTCTCGCCGGGGTTTGCGCGCCTGCAGGGCGGCCATCGCCTGCAGGCGGCCGACGTGGCAGTGCCGGCCGACTTTTCCTCTGCGGCATTCTTCCTGGTGGCCGCAAGCATCATTCCCGGTTCGGAGCTGCGCCTCGAGGCGGTCGGCATGAATCCCCGCCGCACCGGGCTGTTGACCGCGCTGCGACGGATGGGCGCCGACATCCGCGAAGAGAACGCCAGCGAGCAGGGCGGAGAGCCGGTTGCCGACCTGGTCGTCCGGCACGCGCAGCTGCACGGCATCGAGGTCGGTGGTGACCTGGCCCCGGACATGATCGACGAGTTCCCGGCGCTGTTCGTCGCGGCCGCGTGCGCGCAGGGCAACACCACGATCCGCGACGCCGCCGAGCTGCGGGTCAAGGAGTCCGATCGCATCGCCACGATGGCGCAGGGGCTGCGGTCACTCGGCATCGAGGTGGAGGAGCACCCGGATGGCGCGACCATCGTGCCCGGGCCGATCGGGCCCGGCGAGGTCGACAGCCATGGCGACCACCGGATCGCCATGAGCTTCGCCGTGGCCGCGCAGCGGGCCTCGGGGCAGGTCCGGATCCTCGATGTCGCCAACGTGGCGACCTCGTTCCCGGGCTTCGACGCGCTGGCCACCGGTTCGGGCATCTGGCTGGTTCAGTCGCGCTGACTTAGACTCAGACTTGTCTTGTCTGTGCCCCCCAACCGACGCTCGTGTCCCACCAGACTTTTGACACGGACATGGCCGCCCGCCGTAATGGCAGGCCGATCCCCGTGACACCATTTGCCGAGTCCAACGTCACCCCGCGCCTGCTGCGGGTGGCCCTGTGCGGCCTGGGGTTCCTGGCGTTCTTCGCCATGACCGATTTCGACCTGTACATGCGGCCGGAATTCGGTGCGTTGCTGGCGCTGCTGGCGATGTTCTTCGCCGGCCGTACCCCGTGGCGCGAGCTGGCGTCGCTGCCCGTCGTGCGCATGCTCGGGATCTTCATTGCGTTCCTTATCTTGCACGCCCTGTACGCCACCTGGGTCGTCCCTGAGATCAGCTACTCGGATCAGCTCTCCACCGCCTCCAAGCTGGTGCGCCTGGGGGTGTTCTGCTGCGCGGTCGGCTGGTGGCTCTCGGTGTGCCCCCGTGCCATCCCGGGATTGCTGGGGTTGATGGTGCTGGGCCTGCTGGTCGCCGTGCTGTACCACATGCCGTGGCACGCCCTGCCAGAAATATGGGACGGGGAGATGCGACCCCGGTTCGGTATCCCCGAGAACCTGAGCGGGCAGCTTGCCGCCGTCGGTGGCTGGCTGGCGCTGTGCCTGCTGATAGGCATCTGGCGCGACCACCCTCGTGGCAGTCGCCGCAACTGGCTGCTTGCCGTGGGATTTGCCGCCTATGCCGGAAGCTTTTGCGTGCTGTTGTTTTCGCAATCGCGCGGGGCCTGGCTGGCGTTCCTGTCGGCCACGCCATTGGCCATCCTGGGCTATTGGCTGACCCGACGCCCGCGTGGGATCCGGACGCTGCCGTGGCAGCCGATTACCCTGGCTATCGTCATCTCGGTGCTGCTGGTGCTCGGCGCGCGCGACATTTTCGCGAACCGTTTCGCTGGCGCTGACCGCATGCTGCCGGTGGCCGAAGAAGCCGCCGGTGCGGTCAAGCCTGCCGATTCCCAAAGCGGTACCGACGTTCCGCATCGGGCGTCGAGCGCCCCCGTTGACCATGCATCCGCGACAGCCGCCACCCCGACGCCCCCGGCGCGCGACACGGCTGTCAGTTCGACCATCGACACGACCATCCCCGGCAACAAGGCGATCGGCATTCGCGTCCGCCTTTACGAGCTGGGCGTGGAAAAGTTCAGGGAGCGTCCATGGCTGGGCTGGGGCCTGGACTCCACCGCGGCGCTGATCGATTCGGCGAAGCTTGACCTGGCCGGCGAGCGCCACGTCCACCTGCACAACTCGTACCTCGACGCGCTGGTCGGCATGGGCCTGGTCGGTTCGCTGCTGCTGTTGACCCTGTTCGTGCTGGTGATTCGCGAACTGGTCCTGGCCTGGGGCGGCGGAATCATCTCCACGGCCAGCTTCTGGGCGCTCGCCGGATGCGTGGGGATCGTGCTGGTGGCCAACGCCTTCGATTCGCTCCTATGGCGATTTGAGTACGCGCGTGCGCCGCAGGAACTCCTGTTCGGCTGCTGCATCGCCTACGCGCTGATACGGCGTCGCGAGCGATTGCCTGAGTCGAGCGGCTGAGTCGAGCGCCGGCAGCGCGGGTCAGCCCTGGGCGTCGAACCGGATCGGCACGATCACCGAGCCGCTGACCGGCTGCCCGTTGCTGGTGGCCGGGCGAAAATGCCAGCGGCGCACCGCATCGACGGCAGCGCGGTCGAGGTGCCGCGAGCCGCTGCTGCCCTCGACGCTGACCTGTGCCGGCACGCCGTCGGGGCCGATCTCGACCCGGACATTGACCGTGCCGCTCTCACCCCGGCGAAGTGCCTGCGCGGGATAGCGGGGCGATGGCGTCTGGCCCGGGACGGGTTCCGGCCGGCTGGTCGCCGTCGATGCCGTTGCCGCCGGAGCGGGCTGCGGCAGCGTCGGTGGCGGTGCCGGCGGTCGGGTTTCCACTAGTCGAGGCTGCTCGTCGCCGTCGGCGGTATTCGCGCCCGGCGGCTTGGCCAGGCGGCTGGCGCCGTCGGCTCCGGCAGCGGGCAGGGGAGCAGGCAGGGGCGCGTACTGAGGCGATGCGGCCGTCGGCAACGACGCGCTGCCAGACTCCGTGCCGCGGTTGCGGCCCAGCGAGAGCACCAGGAGAAACAGCAGCAGACCTGCGACGAATGCCAGCAGCACCCACAAAAGCGAGCGTCGGGCAGGCAGCCATTTGGACGGTGACGCCAGCGGAGAGCCTGCCGTTGGAGTGTGCGGTGTCGCAGGAGCGGATAGGGACATGGGCCGTCCGTCTGGGTTTCTAAGACGATTCTGAGGTGCCTCGCGTTAATGATTCGGCAACCGGTCGCCGTGGGAGGCGGTTACACGCGATAATCGCGACCTCGATCACCCCACGCCCCTGACAATGCTCGATCCGAACCTGCTGCGCCAAAACCCCGCCGAACTCGCGCAGCGCCTGCGCCAGAGCCGGGGCTACGACCTTGACGCCGGCGCACTGGAAGCGCTGGAGTCCGAGCGCAAGCAGATCCAGATCCGCACCCAGGAGCTGCAGAACCTGCGCAATACCCGTTCCAAGGCGATTGGCATGGCCAAGGCCAAGGGCGAGGACGTCGCGCCGCTGATGGCCGAAGTCGCCGGGTTCGGCGACGAGCTCAAGGCCAGCGAGACGCGCCTGGAAACCATCCGCGGCGAGATCGAAGCCATCGCGCTGACGATCCCCAACCTGCCGCACGAGTCGGTGCCCGCCGGGCAGGACGAAAGCCACAACGTCGAACAGCACCGTTGGGGCACGCCGCGTTCGTTCGGCTTCGCGGTCAAGGACCATGTCGAGCTGGGCGCGCGCAATGGCTGGCTCGATGGCGATACGGCCGCCAAGCTCAGCGGCGCGCGCTTCACCGTGCTGCGCGGGCAGCTCGCCCGCCTGCATCGCGCGCTGGCGCAGTTCATGCTCGACCTGCACACCAACGAGCACGGCTACCAGGAAACCAGCGTGCCGCTGCTGGTCAACGCCGACAGCATGCGCGGCACCGGCCAGCTGCCGAAGTTCGAGGACGACCTGTTCGCGACCGTGGTCGGCGATGGCGAGAGCGCACACAAGCGCTATCTCATTCCGACATCCGAAGTGCCGCTGACCAACATCGTGCGCGACGAGATCGTCGAAGCCGATGCAATGCCGCTGCGCATGACCGCGCATTCGATGTGCTTCCGTGCCGAAGCCGGCAGCCACGGCCGCGACACCCGCGGCATGATCCGACAGCACCAGTTCGAGAAGGTCGAGCTGGTCACCATCGCGCAGCCGGAAGAAAGCTACGCCGAGCACGACCGCATGACGCGCTGCGCCGAAGTGGTGCTCGAAAAGCTCGGCCTGCCGTACCGCCGCGTGCTGCTGTGCACGGGCGACATGGGCTTCGCCGCGACCAAGACCTACGATCTCGAAGTCTGGCTCCCCTCGCAGGACACCTACCGCGAGATTTCCTCGTGCTCGAACTGCGAGTCCTTCCAGGCGCGTCGCATGCAGGCACGCTGGCGCAATCCGGCGACCGGCAAGCCCGAGCTGGTGCACACCCTCAACGGTTCGGGCGTCGCGGTCGGCCGCGCACTGATCGCGGTGATGGAGAACTACCAGAACGAGGACGGCTCGATCACCGTCCCCGAGATCCTGCGCCCCTACATGGGCGGCCAGGACAACATCGCCTGACCGTAGCCCGGGTAAGCGCAGCGCACCCGGGTCAACAAACGCCACAAGCCCCACCCCAAAAAAACGGGCCCGCAATGCGGGCCCGTCGCGTTTCCGTGCCCAAGCGGGGAGGGATGGGCCGGAAACGCCTAGTCAGACAGCCTGAATCAGGGAAGGGGAGTCCCAGGGGGTTATCAGGCAGCCTGTGCCAGAGGCGAACGGATGGACGCGTGCGCAGCGGCCAGCGCGTCGGTGCGGTGCTGGTCCGAGTAGGCCACGCCTTCGGCACGCACGATCTCCAGCTCGGTCACGCCGAGGAAGCCGAACACGTGGCGCAGGTACGACTCCTGGAAGTCAGCCGGGCTGGTATCGCCATAGATGCCGCCGCGACCGCTGGCGATGATCACGCGCTTGTCGCCCGCCAGGCCCTCGGGACCAGCCTCGGTGTAGCGGAAGGTGCGGCCGGCGACGGCGACCCGGTCGATCCACGCCTTGAGCGTCGAGGGGATGCTGAAGTTGTAAAACGGGGTGCCAATCACCACTACATCGGCATCAAGGAACTGCTGGATCACCGCTTCGCCGGCAACCGCCTCGGCCTGGTCGACCTTGGCCAGGGCGCGGCCGGTCAGGTGCGGGATCGGGTCAGCGTCCAGGTCGCGGTACTCGACCGTCAGGTTCGGGTGTGAGTCCTGCCAGCGCTTGACGATCGCCGAGCTGAGCTCGCGGGTGATGGAATTGGCGCCCAGGGCGCTGGAGTCGAGGTGGAGCAGCTTCATGACGGGCCTCTGCAGCAGATTCGGCGGGAGTGCCGGGTTGGACGCCAATCTATGCCGTTGCTTATTTGGGATAAAGCTGGTCAACTACCACTAACTGTTCTGGAATTGGAATTATCGCCATGCAGGACCTGAACGATCTGTACTACTTTGCGATGGTGGTCGAGCACGGCGGCTTTGCCGCGGCTGAGCGCGCCCTGGGCATCCCCAAGTCGCGGCTGAGCCGGCGCATCAGCCAACTCGAGACCGACCTGGGCGTTCGCCTGCTGCAGCGTTCCACGCGCCGATTTGCCGTGACCGACGTCGGCAACAGCGTCTACCGGCACGCCCAGTCGATGCTGGCCGAGGCCCAGGCCGCCCATGAAGTGGTCGACCGCCTCAGCGCCGAGCCGCGCGGCGTGATCCGCGTCAGCGTGCCGGTCGGGATGGCCCAGCAGCAGATGCCCAGGCTGCTGCCGGAGTTCCTCGCCCGGTTCCCGCAGGTGCGGGTGCAGCTGCTGGTCAGCAATCGCCGCGTCGACATCATCAACGAAGGCATCGACGTCGCCCTGCGCGTGCGTGCCAAGCTCGATGACGACGGCAGCCTGGTGATGCGCAGCTTCGGCCAGATCCAGGAATTGCTGGTCGCCAGCCCCGACTACCTGCGTCGCATGGGCCGGCCGAAGAATCCGGACGAGCTGGGTGACCACGTCACCCTCAGCATGAGTGAGGACGACGCGCGCCAGCGCTGGGAGCTGCACGGTCCCGACGGCGACGTGCGCCGGGTCGAGCTCAAGCCGCGGGTGATGGGCTTCGACTTCCCGATGCTGATGTCGCTGGCCCAGCAGGGCGTCGGCATCACGCTGCTGCCCGAGACCATCTGCGCCGAAGCCGTGCGACGCGGCGAACTGGAAGTGGTGCTGCCAAACTGGCGCCTGCCGCAGGGCATCTTCCACGCCGTGTTCGCCTCCCGCCGCGGCCTGCTGCCGGCGGTACGGGTGTTCATCGACTTCATCGCCGAAAAGGCCCCGGGCCTGGTCGAATCGGCACGGCTGCAGTGCAAGGAGATCAAGGGCATGCCGTGCCCGGGTGACGCCGATTACGCGGAACCGGCGCCTGAGATACGGATTCCGACGCAAGCCTGAGGCATGCGGGCTTGAGAGCCGGCCGGGCCGCTATGCGACAATGCGCGACCCGCGAGGCGGGGCAGCAGTCGCCAGACAATCGGAGAGATGGCCGAGTGGTTTAAGGCAGCGGTCTTGAAAACCGCCGTGGTAGCAATACCACCGTGGGTTCGAATCCCACTCTCTCCGCCAGAACTGGTTATAAAGGCCCGAAAATTAGCGGGTTTTTTTATAGTCGCCAATATTTGCTCCCTACATTGCTCCATCCGTCTCGGGCCCCGTTTTTTAGCTGTCGGCTCCGGATGCGGCGGCGGGATTCGAACCGGCGGCATTAGGCCGGCGGCGTTCGGCGTCATCTTCTGGAGCGTCATCAGGGGCCGGTGCCCGACCGGGCCGGCGCCCTGTACGCCGTGGAGGTGACCTCGGCCAACACCGGCGTGAGCATCAGGCCATGCGACGCCAGGCGCGCACGATGCGCCCATGCGACCGTCCAGCTACCGCCCGACCTGACTTGGCACTGTCCGATGTCCGGCTATCCCACCCCGACGCCCAGGCTGTACGCCCTCACCGCCGGCAGCGAGTTGGCTGGGGTGAGAAATCCGTGATTGACGGACTTAACGCCAGCCATTTGGAAGGCGCGAAGCGCAGAATTTTCCGGAACTGGAAGTGATGCGCGAAGCCGGGTGAGTCACGACGCCGCACTTGCCGTTGACTAATGCATTGAGGCCCCAAGCAATTTAGGAACCGCCGTCCGCGGGCCGTCTGCTGTTCGCGCTATCGCAAGCCCGAATGCAGCACGGCAACTAGGCCAGTAATAGCACCGATTGCGCCTGTGACGGCAGACACCCAAACAACAAGCTGGGCCCTGCTTTCGTGGCGCGCCTTCAACTCCCGCCGAATTTCTTCACGCAGTGGACCAATCCCCGCCTCGGTTAAGTAATACCGCCCGGTTTCACTCCCAACGTACCAGTGATCGGAATCGATTCCGTCTTCGTCATGGATACGGGGAATAGGTACACGCAAGCGCCTTGCTTGGCGAAGCAGTCGCTGCGTGTAGTGCGCATCCTCCTCCTCGCGTTGCAAGGTAAGTTCGAAGTTTCGCTGCTCTTCCAGGCCACGAACACCTTCGTAATCCTTGACCTTGTACGCGGCCGTAATGTCCTTCGCGAAGCCTTTTTCGATAATTGATCGTGACCACGCTAAACGCGCGCCCGTTGGCAGCACGTTTCGCATCCGGCGAAACAATCGAGACATAGCTGATGCCCCCAGGTTTTTGGATGCCTACTTCAGACGCGCTCGCGATTGATGACGCGCGTTGCGGCATCCTCAATGACCTTTGGGTCAAGTTGGAACCCGCCAAATACATTGAACAGTGGTTCGATTGCAGTCGCGAGCAAGCCGCTAACGGCTGATGGCGGTGTGTCGGCGGCAACAAGGATGGATATTGTCACTTCATCCTGATACGCCTTTCGGCCACGGCTAATGTATCGGCCTGGATGGCCCCAGTAGCTTAGCTCCCGCCCCCGAAGGCCGGTCCAGCGGAACGCGAACTGTAGGCTGCACGTGGACTCGCCAGCGACGGTGCCGTCGCAACCTAAGGCATTGGCAAACGCGAGTCCGACGGCGATTGCCTCGGCGCAGTCCTGCACCGGAAACAAAAAGTCAAAGACTGTGTTGGGCGCCCTGTCCGCCGCTGCCGCATCGTCAAGCAGCATATTTCTTTGGATGAAGCTTCCTGCCGGATCGTAGCGCATGTATTGGAACTGATGCCTCGCGTCCGAAATGAATGCCTCCCATACGCCGTCGATGGTATGAGGCCGCATTGAGCTATCTGCGAACGTGTCGCTCACCAACCAGATCGGCCAACCCGTCAAATGCGGGTTGTTTGCATCCAGGAGTCGAAGGAACTGCGTGTTCGCGACATGGCCCGCAGGCACACCGCTCATGAAAAGTGCGGCGTCCCACCAACCTGCCGTTGGCAACGCGACCTTACGCTCGCCTGCGATCGCTTCCTGGCGCGCCTTGCCTACGTCCAACAACTGCCTTGCTTGCTGGTCGAGACTCTCTGATGGTCCGTGCTTTCCCAGGTCTGCCAGAAGCTGCTGAAGTTCCAGCGAACCACCGCTTGCAAAATGTCGCCGCAGGAATCGTCCGATGTCAGCCTCGCGATTATCGAAGCAAACTTCGACAAGGCGCGGCCAGTCCTTCCACGCCGCCTTGCTAGTTCCGGCGACGTTTGAACGCAGCGTCCTTACGTAAAGATCGTCTGTTGCGACGTTCGGCAAGCCACCGGATTTGACGGCAACCGGCGTACGCACCCCCGGTGGAATGACGATCACCGGGAACTCCCTTCCTTCCCTGGCCCCATACGCGACGCCTACCTCAAATGCGTCCGACGCATAGCGCGCTACTAGGCTTTGAATCTTGTCCGGATGGAACGCAGCCCGCGCATCGAGAGGCTCGTTCTCCGATTCGGGTAGCAGTGACTTGTCATTGAAACCTATCAGGAGGTAGCCGCCGCCATGATTTCGCAGCGCCAGCGCTGAACGTACGATCTTAGACTGACCTTCCGGCTCGTCGGGATTGATCCAGTTCTTAATTTCAACTGCGAGACTTTCGCTTGGGCGATCCACCAGTTCTTGGATTCGCGCTTGGTCGATATCCATCCCCACCCCAACCACTCCTGACCTAGCGCGCATAGAATCACGTTTCCGTCGTCATTTCGACCACCAGTGCAGACGACCGTGCTCGCGCACATCCCCGAGTCGATTTTTCCAGTTTTTACTTGCTGGCAGGGGAGTGTCCGGTAGGCGGGGCTCCGCCAAAAGTCTCGATGTCGCCCCCCGGCGGGTCAATCCCTTGACTTCGCCTGGTCGGGCCGGCCAATGCCCGCTTTCGACTGCGGTTTCAACCGGTCGATGCAACAGCTTGTTGAAATCGTTCGGCCGGTGTTTCGTAGCCTAGCGTCTTCCGGGGCCGTCCGTTCAACTCTCTGGCCACGGCGTCAAGCTTGGCCTGCGTGATCGTGGACAGATCGAGACCCTTGGGGAAGTACTGCCGAAGCAATCCGTTGGTGTTCTCGTTTGAACCGCGCTGCCATGGATGCTGCGGATCGCAGAAGTAGACCTGGATGTCGGTCGCCATGGTGAATCGGCGATGATCAGCCATCTCCTTACCGCGGTCCCAGGTCAACGATCGATACAGTTCCTTCGGCAGGCGCCGTGCGTTGTTGATCAGCGCGTCGATGACCGTTTCGGTGTCCTTGCCGCCGACCTTCACCAGCATGACGTAGCGCGTATGCCGCTCCACCAGCGTGGCAATCTGACTGTTGCTGCTGCCAAACAACAGGTCGCCCTCCCAATGGCCCGGCACGGCCCGGTCTTCGACCGCTGCAGGGCGCTCGCGGATCGATACGGTGTCGCTGATGCGGCCGTGGTTGTCGGCCTTCTGTGTGTGGTGGCGTGAGCGGCGCATTGCTCGCGTGCGCCTCAGGTAGCCCAGAAGCTCCTGTTTTAAGGCGCCTCGGGCTTGGATGAAGAGCGTGCGGTAGATCGTCTCGTGTGACACCTGACCGCTCGCGTCGTCTGGATGGATGCGCTTGAGCCATCCGGCGATCTGCTGCGGAGACCAGCGCTGTTGAAGCTTAGCTGCGACCTGCCGCGCCAAGGCTCGATGCCGGGCCAGCTTACAAGTCTTTGGACGACGCGCCCGGTCCCAGGCGGCCTGGTCGGCCCGGTTCGCCCGGTAGCCATCAGAACCCTCGTTGCGTCGCAGTTCGCGGCTCACTGTGGACGGCGCCCGCCCCAGCGCGGCCGCGATCGAACGGATCGATTGCCCGCTCACCACGCCCCGCGAAATCTCTTCCCGCTCGGCCAAGCTCAGCGTCCGCTCAGAACGGCGGCGCTGAGGTGGCCGGATCCCACCGGACGCGGCCAGGATCCCGCGAACCGAGCTGTGGCGACGATCAAACAGCCGGGCGATTTGGTGCAGCGAATCGCCCTGTTGCCAGCGGTCCCACATCAGGGCCTTCTGGCCTTCCGTGTAACAGATCCTTGCCCGGTACTTCATCTGCAACACTCCTGCTGCCGAGGCAGCCTTCAGTGTGTTGCATCGACCGGTTGAAACCGCAACCCAAAGCAGTCATTGGCCGGTTGAGCAGGTATGCTCGATTGGCGAAAGGATTGCGACTGGGAGGCACCGTGCAAACGCATTGGTTCTACACCGTATGGCCGTTCATCGGGGTAGGCGGGGCGATCGTGATGGTCGCCATCCTGTTAACCACCGACACCTTCCGTGACAACACCACGGTATCGCGCTGGCGTGATCCAGTGTGGCTGGCGTGGCTCGCAGTGCCGCTCTACTGGGTACATCAGTTCGAGGAGTACAGCCTGCCGGTGCTGGGATTTGACTACTCAATCCAGCAAATGATCTGCAAGAAGCTGGGCTTCCCGCCGTACCCGGACTGCCCGATTCCCCTGTCCTTCTATCCGGTGGTGAACATCGCTCTGATGTGGTTCGGGGCGCCACTAGCAGCGTACCTCTGCGGGCGCAACGTCCTCATCGGCCTCAGCTTCTGGGGACTGCTCTTGTCCCCTCCTTAGAGCTGAACAATTGGCGGTGATCGTAAGTGATTGATTTGCAACGGAGCTTTGGACAGTTTAGGTGCTCAGGCAGCTCGCCCGCTTTCTGTGCCAGCTCAGGTTTGGGCTAAAAGGGGAGGCGCGCCCGCGGCCAATACGCTTCGACGTGGTGGGCGACGCCGTCGTCGACCAGCGGAAACCGGAAGTCCGCCTGTTCCGCGCCGTCCAGTTTCAGAGTCGCCGGCCCTGAGTCGCCTTGCGTCACCTTGATCGAGTACACGCTGGTTCCGTAGCGATACTGCAGCTGGTACTCCGGCCAGTCGGCGGGCAGACAGGGCTGCAGCGTCATCAAGGTGCCATTGCGCTGCAGCCCCAGCAGTGATTCGGTCAGCAGCCGGTACATCCAGCCGGCCGAGCCTGTGTACCAGGTCCACCCGCCGCGGCCCACATGCGGCGGAACCGCGTACACGTCGGCTGCAAGCACATAGGGTTCAACCTTGTAGCGGGCTGCTTCATCGGCGTCGCTTGCGTGGTGGATGGGGTTGATCATCCGGGCAAGCTCCCAGGCGCGCGCCGCGTCGCCCTGGTGGGCGAACGCCATCGCTGCCCACACCGCGGCATGCGTGTACTGGCCGCCGTTCTCGCGCACGCCCGGCACGTAGCCGCGGATGTAGCCCGGATCCTTCGCGGTCTTGTCGAACGGAGGATCCAGCAACTGGATCAGTCCGGCGTCACGCCGCACCAGGTGGCGGTCCAGTGAAGCCATGGCCTGGCGTGCACGTGCAGGATCGGCCGCGCCCGACAGCACCGACCAGCTCTGCGAGATCGAGTCGATCCTGCATTCGTCGCTTTCGGTGGAGCCCAGCGGTGTTCCGTCGTCGAACCAGGCGCGGCGGTACCACTGGCCGTCCCAGGCGTGGGCCTCCAGGTTGCCGCGCAGTTGCTGTGCCTGCTCGCGGCACCAGGTCGCGAAGGACGCGTCACCACGTCCGCTGGCGACGTTTGCGAAGCGCTGCAGGCCATCGAAGAGGAAGAAGCCCAGCCACACGCTTTCGCCGCGGCCGGCTTCGCCCACACGGTTCATGCCGTCGTTCCAGTCGCCGGTGCCGATCAGCGGCAGGCCGCGCTCGCCCAGCAGGCTGCAGCCGCGCTGCAGTGCCAGCACGCAGTGCTCGTAGAACGACTGCTGCAGGTACGACGCTACCGGCATGTCGTAATAGGATTCCTCGTCGGGGTTCACCGGGCGTCCGTCGATGAAGCGCACGTTCTCGTCCAGCACGCTGGCGTCACCGGTGACTGCCAGATAGCGGCAGGCGGCCAGCGGCAGCCACAGGTAGTCATCCGAGCAGCGCGTGCGTACGCCTCGCCCTTGCGGTGGATGCCACCAGTGCAGCACGTCGCCCTGGGGGAACTGGTGCGCGGCGCACAACAGCAGGTGTTCGCGGGTCAGCGCAGGCTTGGCGTGCACGGTTGCCATGGTGTCCTGCAGCTGGTCGCGGAACCCGAACGCGCCGCCGGACTGGTAGTAACCGCTGCGTGCGACGTAGCGGCAGGCCAGCGTCTGGTACAGCAGCCAGCCATTGGCCAGCGCATCGACGCTGGCGTCGGGCGTCTTCACCTGGACGGTCGACAGCAGGCTGCGCCAGTGGATGCGCAGGGCATCGAGCGCGTCGTGCGCGCGTTGTACACCCCGCACCTTCTCGGCGAGCTGCAACGCTTCGCCGTAATCCCTGCCGACACCCAGCCGGAACACGGTCTCGCGTTCCTCGTCTTCGGCCAGTGCAAGCGGCACCTGTATGGCCGCGCATGGATCCAGGCCTACGCCCAAGCGGCCTGACAGGCGCTCGCGCAGCAGCGCTGCCGGGTCTTCCAGGCTTCCGTTGCGGCCGAGGAACTCGGTCCGGTCGGCGGTGTAGCTGCAGCCCGATGCATCGGTGTCGAAGAATGCGACGCGGCCGCCGAACTCGGTGTTGTACGGGTTGCGTGCCGTCAGCACGCCGATGCCGGCGTGCAGCTCGCTGACCACGTGCATCTGCGATTTGGACCGCAGGTCGCCCAGTACCCATTCCACGTAGCCGAATGCCGCCAGCCTGCGCGCGCGGCCGGACAGGTTGCGGAGCTTCAGGACCGAGAACTTCACCGCTTCTTCAATGTCCACGTACACCCACAGCTCGCTGGCGATGCCGTCCTCGATGTGCTCGTAGACGCTGTAGCCGAATCCGTGGCGGGTGCGGTACGCGCCGCGTCCGCGCCGCGGCAACGGCATCGGCGACCAGACATGGCCCGATTCTTCATCGCGCAGGTAGAACGCCTCTCCGCCGCTGTCGGCCACCGGATCGTTGTGCCACGGCGTCAGGCGGAACTCGTGCGCGTTCTCGAACCAGGTGTAACCCGGCGTGCTCTCGCTGACGACGGTGCCCAGCTTCTCGTTGGCCATCACGTTCGACCACGGCGCGGGTGTGGGCGCACCTTCGCGGGAGACGATCACGTACTCGCGGCCGTCGGCGGAGAAGGCGCCTGTGCCGTTGTCGAAGATCAGCTCGCTGGCGACCGCGTCGAAGGGCCAGGCGTCGTCCGCCTCGCGGGGGTAGGGCGGCGGCGGCAGTCCGGTCGATGCATCGAGGGGCGGCGGTTCGGGCCGCGACTCCGGCACGCCGTCCGGGAGCAGGGCGGGGATGGTCCGCTCGGGCGGCACGTGGCGGCCGATCTGCGCGGCAAGCGTTCCCTTCTGGTCGCTGACGATCACCCGTGCCACCGACTGCAGCAGGATCCGGTCTTCCTGCGAGATCTGCTGGGCCGGACGCACGAAGATGCCGCCGGGGCGGTCGAGCACGTTGGCTTCCGGATCGGCCGAGACCATCCCCAGGATCAGGTCCTGCAGCTGCTGCCGATATCCCGCCTGGCTCTCGTTCCAGATCACCAGGTCGGCGCGCAGGCCTTTCAGGCGCCAGTAGGCGTGTGCCTGCACCATCTGCCTGACCAGCTCGATGTTGTCGGAGTCGGCGATCTGCAGCAGGACGATGGGGAGGTCGCCGGAGATCGCATGCCCCCACAGGCCGGACTGGCCGCGCTGGTTCTGCAGCAGCACGTCCTGGTCTGCGCGCAGCAACGGATGGGCGTAGACGATCAACCCGGCAAGTCGTTCGTACAGCTGCGCATCTGCCTGGGATGCATTGATCTGGCGCCTGACCACCTGGCTCTGGGTCCAGGCCAGGTCGAACACGCGGTCGGCCAGGCGGCGGTCGCGGTACTTGTCGACCAGTTGTTCGCAGGCCTCGCTGTCGGCACCGACGCCGTAGACCATGTCGATCATCGCGGTCTGTTCCGGTGCCAGTTCGATCCGGCAGCGGATGGCGACGATCGGGTCCAGCACCGAGCCGTCGGTGTCCGAGAGCGCTTCATCGATCGCAAGCGCGCGCGGAGTGCGAGGAGAATTGCCACGGCCGAGAAAGCGGGCACGGTCGGTCTCGTAGGAGATGGCGCTGATGTCGGCGTCGTGCACCGCGACCAGGTGGAACATCCACGGCGGCACTTCGTCGTGGGCGCGCGCCCGGCGCGTGCACAACAGCGCCTGCTTCTGCCGGACGATCTGCGATTGCACGAACAGGTTGCTGAAGGCCGGATGCAGTTCGTCGGAAATCGCCGGCGCCAGCACGACTTCCGCATAGGTGGTGACCTCGATCGTGCGCGTGCGCCTGCTGCGGTTGGTCAGGCGCAGGCGGCGCAGTTCGATGTCGTCCTCGGCCGAGATGGCGATTTCCAGATGGCTTTCGTAGCCGCGCTTGCGCCCGCGGAACTCGGCCTTCGCGTCGGAGAAGATGGCCTCGTACTGCTCCACCGCAACGCCGGTCGGCTGCATCGAAGTGGACCAGAACTCACCACTCTCGACATCGCGCAGGTAGCAGAAATTGCCCCAATGGTCGCGCGTGCCGTCTTCGCGCCAGCGCGTGACCGCCATGTCCCGGTGCCGGCTGTAGCCGCCGCCTGCGCTGGTGAGCAGGCCGTGATAGCGGCCGTTGGACAGCAACTGCACGGCCGGCCGTGCTGTGCCGGGATTGCGGAACACGCGCAGTTGGGTCTCCGTCTCGCCGGCGGTGGCGCGCGCAGCGCCCAGGGTCTCGGCCTCGTGCGGGTGGAACACGCCGGTGTGCGGGATGCGCTCCTGCAGCAGCAACAGCGTGGCCTGGAACTCGGCATCGGCGACGAAGCGCTGTTGCATCGGCTGGTGGCGCAGCAGGTGATCCAGCGACAGCAGCCCCATGCCCTGGTGGTGGGCCATGAACGAACGAACCACCACGTGTTCCTGGCCGTGCGGTACGCGAGCCGGTGTGTAGTCGATGGCCTCGTACAGACCGAAGTGCCCGCCGAATCCCTGCTCGGTCAGCCGTTGCAGGTTCTGGCATGCCGCCTCGGGCGCGACCATCAGCGCCATCATGCTGGCATAGGGCGCGATCACCAGGTCCTGGCCCAGGCCACGCTTCAACCCGAGGCCGGGCACGCCGAACGCACGATACTGGTAGTTCATGCGCGCATCGACGGTGTTGTAGCCGGACTCCGACACGCCCCAGGGCACGCCACGCTGCACGCCATGCGTGATCTGCGCTTCGACGGCGTGAAGCGAGGTCTGGTCGAGCAGGGTGTCGCGGTAGCTGGGCATCACCAGCTGCGGCATCAGGTACTCGAACATCGAGCCGCTCCACGACAGCAGCGTGGCATCGCCGTTGACCTCGGTCAGCAGCCTGCCGAGGGCGAACCAGTTCTCCTGCGGCAGCTGGCCCTGGGCAATCGCGACGAAGCTGCACAGCCGCGCCTCCGACGCCAGCAGGTCGTAGTAGCCGGCATCCAGGCGGTGCTCGTCGAGGTTGTAGCCGATGGACAGCAAGTGGCGCGAGCGGTCGTAGAGGAACTCGTACTCCATCAGCGAGAACTGACCGGCGACGTGCGCCAACCGCTCGAGCTGGTGGACCCGTTCCCGCGCGCGTGCCTGCCCCGGCGCGGCCTCGGGATCTGCCTGCAACTGGCGCAGCGTGGGGATCGATACGTTGACCGCGTCCTGCGCGGGCAGGTCGGGGAAGAAGTGCCGCAGCTCGTCGTGCGCGGACCGGCAGGCGCTGGCCAGCAGACCGGGCCAGTCCGGTGCGTGGACATCTTCCAGGGGCGCCGGCCATGCGCTCACGATCTCGCTGGCCTGGATCACCAGCTGGGCCAGCAACCGGTCGGCATCCGCGATCGTGGTTGGCTGCGCGCGTGCCAGATCCAGCGTTGACCGGAAGTTCGCCAAGGCACCGGTCAGTGCCTCGTCACGGCCAGATGCCTCGGTCGCTTCTTCCAGCACGCCCAGCGTGTCGGCCATGCCCTCGAACGTGCACGGTGCCAGTAGCGGTGCATCCACCAGCGCCAGCAGACCCTGGCGCAACGTCAGCAGATGTCCGGCTAGGTTGCCGCTGTCGACCGTGGAGATGTAACGCGGTGGCAGCGGTTGCAGCGTCTCGGTGTCGTACCAGTTGTAGAAGTGCCCGCGGTGGCGCGGCAGCGTTTCCAGGGTGGCGAACACCAGCCGCGTTCGTTCCATCACGCCACCCGGCTGCAGGTACCCCAGGTCGTAGGCGGACAGGTTGGCCAGCAGCGACAGGCCAATGTTGGTCGGCGAGGTCCGGCGCGCCACGACGAGGGCAGGGTGTTCCTGCACGTTGTCCGGCGGCAACCAGTGATCTTCGGCGCGGACATAGGTCTCGAAGAACCCCCAGGTGCGGCGCGCCAGGCGCCCGAGGAACGCTCGCTGCGAGGTGGACAGTTCCGTATCGCGTTGTGCGGGCGGGTGGCCCAGCCATGCCATCACTACGGGCGACAGCAACCACAACGCCAGCATGGGGGCCGCCACCCACAGCGACATCGGCTGGACGCCGGCGATGGCCATGCCCGCGGCGATGGCGAACAGCGGCGCGATCGCCATGCCCCGCAGTTCGGCACCCATGCCGCTGCCGAGGCTGCGCTCGACCTCGCTGGAAGGGTTCCATTGCAACAGGTTCCTGCGACTGACCAGCAACCGCCACAGGGTTCGCGCAATCGCACCCAGGTTCAGGAAGGCTTCGTGGGGCAGGCAGGTCAGGTTGACTGCGGCGCGCTGCAGTTGCCGCAGCGTGGATGTGCCAATCCGCAGCAGGTGTGCTTCCAATGGCATGTCGACCGGAATGACGAAGGCGTCGCGCAGTGCAGGCAACAGCACGGGCAGCAGCCACAGGCACAGCAGCCACCCCGTCCATTGCAGCGGATCGGACGAGAACAGCCAGCCAGTCAGCAGCAGCGCGGTAGCCGCGACCGGCACCAGGCTGCGGCGCAGGTTGTCGAGCAGCTTGCCGCGCGACAGCCATGACAGCGGGTTGCGTTCGTAGCCGCCCTGCGCACGCGGCACCCAGGGCAACAACCAGGGCAGCAGTTGCCAGTCGCCGCGTATCCAGCGGTAGCGCCGCTTCACGTCGGCGGCGTAGCGCGACGGGTATTCCTCGTACAGGCGTACATCGCTGACCAGTCCGGCGCGTGCGTAGCATCCTTCCAGCAGGTCGTGGCTGAGGATGCGGTTGTCGGGGAAGCGGTCGGCCAGCGCGATCTCGAACGCATCCACGTCGTAGATGCCCTTGCCGACGAACGAGCCTTCGCCGAACAGGTCCTGGTATACGTCCGAGACGGTGCGCGTGTAGGGGTCGATGCCTGGCTCACTGCCGAACATGCGCGCATAGCGCGTGCTGCGGCGCCCGCTCAGGCTGGTGCCGACGCTCGGCTGGAGGATGCCGTAGCCGTGGACGACTCGGCGCTTGCGCGGGTCGAAGCGGGCGCGGTTGAGCGGGTGCGCCAGCGTGCCGACGAACTCGCGGGCGGCATCGCGCGGCAGGCGGGTGTCGGTATCCAGGGTGATGACATAGCGGACATTGGTCAGGACGTCCGTTGCGCCGGTCACCAGCAGGAAATCCTCGTGGCCCGACCCGCGCAGCAGCCGGTTCAGTGCCGCGAGTTTGCCGCGCTTTCGCTCGTAGCCCATCCAGCGGCCTTCGCGAGGGTTCCACTGACGCGGGCGGTGGAACAGGAAGAAGCGGTCGCCGCTTTCCGGGGCGTAGCGGTGGTTGAGCAGTTCGATCTGCTGCGCGGCCCTGGCCAGCAGGTCCGCATCGGTCGGCAAGGTCTGCTGGTCCGCATCGAGGAAGTCGGTCAGCAATGCAAAGTGAAGGTGGCGGTCGCGATTGGCCAGGAAGCGAACCTCCAGCCCTTCCACCAGGCTGTCCACGCCGTCCGCGCTGCCCAGCATGCTGGGCACCACCACGAGCGTGCGGCAATCGGCCGGGATGCCCTCTGAAAAATCCATGCGCGGCAGCAGGCGCGGCGGGACCAGAACCGTTGCGGCCCAGTTGACCAGGGCGATGCCCATCTCGCTGAAGGCCACTACGGCCAGCATGCCCAACAACCATGTCGGGACGCCGTGCAGGACGATGCCGTCGGCTGCGGAAAGCAATCCCCAGGTGAACAAGCCGGTGATGGTCGCGATCGGCAAAAGGTAGGCCGGTAGCGGCGTGCGACGAGGCGGCAGGCGCACTGGCCGGCGCGCGTTCGCGGACTCGTTCACCGCGGCCCGCGTCTGCGCAACGCCATCGTCGATCAGGTAGTACCCGACGTGGGCCTTGCTGTCGGTGACCGTCGTGGCGCGCGCTTCTCCCTGCGCGAGCTGCAAGACGATATCGGCGACTTCCTGTTCGGCGACTCCGCTCAGCCGGGCGACCTTTTCCACCACATGGCGGTAGCTGTCGCGGGTGCTGAAGTCCATCAGGGCGTAGGTTCCGGCGGGGTCCTCGCGCAGGCCGCGTTCGACCACGCTCATGTTCTCGACGAACTCGCGCCAGTCCATGTTGGCCAGGAAACGAAGGCTGCCAATGCTGTTGCTGATCGAGACCTGGTCGGCGGCCTGTTGCTGGCTTTCCAGGTGCACCAGTTCCTCGATGCTGTGGCCGCTGTCGACGGCCCACTGGTCCAGCCAGGTCATGGGCATCGAGAACACCGAGCCGCGGCCCTGCAATCCACGCGTCAGTTCCGAGACGAATGCACCCGACAGCGGCGGCTCCGAGCGCGCCATGTCGGCCACCACCAGCACCACGTTCTTGGGGTTCTCGGCGGCGGTCGTATTGAGAAGGTCGGCCCACTCGCTGGCCAGCCGGTGGTCCAGGCCATCGCGCATCACGCGCACCGCCATGCGCCTGAGGTTGTCGATCAACGCCAGCCTCAGCATGATGGGGATCGCCCACAGCTCGCCCAGCTTCAGCGGCGTGATCGACTGGTAAGCGGCCACGAAACGGCTGATGGTTTCGGCATCGATGCGACCGTCGCCGTGCGCGATGGCTTCCAGCGAAAGGTCGTACACGCGGGGCAGGCCGGCCGAATAGCCATTGCTCAGCGACGGCAGCTCGCGGCTGTATCCCTTCGGCAGATGCCGTCTTGCCGTGTGGATCTGTTCTTCCACCAGGTAGTAGTTGTCGAGCAGCCACTCACCGGCGGGCGTGATGCGCATGTTGATCTGCACCATCCGCGTGAGCATGGCGCAGGCGTCGTCCAGCAGGCCTTCGTTCTCCTCGAGCCGATCGAGCAATCGTTCCGGGCCGGATCGTGGATGAACGCGATGGGTACGGGCCAGGGCCCTGCCGTGCAGTTCCATCTGCTCGGCATTGAAAAGCTGCGAGCGCAGCGGTTCTTCGGCTTGCAGCGTCCGCTGGGTCGCCGCTCGTCGCCAGCGCCACAAACGCCGACGCAGGCGTAGCCAACGGCTGAACATCCTCCAGAGCTGTGGCATCGGGCAACCTTTGGGCCTGGGCGGCCACGTGGCCCTCATCCTTGCATCAGGGTCCGCACACGCCCGTGAAGCCGGATCCCGCGCGGTCCCCGGGCACGCCAGGGGTGGAAGTCGGCGTTCGGGTCGCGATCATGAACGTCGAAGGCCTCGGGGGACACCCGAGGCCTTCACTGGACAACCGACCGCACGATTCTGGATCGAAGAGGGACGCGACAACGCGTCCCTCCACATCGCGTGCTCTCAGTGCACGTTGACCGCATCCCACGCCGCTGCAACGGCGTTGTGGTTTGCCGAGCCGGCGCCGTACAGGTCGGCGGCGGCATTGAGCGTTGCCACGCGGGCGGCGGCGTAGTCGGTGTTGGAAACCATGTACACCGTCAGGGCGCGGTACCAGATCTGCGTGGCGGCTTCGCGGCCGATGCCGGCGAGGCCGACGTTGCCGTTGCAGACCATATCGCTCTGGGTGAGGTCCGCCGGCACGCGCGAGTCGGTCGGAACCACGGCGCCTTCGGCGAGCAGATAGTAGAAGTGATTGGCCACGCCGGAGGTGTAGTGCACGTCCTTCTGGTTCTTGAAGAAGTCCAGGTAGGCCGGATCAGAACCATCCGGATAGCAATCGTCGGAGATGCCGTCCAGGCTGGGCTTGAACATCGCACGCAGCGCCGGCGGGTTACGCGGGTCGGCCGTGAAGATGGCTTCACCGATCCAGTAGTTCGGCGGCTGCGAGGCGTTGTTGGCGTAGTACTCGACCATCGTGCCCAGGATGTCCGAATTGGCCTCGTTGAGGCCTCCGGACTCGCCGGCGTAGATCAGCCCGGCAGTGGTGGCGGTGACACCATGGCTCATCTCGTGGCCCATGATGTCGAGCGCCACCAGGGGGCGCGTGCGCACGCCGTCGCCATCGCCGAAGGCCATGCAGAAGCAGTCGTCGCTCCAGAAGGCATTGACGTAGTTCTGCTGGAAGTGGACCGATCCGGTCGCGCCGCGGCCGTCGTTGGCGATGCCATTGCGGCCGAACTTCTCCCTGTAGAAGTCCCAGGTCCTGGCGAAGCCGTAGGCTGCGTCCACGGCGGTGCTCACGCGGTCGCTGGTGTCGCCGTTGCCCCACTTGTTGTCGCCGTCGACGACCAGCGTGCCGAGGCCGCCGGCGCTGCCGTGGAAGCCGTTGCCCATGTCGTTGATGCGGGTGTTGCCACGGGTCGGATCGATCAGCTCGTAGATGCGGCGGGTGACGTTGTACTGGCCATACACCGGCACCGTGCCGGCCATCAGCGAGCGGCCCGTACCGGTGGAGGCGGTGACGTTGGGCGTGGACGGCGGGTTGGTACCCGGCAGTCCGGTGCCCGGCAGGGTGCCGGTCTTGACGGCGTTTTCCTTGTCGAGGATCGCGCCGTTGGCGGCACTGACGTAGTAGTGCATGCGCATCGGCGTACCGTCGCTGGCCTTGCCGACGTACAGCACGTCATAGGCCAGCACCGGCGTGGCGCGGCGGGCGAACACCACCAGGCGGGCGGTCGGGACGGCATCGAACTGGGTACCGAAGTGCACGCCGGCCGCGACGATGGCGGAGTCGGCATTGATCGCTGGCGTGGTCGACAGCGTCAGGGGCTGGACCTGGGTCACGCTGGCGCGCTGGAAGGCGCCGGCGCGGGTGTGGACGACCATGTCGCCGCCGATGACCGGCAGGCCGCGGTAGGTGCGATCCAGGCGCACGTGTTCGGTGCCGTTGCGGTCGACGATCACGTCACGCGTGGTGAAGGTGTCGTCGGCGGACAGACGGGTGGCCATCGGGTTCTGACGGATTGCACCGAGGGCGCGGTTGAACGCCGCGCCATTATCAACCGCGGCGGCCTGGCCGACGGTCCCCATGAGAATGGCCACGGACAGGGCCTTAGCAAGCGACGACATGAATATCCCCTCGAAACTCGAAATGGTTTGGACGTCGCGAACGGCCGCGACCCATGCAGACTCGGGCCTGAATCTGCGTCCGGAACTCCCCACCGCGGGGGGGTGAATCGCGCTGGTCGGGTGGTCCACTGGATGTCCGGGCGCGCGCGCGTGTTCATACCCGCCAAAGGGTGCGCGAGGCATCCGCCCGGGCTTCGCACCGATGCCATGGACCTGCCCGGCGCCTCCCCCCCATCCGGACTCCCGTCATGCAGCAACCCGATCTCCAAGCCCTCTGGCTCCAGGCCGTCGCCCATTTCGATCGCGACGAACTTCGCGAAGCCGAGACGCTGTGCCTGCAGCTCGTTGAATATGCGCCGGAGCGCCCGCTGGCCTACACCATGCTTGCGCGCATCTGCCATGCGCTCGGTCTGACCCGACCGGCAACCTTCAACGCCTTCCAGGCGAGCCGGCGCTGCATCCAGGCGCCGGTGCACGACGTCCTGATCGTGGCGGCGGTGCTGGTCGAAGTGGGCGAGCACCAGCTCGCGCACGCGGTGCTGGGCTTCATCGATGCCGAACACGCCGACGCCGAGTCCCTGCTCGAAGTAGGGCGCCTGTACAGCATCCTGGAAGACCAGGAGCAGGCGCTGCGCTGCATCCGTCTGGCCAGGGCCGGTGGTCGCAATGGCGGCTTCGTCGACCACATGGAAGGCATCGTGCTCAGCTTCCTGGGCCCCATCGACGAGGCCGTCGCGGCCTGCGAATCGAGCGTGGCCAAGAATCCCGGCTACGGCCACGCCCAATGGTCATGCGCGCAATTCGGCCGCAAGGACGGCGCGCGCGAACGCATCGAACGCATGCGTGCCGCGCTGGCCCTTCCGGACATCGACAACGACGACATCACCTACCTGCACTATGGCCTGTTCAAGGAATACGACACCCTTGGCGAGACAGACGAGGCGTGGGCCTCGCTGATGGCCGGTGCCCAGGCGCGGCGCGGCGTCACCGAACACGACGCCGCGAAAGAGGCGGCGGCCTATGACGCGCTGATCGCGGCCACGCCCGTCAATTTCCTGGACGACTGCGCCGAGGTGCCCACCGACGCAGCCACGCCGATCTTCGTAGTCGGCATGCCGCGCACGGGCACCACGCTGCTCGAGCGGATCCTCGGCAACCATCCCCAGATCAAGACCTGCGGCGAGCTCAACGATTTCCGCCAGCAGATGCAGTGGGTCAACAATCGGCGACTCACGCTCTCGCTGGACGAGACGATTGGCAGCTATATCGCGCGCCTGGATCCGGTCGTACTCGGGCACCGCTACCTCACCAAGACTGCCTGGGCGGCGGATGGCAAGGGGTTCTACGTGGACAAGCACCCGATGAACTTCCAGTGGTGCGGCGCGATCCTGAAGGCCCTGCCGCACGCAAAGATCATCAATCTGCGCCGGCATCCGCTGGACAGCTGCTTCTCCAACCTCAAGGAACTCTTCGCGCACAAGTACTACCCGTACAGCTATGTGCTGGACGAGCTGGCCGCGCATTACCGCAACTACGCAAGGCTGATGCGGCATTGGCACGCCATCGCGCCGGGACGGATCCTGGACGTGCGCTATGAAGACCTGGCGTCGCAGCCGGATGTCGAAGCAAAGCGCGTGCAGGCGTATCTGGGTTTGCCTGAAGTCGATGGCGTCACCGATATCCTCGCCAACAAGACCGTCACCACGACGGCCAGCACCTTGCAGTTGCGCCAGCCGATCCATACCCGCAACGTGGGCGGCTGGCGTCGCTACGCGACCGGCATGGCGCCGGTGCAGGCGCTGCTGCAGGATCTCGTACACGACTATGAAGGTGTGGCGGAACCATCGCTCGCGGCAGCGGGCGGGTCCTGAGTCCGTCGGCGCCGATCCCGTCGGACGCCTGATCTCCGCAATCTGAAAGCCGGGCCCCGGTCGCCCCGCCATCGGGGCCCGGCGTCGTGACGCGTGCGCGGCAGGCGGGCGGCAGGGCGCGGCTTGAAGACCCAGGTAAACATGGGTTCGACTTCTGCAATGAAAAACGCCGTGCCGGCCCGCAAGTGCGGAGCCGGCACGGCGTACCTGGGCGGCGCCTCCCCCCGGAGGCGGCGCGCGGTGCTTTACAGATCGATACCGAAACCGACGCCGGCCGAGCTGTCATCGCTGCTGAAGGCGCCGCCGATCGAGAACGACGCGCGCTCACCGATCTGCTTCGAGTAGCCGACCGACAGCGCGCTCTCGCCGTTCTGCCAGCCTGCGCCGACGCCGATGCGGCCCTTTTCGCTGCGGCTGTTGGCCGCGTTGATCGCCATGTTCATCATGGCTGCGCTCATCGCACCTTCACGATCGATGCGCTCGTCCTGCTCGGTGAGGCGCAGACCGATCTCGTTGCCGAGATTGGAGAACTGGTCGTTCAGCGCCTGCAGCTGGGTGTCGGTGTAGGTGTTGGCTCGGGTCAGCGTCTGCGTGGCGGTGGTGTCGGTGTAGGCGTGGGCCGACGCCAGCGTCTGCGCATCACCGGCCTGCACCTGGCCGACGTTCGCGGCATCGGTCGCGGCGGTGCCGGCGGCGACGTTGGTGACCCGGCGGGTGTTGCTCGCCGAACCGACCGACACGGTGTTGGCCTGGTCGGCCACCGAACCCTGGCCCAGTGCGACAGCGCCCGTGGCGGTGACCGATGCTGCCTGGCCAAGCGCGGTTCCGCTGGCAGCAGTGACGCTGCTGTCGGCACCGATGGCGACGGCATTGGTCGCCGCGGCGTCGACGAAGCTGTTGGCGCCAACGGCGACGCTGCCGTCCGCATCTACAGTCGCGCCATGGCCGATGGCGGTATCGCGCGGGTCCTGCGCATGCGCGCCTTCACCCAATGCGAAACCGGCACCGTCGCCGACCGGCAGGCCCACGCCCGGCGTCTGCTCCAGGCCTGATACGCGATCGGTCAGGCTGCTGAAAGCGGAGCTGAGGTTGTTGAACGAGGTGTTGAAGCTGTTGAACGAGGCATCCAGCGCGCCGAACGCATCGCCGACGTTGAAGTAGCTCGAGCCCTGAATGGTGTAGTTGGGCGTGCCGAGCAGGCCGTTGACGTCGAGGGTCGCACCACCTCCGAATGCCGCCGCGACGGTGTTGAGCTGCGCGACGTTGCTGGCGCCGATGGCCACCAGCGAATTATTGAGCTGGCCGACGTTGACCGCGTCGGTGGCTTGCGTACCGGCGGCGACGTTGGTGATCTGGCGCTCGGCGCCGGCCGAACCGACCGATACCGAGTAGTCGCGATCGGCGACCGAGTACGAGCCCAGCGCAACGCTGTCGATGCCCACTGCGGTGCTGTTCATGCCGATGGCCGAGGAGCCATCGCCGATGGCAGAGCTGTAGTAGCCGGTGGCCGTGCTTCCGATGCCAATGGCAGTGCTGTAGGAGCCCAGGGCGCTGCTGTAATCACCGGCCGCCGTGGCGGTGTCGCCGAGTGCGCTGCTGGATGCGCCCATGGCGGCGGACAGCGTACCCAGCGAGGTGCTGAAGTCACCGGCGGCGATGCTGTAGGCGCCGGTGGCGACGCTGTACTCACCGCGCGCCTCGCTGAAGGCGCCGCTGGCGTTGCTCATCTTGCCCAGTGCCGCGCTGTAGGCACCCAGTGCACTGCTGTGGTTGCCGGTCGCCTGCGAATACGTGCCGACTGCCTGGCTGTAATCGCCGACCGCGTGCGAGTAGGCACCGATCGCGTTGCTGGCGAATCCCTGCGAATAGGCCCAGAAGCCTTCAGCGGTCGAGTAGTCGCCGGCAGCGAAACTGAGGAAGCCGGTGGCGTTGCTCGAGTTGCCGTAGGCGACGCTGTAGGCGCCAGCGGCATGGCTCATGTCGCCGATGCTGCGCGCATAGAGACCGGTGGCATCGGATTTCCAGCCGTAGCAGCGCGAGTCCTTGCCCAGCGCGGTGCAACCCTTGCCGAAGGACCGTGCGCCATTACCGACGGCCGTGGAGAAATCGACCTTGGCCCATGCACCGGCACCGAGGCCGGTGCTCGAATAGCCGCCGGCTTCCGAAGCCACGCCAAAGGCGCTGGCGAACTTGCTGCCGGTCGCGAGGGCGTAAGGGCCGACGGCGGTCGCGTAGGCACCGGAGGCGGAGGATTGCTTGCCGACGGCGACGCTGACGTTGCCCGTGGCCCGCGCGGTGCCGCCCACGGCGACGCTGCCGTTGAAGGCCCTGGAGGAGTAGCCCACGGCCACGGACGGTCCGCGCGGGTAGGGCGACGTGCCGGCGTTGGCCTGCGAATAAGCGCCGATCGCGATGTCACCGGCCGGTGCGCCGGCGATACCGGTGCCGGCCTTGGCGCGGTTGCCGGTGGCGATGGCGAAGTTGTTGTTGGCATTGGCGTAGGCGCCGGTGGCAACCGACGACATCCCGATCGCCTTGGCCTTGTAGCCGAATGCGGAGCCGTTCATGCCGGCCGCGCTGGAATAGGCACCGAATGCCGAGCCCTGCGCGCCGGCTGCGCTGGAGTAAGCGCCGAATGCAGTAGTGGCGTACTGGGTCGCTGCCGCCAGGTAGCCGCCGGCCGTCGAGGCCGTGGCCGACGCGTTGGCTCGGGCGCCGAACGCAGAGGAGTTGTTGCCGGTCGCGTTGGCGCCATCGCCGACTGCGGTGGACTTGTTGCCGGAGGCAGTGGCCAGGTGGCCGACGGCCGACGAATTGTCGCCGCTTGCCAGGGCGCTGTCGCCAAAGGCAGAGGCAAATACGCCGGTCGCGGTCGCGCCGGAGCACTGGATCTGGCCAGCGGCGGCGCCGGCACAGTCCTGGGCGAAGGCGGCCGGCGCGGCCATGGCCAGCAGCACGGCAGCGGTGAGGGTCGCGCGGACCGGGGTCTTGCTACGACAAGCGCTATTCACGAAAGGATTCCCCAAGAAATATGAATCGGCAACAGCCGAACCCGCGTTGGGCCTACGCACCAACGCGACCGACATTGCAGCCAACCCTGGGGGCCGACACCCCCCGGACAGGGGGGCGCGCAGGGGGGCGGAACACGCGCCAATGTCGGCCCCCCCACTGATCGGTACACGCACGTGCGTTCTGTCGTTCTCGCTTCTTCCCTTGCGCTCGGCTGCATCGCTGCCGGTGCTGCGTTTGCGAAATCCCCTCAGCCGTCCGTGCCGAGCCCGGCGGCGGCGGAGCAGGGCGCTCGCGCTGCGTCATCGCCGGCCGCGAACGAAGCGGTGCAGGCGGTCAATGCGTTCATTGCCGCACTCGCTGGCGGGCGACTGGAGGCCGCGCGCCAGCTGATGACGCCGGACGCGATCGTGCTGGCAAACGGCCAGGTGCTCGGCGTCCGCGACGGCTATCTCAACGGACCGGCGAAAGGCGATGTCGCCGCTCTGGGCAACTTTCAGCGCGAACTGTTGCGCCGCGACGTCAAGGTCGGGGCCAACCTTGGCTGGGTCGTCAGCGAGACGAGCTTGCGTCCCGCGACCGGCGCGGGCCAGGTCGTGACCGAAACCATGCTGGTCGTCAGGACGAACGAAGGCTGGAAGATCGCGCACATCCACTGGTCTGGCCGGCGTGCCGGCTGATTCCGCCTGGAGACGGTGAAGGTATGCGTCGTTATCGGTCGGACACACCCACCGCAGACGGTGGCCCTGCAGCGCTGGCCCAGTTGATCAGGCTTCGGAACGATCCCTCCGCCGGCACTTTCGGCCGGGTGAAAGCCCTTTCCGGGCGATCGGGTAAGCTGCGGCTGCGCGGTGTCGCCCAGGTCCGACCAGCCGACATGTCCGACTCCGAGATCACCCTCAAGATCACGCCACCGCGGCTGCCGCGCGCGGCCGTGGAGCGCGAGCGCCTGTTGGGTTTCTGGGACGACGTCAACGAGCGCACCGCCATCCAGCTCGTCGCGCCTGCAGGCTTCGGCAAGACCACGGCACTGCTGCAATGGCGCCGCCGCTGGCTGGAACACGGGGCCATCGTGGCCTGGGTGGGTTGCGACGACGAGGACGATCCGGCCCGTTTCGTCGCGGCGTTGAGCCGTGCCGTTCGCAGCGCAAGCGGCCGGCTCGTGCCGGGCTCGCCCAGGTCGGGCATCGCCGCACTGACAGACCTCTTGTCCGAAATTGCGCAGCGTGGCGCGCAGACGGTCATCGTCATCGACGAGGCCGAGCGCCTGCCGCATGCCACCGTCCGCACGTGCGTGCAGTACCTGCTGTTGAACGCACCGGCGAACCTCAGCGTGGCCATCGGCTCGCGCATGGCGTTGCCGTTGCGCGTTGCCGAACTGGCGGCGAAGGGCAACCTTGCGACGCTGTCCGGCGATGACCTGCGACTGCGATATGAAGAGTCGCTATCGATTCTCGAGAAAAGCCTGGGTCCCAAGCTGACCCTGGACGAGCGCGCATTGCTGCACGAAACCACCGAGGGTTGGCCCATCGGCCTGCAACTGGCGATCGCGATGGCAGAGCACGATGCCGATCCAGGCGCCGCCGTGCGTTCGCTTTCGGCACGGCGCGGCCACATCCAGGACTACTTCGTGGAATCGCTGCTCTCACGCCTGCCCGCGTCCACCGTGGCATTGCTGACGCGCGTTGCCATCCTCGACGACATCAATCCAGAACTGTGCGAACTGGTGAGTGGCCAGGCCGATGGCGCCGCGCAACTGCAGCAGATCATCGGCGAAACGCCGATCGTGGTCGTAGGCGAGGATACGGAGTGGATCCGCCTGCATCCGCTGGCGCGCGATTTCCTCCTCGGCCGGTTCGAACAACTGTCGCGGCAGGAGCAGGCGGAACTGCATGCCCGCGTTTCGCACTGGTACGCCAGGCACGAGCGATACCACGAAGCGGCCAGGCACGCGCTGGCGGCCGGCGATGAGGCGCAGGCCCAGGCGTTTGCGTCGCGGTCGCTGTGGACGCTTGGTACACAGGGCCAGATCGCGGAGGCGCGGGAATGGCTGGAGCGAATTCCCGCGGCCATGCTCGCGCGCGATTCCGGACTGAAGCTGGGGGCCGCCTTCGTTCTCGCGGCGACCGACCGCAACGCCGAAGCCCTGACGATCGCGCAAGAGGTCATCGACGATCCCGCCACGTCAAACGAGTCCCGCGTCGAGGCGCTGCGGGTTGCGGCGGTTGCCATGATCTATGCCGACCATCTCGGACTGATCCCGGAGTTGATGGCGCGTTGGCTGCCGCTGCTGTCCGAACACGCGGAGCCGCTCTACGCAGTTTCAAGCCTGAACGCGCAAGCGATGGCGGCCTTGCATGCCGGCACCACCCGCACGCTGCGCGGGCTGCTGGACCAGGCTGCGCATCACGGCGAAACGGGGTCGTTGCGAATGGCGGCAGGACTCAGCCGGATGCTGCGCGCAATGGGCCAGCTGTGGGATGGCGAGCCCGAACAGGCCGCCGCGACCTTGCGCCAGGCCGTCGCGCAGTCGGAGCTGGAGAGCGGACGTCGCAGCATGATCGCGTCGCTGCAGGCCTCGGTGCTGGCCGCAGCGCTTTTGCGCGTGGGTCGTCCGGGCGAGGCGCTGCCGTTGCTCGCGAACCGGCTCGATGTCATCGAGCAATGGGGATCGCCGGACAACATCCTGCTGGCCTACCAGACGCTCGCGCGGAGCGCACTCGTCGAAGGCGACGAGCGGCGGGCACTGCAGGTGCTGGAGGAAATGGACGCATTGGCCGAGCGCCGGCACCTGCCGCGCCTGCGCATCCACAGCCTCGCCGACCGCATCCGCATCTACGCCGCGCACAATGCCCGGGAAACGATCACGGCGCTGACGAGCGCGCTCGACCAGGCCGTGGGGGAAATGCAGCGCGCCGAACTACGTCCGCTGCTCCAGGAGTGCCAGCTCGCGGCCGCCATAGCCAAGGCGGACGCTGCGCTCGCGCGCCACGCCGTGGACGACGCCGAGTTCCTGCTCGATGTCGGCGATGCCCTGGCTAAGTCGTTGCGTCGCCACGGCGACATGCGCTCGATCATGGTGTTGCGCTCGGTGGTCGCATGGAAGCGCGGACACGAAACCGCAAGGCCACTGCTGAAGGAGGCCATCCACCTCGCCACCGCGGCCGGCGACGCCTGGCTGCTGGTCCATGCCCATCCACTGGCGCTGGACATGGCCAAGGACTGGGAGGCGGGCGTCGTCGCCGAACCCAGGCGCACACGCGCCGTGAAGCTCGCGGCGGCGCCGCGGCCGGTGCTGGAGCGGCCGTTGCTGGTGCGCAACGGTGTGCTGACGTCGAAGGAATCGGAGGTGCTTGGCCTGCTCGCACGGGGACTGTCGAACAAGGCGATCGCGCGCATCCTCGACGTCAGTGGCGAGACCGTCAAATGGCACCTCAAGAACCTGTTCCAGAAGCTGTCCGCCACGACCCGCAAGCATGCGGTGGACCGCGCGCGCCTGCTTGGACTGCTCCAGGAAGGATGACCGGCCTGGCACGCGGACGTTGCCGACGCCGGATCAGGAGCGGCTTTTCGGCACTTCGCTGCGCGAGCGCAGGTCCTTGCGCCACGCCCTTGGCGCCATGCCGAACTCGGCGGTGAACCAGCGCGTGAACGAACTGGGCGCCGAGAATCCCAGCAGCCGTCCGACCACCTGCAACGAGTATTGCCGGTTTTCCATGTAGCGAACCGCCAGATCGGTGCGGACCGAGTTGAGGATGTCGGAGAAGGTTTCGTTGGCTTCTTCGAGCCGGCGCTGGAGCGTGCGCACGTTCATGCCGCGACCGTGCGCGACCTGCTCGATGGTCGCCTGGCCCATCGGCATCAGGATGTAGAGGTCCTTGCGGACATCTGTGGTGATGGAATGCTTGTCGGGAGTTGGCAGTGCTTCCACCAGGCGTTTGACGTACACCGCCATGGCCGGATCGGCTGACGGGTTGCGGTAGGTCAGGTCCGCCGCATCGCAGACGATGCCGTTGAAGTCGCGGTCGAACTCGGTGGCGCAGCGGAACACGCGGCGATGCACCAGCAGGTTCTCCGGTCCGCCGTGGGTGAAGTTGACGCTGTGCGGCTTCCAGTGCGGGCCGAGCAGGAATCCGCACAGGCGGTACAGCGCACCGAGCGCCAGTTCGATTGCCTGGCGCGAGGTCGGGCCCGGGCCGGGCACGAACTCCTCGCGGATCACCACCGTGCGGCCTCGTTCCTCGACATGGATGGCCAGCAGCTCGTTGAGCAGATGGCGGTACTTCATGGTCGTCATCAGGGCATCGCGCAGCGTCGGCTGATGGATCAGCAACAGGCTGACCACGCCGAAGTCCGACAGCTGTCGCGACTCGGCCATGCGCAGGCCGAACGTGTCGCAGCCGGTCTGGCGGGCGGAGTCCTCCAGCAGCTTGACCGCAGCGGCCGCGGGGATGCGGCGCTCGGGATCGGACAGCATGGTCCGGCTCAGTCCGGCGGCGCGCAGGAGTGGCTGCGGATTCAGGCCGAGTTGCTGCGCCACTTCGAAGTAGTTCTTCAGCGTTGCGGCACGGATGAGGCTGCTCATGGACCGGTTCCAGGGCTCGGACGCCTTGTCATGATATGAGAAATCCGTGTCGCCGTTTGGAAAGAATTGCGCCCCTCTGCCTGCCTATAGTCGAAGCCGTAAGCCCCCATGAGGGGTGCCCCGATTCATAGTTGAGAGGTTGCAGAAAACTGCCATGGCCCACGCTGTTCGATTCCATGAGGCCGGCGGCCCCGAAGTCCTGCGCTACGAGTCCGTAGCCGTCGGTGAACCGGGTCCGGGCCAGGTCCGGCTGCGCCACGTCGCGGTCGGTCTGAACTACGCCGACACCTATTTCCGCAATGGCACGTATGTGATCCCGCTGCCCGCCGGTATCGGTGTCGAGGCGGCGGGTGTGGTGGAAGGGGTAGGCCCCGATGTCGACCACGTCGGCGTTGGCGACCGTGTCACCTATACCGGCTTCATCAACACGCTCGGGGCCTACAGCACCGAGCGCCTGGTGCCCGCTGCGCCGCTGATCAAGCTGCCCGAGGCCATCGCCTGCGAGACCGCCGCCGCCATGACCATGCGCGGCCTGACCGCGGCCTACCTGATGCGCCGCATTCATCCGTTCCAGGCCGGCGATTCGATCCTGCTGCATGCCGCCGCCGGCGGTGTCGGCCTGATCGTCGCGCAATGGGCGCGACTGCTCGGCCTGACCGTGATCGGGACGGTGTCGACGGAAGCCAAGGCCGAGATCGCGCGTGCCCACGGTTGCGACCACGTCATCAACTACAGCCACGAGGACGTCGCCAAGCGCGTGCGCGAGCTGACCGGCGGCGTCGGCGTGTCGGTGGTGTTCGACAGCGTCGGCAAGGCCACGTTCGAATCCTCGCTCGATTCGCTCAAGCGCCGCGGCCTGATGGTGTGCGTTGGCACCGCCTCGGGCCAGATCCCGCCGTTCAATCCGCAGCTCCTGGCGATGAAGGGTTCGCTCTACATGACCCGCCCGGCGCTTGCCGATTACATCGCCGATCCTGCCGAGAAGGCCGAACTGGCCGCCGAACTGTTCGACCACGTCGCAGCCGGTCGCATCCGCATCGGCATCAACCAGCGCTATGCGCTGCAGGACGCGGTGCAGGCGCATCGCGACCTGGAGTCGCGCAGGACCACCGGCTCGTCCATCTTCGTGATCTGAGACAGAACTCATGCGCGCCGAACTGCTGACCTGCGCCATCGGAGCCGAACTCGTCGGCGTCGACCTGGCCGATGCCGTCCACGACGATGGCCTGTTCCAGGAGCTGCGCCGCTTGCTGGTCCAGCACAAGGTGCTGTTCCTGCGCGACCAGGACATCACCCGTGCCGAGCACGTGGCCTTCGCCCGACGCTTCGGCGAGTTGGAGGACCACCCGGTCTCGGGCAGCGACCCGGAGAACCCGGGACTGGTGCGCATCTACAAATCGCCCGAGCTGCCCAACGAGCGTTACGAGAATGCCTGGCACAGCGATGCCACCTGGCGCGTGGCGCCGCCGTTTGGCTGCGTGCTGCGCTGCGTGGAATGCCCGCCGACCGGCGGCGACACGATGTGGGCGAACATGGTGCTCGCCTACGAGAAGTTGCCCGGCCACATCAAGCAGCAGATCGATGGCCTGCGCGCCCGGCACAGCATCGAAGCGACCTTCGGCGCGGCCATGCCGATCGAGAAGCGCCTGGCACTGAAGGCGCAGTTCCCCGATGCCGAGCACCCGGTGGTGCGCACGCATCCGGACACCGGCGAGAAGATCCTCTACGTCAACGCCTACACCACGCACTTCACCAATTTCCACACGCCCGACAACGTGCGTTATGGACAGGACTACACGGCAGGCGGGCAGCAGCTGCTGCAGTACCTCATCAGCCAGGCCCATGTCCCCGAGTACCAGGTCCGCTGGCGCTGGGCGCCCAACAGCATCGCCATCTGGGACAACCGCAGCACCCAGCATTACGCAGTGATGGATTACCCGCCGTGCCATCGAAAGATGGAGCGCGCCGGAATCATCGGCGACGTGCCCCGTTGACCTGCACCTGATTCCATCCGGCACCGCCGATCCGATTGCATCACCGCCGCGCCTTTCACGGAGATACCCATGAACTTCCTCGATGGATCGTTGTTCCCCGAGAACCAGCCCAAGCTGGTGATCACCGCCGCGCCGTATGGCCCGGAGTGGCTGCCGTCGGACTTCCCGGAGGACATCCCGGTGACGATGGAGGAGCACATCCAGAAGGCGGTCGATTGCTACAACGCCGGCGCCACCGTGCTGCACCTGCACGTGCGTGAGCTGGACGGCAAGGGTTCCAAGCGGCTGTCGATGTTCAATGAGCTGCTGGCCGGCATCCGCTCGCGCGTGCCCGACATGATCCTGCAGGTCGGCGGTTCGATTTCGTTCGCGCCGGAAGGAGAGGGCAACGTCGCCAAGTGGCTGTCCGACGACACCCGGCACATGCTGGCCGAGCTGAAGCCGGCGCCGGACCAGGTGACGATCGCGATCAACACCAACCAGATGAACGTGGTCGAGCAGATGTGCGAGGCCGACCTGGCCGGCACCAGCCTGGGCACGCCGGAGGGTTACCGCGCCTACCGCGAGATGACCATCCCCGCCGGTCCGGAATGGGTCGAGGAGCACATCCGCCGACTGTCGGCCAATGGCATCCAGACCCATTTCCAGCTTGCCAACATCACCCAGCTGGAGACGGTCGAGCGCATGATGCGCAAGGGCACCTGCAACGTGCCGCTGATCCTGACCTGGGTGGCCATCGGTGGCGGCTTCGATGCGCCGAACATCTACAACCTGGCCAACTTCGTCCGCGGTTGCCCGGATGGCTCGGTGCTGACGCTGGAGTCGTCGATGCTCAACGTGCTGCCTCTGAACATGATGGCGATCGCGATGGGCCTGCACGTGCGCTGCGGCAACGAGGACAACCTCTGGACCCAGCGCCGCGACCGCAAGATGAGCAGCGTCGAGCAGATCGAGCAGCTGGTGCGGATCTCCCGCGAGTTCGGCCGCGACATCGCCACTCCCGCCGAGGCGCGCGAGATCTACCGCATCGGCACGTTCTACAAGGATGCCGACGAGACGCTTGCGGAGAATGGCTTTGCGCCCAACCGCCGACCCGTCTGGAAGGGCGTGCCTCAGCCGGCATGAGGCAGCCCGCATGACTTCCGCCTACTGAACTGCAGGTTCAACCCATGGCTTACCACTCCATACCGAACAGCGGCAACGACGATCCCGGCGCGCGGATTCCGCGGCGGTATGCCTGGGTCGTGTTCGGCCTGAGCTTCGGCCTGCTGCTGTCAGACTACATGTCGCGGCAGGTGCTCAATGCCGTGTTCCCGCTGCTCAAGCAGGAGTGGGCGCTCACCGATGCCCGCCTCGGGTTGTTGAGCGGCATCGTCGCGCTGATGGTGGGCTTGCTGACGTTCCCGCTGTCGCTGCTCGCCGACCGGTTCGGACGGGTGAAGAGCCTGGCGCTGATGGCGGCCATCTGGAGCCTGGCCACGCTTGCCTGCGGCCTGGCGCAGCACTACCCGCAGATGCTGGTCGCGCGTTTCTTCGTCGGCGTGGGCGAGGCGGCTTACGGCAGCGTCGGCATTGCAGTCGTGCTGTCGGTGTTTCCGAAAGACATGCGCGCGACGCTGACCGGTGCCTTCATGGCCGGTGGCATGTTCGGCTCGGTGCTGGGCATGGCGCTGGGTGGGGCCGTGGCCGCACATCTCGGCTGGCGATGGGCATTCGCGGTGATGGCCCTGTTCGGGCTGGCGCTGGCGTTGCTGTATCCGATCATCGTCAGGGAAAAGCGCATCGCGCCGCCTGCACGGACGGACCAGCCTCGCGTTGAGGCGCCGGCGGCTGCACGGGTGCCGCTGCGCAGCCTGGTCAACAGTCGTTCGGTGGTGGGGGCCTACATCGGCAGTGGCCTGCAGTTGTTCGTCGGCGGCACGGTCATTGTCTGGATTCCCAGCTACCTCAATCGCTACTACGCGATGGCGACCGACGTAGCCGGCGGCGTATCGGCCATCATCGTGCTGGTCAGCGGCATCGGCATGATCGCCTGCGGCATGCTCAGCGATCGCATGTGCCGCAACGCGCCGGAACACAAGTTCAACCTGGCCATTGCCTACAGCCTCGGCAGCTGCGTGCTGTTGTCGCTGGCATTCGCGCTGCCGCACGGTACGCCGCAACTGGTCATGATCGCCCTGGGCATGATGCTGGCGGCCGGCACCAGCGGACCGGCCGGAGCAATGGTCGCCAATCTCACGCCGCTGCCGATCCATGGCACCGCATTCGCGACGCTGACGCTGGCCAACAATCTGCTGGGCCTGGCCGCGGGGCCGCTGGTGACAGGTCTGCTCGCCGATGCACTGGGCCTGGCCAAGGCATTCCAGCTGGTGCCGCTGATCAGCGTGGCCGCTGCCGCCGTGTTCTATTTCGCCAAGCGCCACTACCTGACCGACGTCGAGCACGTGGGAATCCACGCGCGCAGCTACGCTGCCGGGATGCAGGCGCAGACGTGAGCACCGGCGACAAGCTGACGATCGACATCCACTTCGACCTGATCTGCCCCTGGTGCTTCATCGGCAAGCACCAGTTCACGATGGCGCGGGGCAAGTTCATCGGGTTGTTCCCCGCGACCGTTGTGGAAACGGTGTGGCATCCGGTGCAATTGCTGCCCGACGTTCCGGAGCCGGGGCTGCCGTTTGCCGGATTCTACGAACGGCGCCTGGGCTCGGCCGAGGCGGTCCGGCAACGGCAGAAGCAGGTTGCACAGGCGGCCAGTAGCGTGGGTCTCGACCTCGACCTGTCGGCCATCGAACGCATGCCCAACACCGCCCGGGCACACCATCTGCTGAGGCGCGTCGCCACGCTGGGCGAGCTGGCGCTGTACGAGGCATTGCTCGATCGATTGTTCGCCGCGTACTTCCAGCGTGGCGAGGATATCGGCGATGCGGCGACGTTGCGGATGCTGGCAGCGGAAGTCGGCGTGCCATCGCAGGTCGTCGACGTGGCGCAGGCCGACGCTGGCAGCGTTCCGGCCACCTCTGCCGTCGAGGGAGTGCCGAACTTCGTGTTCAACGGGCGCCTGTCCCTTTCCGGTGCGCGCGATGCCGCGATCCTGCTGATGGCCATGAGCAAGTCCGTGCAGGTGCTAGCCGGGAACAGCGGCGCGGGATCGTGACCGAAAGCAACAGGGCTACCACCATTCGCCGGGCGTGAGCGCGGCCCGAGGACTCTGCGATGACCATCCAATGCCCCGTGCTTATCGTTCCAGGCCTGCGCGAGCACGTGCCCGAACACTGGCAGACGCTGCTCGCTGCCGGATTGCCGAAAGTGAGTACGGTGCCGCCGCTGGAGCAGGACAAGCTCAGTTGCGCTGCGCGCGTGGAAGCATTGGATCGTGCGCTGGCTGCGATCGATGGCCCGGTGATCCTCGTCGCCCACAGTGCCGGGGTGATGATGGTGGCGCACTGGGCGCTGTCGTCGAAGTCGCATCGCCCGATCAAGGGCGCGTTGCTGGCCACGCCTGCTGACGTGGAGATCCCGTTCCCGGTCGGCTATCCGACGCTGGACACCCTGCGCGAGCACGCCTGGCTGCCGATTCCGCGAGATCGGCTAGGCTTCCCGAGCCTGCTCGCGGCCAGCCGGAACGATCCGCTGTGCGCCTACTCGCGTGCACAGTCGCTTGCCCGCGACTGGGGCAGCGAGCTGGTGGACCTCGGCCAGGTGGGCCACCTGAATCCCGCCGCGGGCTTCGGCAAGTGGCCGCAGGCATTGGAGCTGATAGCCCGGCTCGACGCCATGTAACGAGTAGCCCGGGTAAGCGAAGCGCACCCGGGTCTGGCGCGTGCCACCCCGGGTGCGCTTCACTTACCCGGGCTACGTGTCACGCGATGATCAGGCTTCTTCCGGAAAGCGGTAGTCGCGGAACTGCTCGCGCAGCGCCGCCTTGTGCAGTTTTCCGGTCGCGGTATGCGGCAGCTGCGGTACGAACAGCACGTCGTCGGGGAGCCACCATTTGGCGACCCGGTCCTCGAGGTAGCGCAGCACGGTCTCGCGCTCCATCGTCTGCCCAGGTTTGACGACGACCAGCATCAACGGGCGCTCCTGCCACTTCGGGTGGGCGATGCCGATCACAGCCGCCTCGGCGATGGTGAGATGCCCCATCGCGGCGTTCTCCAGCGCAATGGAAGAGATCCACTCGCCGCCGGATTTGATCACGTCCTTGGCGCGGTCGGTGATCTGCATGTAGCCATCGGCGTCGATGGTCGCAACGTCACCGGTGTCGAAGTAGCCTTCGTCGTCCAGGATCGATCCGCCTTCGTCGCGGTAGTAGGCGCCAGCGACCCACGGGCCGCGAATCTTCAGATGACCGGCTGCCTTGCCGTCATGCGGAAGGCGACGGCCCTCCTCGTCGGTCAGCTTGAGGCTGACGCCAAACACCGGGCGACCCTGCTTGGCCTGCACTTGCAGGCGCTCTTCCAGCGGCAGCGAAGCGTGCTTTGGCAAGAGATTGCAGACCGTGCCGACCGGCGAGGTCTCTGTCATGCCCCAGGCATGGACCACGAACGCGCCGAAGTCGCGTTCGAAGGCCTCGGCCATCGCCCGCGGCGCCGCGGCACCGCCGATCACGACACGGCGAAGGGCCAGCTCCGCGGACGGCTTCAGGCCTTCGGCCGCGGCATGCTGCAGCAGCATCATCCAGACCGTGGGAACGCCCAGTGCGAGTGTTACCCGCTCGTCGCGAAGCAACTGGTAAACGCTTGCACCGTCGAGGGCGGGGCCGGGCAGGACCAGCTTGGCGCCGCTCATGGCGCCGGCGTAGGGCATGCTCCAGGCGTTGACATGGAACATCGGCACGACCAGCAATGCTGTTTCGTCCCGCGAAACGGCCAGGCTGTCGACGGTGCAGGCGCCGTAGGCGTGCAGCACGGTGGAGCGGTGCGAGTACAGCACGCCCTTGGGCATGCCGGTCGTGCCCGAGGTGTAGCAAAGCGAAGCGGCGGCACCCTCATCCAGGTCCGGCCAGTCGTAGTCGCCGGTCTCGGCCGCGAGCAGTTCCTCGTAGCATCGCAGGCCGGGAATGGCGCATTCGGGCATGTGCGCGCGGTCGGTCATCACCACGAAGTGGCGAACGCTCGCCAGCTTCGGCAGCAGCTTCTCCACCAGTGGAACAAAGCTCAGATCGAAGAACAGGACCGTGTCTTCGGCGTGGTTGATGATGTATTCGAGCTGCTCGGGGAACAGGCGCGGGTTGGCGGTATGCAGCACCGCCCCCATGCCGGACACGCCGAAGTACAACTCCATGTGGCGGTAGCCGTTCCACGCCAGTGTGCCGACACGGTCGCCTCGTTGCACGCCCAGGGCGGTCAATGCGCTGGCCGCCTGTCGTGCGCGCCGATGGATGTCGCGGTAGGTGCAGCGGTGCACCGGGCCTTCGACCGTGCGAGAGACCACTTCGGCATCCGGGTGGCAGGCCACCGCGTGCTCGATCAGGGACGACACCAGCAGTTTGTGGTCCTGCATCAATCCCAACATGTCATGCCTCCACTTTGCGCAGCAGGAAGTGCGAGAGCGCGGGAATGAGGACCAGTGCGCCGATCATGTTCCACAGGAACATGAAGGTCAGCAGGATGCCCATGTCGGCCTGGAACTTGATCGGGGAGAACGCCCAGGTGATGACGCCTGCGGCCAGGGTGATGCCCACCAGGGCGACGACCTTGCCGGTGAACATCACCGCATGCCGGTAGGCAGCGGCGAGCGGCACGCCGGCCCGCTGCTGGCCCAGCTGCACGCTCAGCAGGTACAGCGCGTAGTCGACGCCGATGCCGGCACCGAGCGCAATCACCGGAAGCGTGGCGACCTTGACGCCGATGCCCAGTCCAACCATCAGCGCTTCGCACAGGATCGACGTCAGGATCAGAGGCAGGACCGCAACGACCACCGCGCGCCAGCTGCGGAAGGCCACGAAGCACAGCAGTGCGACCGCGCCATAGACGTACAGCAGCATCGAGCGGCTGGCGCTGCTGACCACTTCGTTGGTCGCGGCCTCGATGCCCGCCGAACCGGCGGCCAGCTTGAAGGTCACGTCGCGATCGTTGTGGCGCGCGGCGAAGTCCTCGGCGATGGCGGCCACGCGCTTGAGCGAGTCGGCCTTGTGGTCGGCCAGGTAGGCGATCACCGGCAGGACCGTGCACTCGGTGTTGAACAGGTCCGGATTGAGCACCGTGGCCTGCTGGCCGGAGTAGTTGATCACGTCCTGGTTGCGATTGAGGGTCAGCCACTTCGGGTTGCCTTCAAACGAACCGGCGGTGATGTTGCGCACCGCATCGGCCAGCGACACGGTGGTCTGCACCGCGGGGTCCTGCTGCAGCGCCCAGCCCAGGCGGTCGGCCTGGATCAGCGTCTTGTAGTTGAGGCAGGCGTCCTTGGGCGTCTTGACGATCACCGCGAACAGGTCGCTCGACAGCGCGTAGTTGGCGGTGATGAAGGCGTTGTCCTGGTTGTATCGCGAGTCCTTGCGCAGCTCGGGCGCGCCCGGGTCGAGGTCACCGACCTGCAGGCCGCGGCTGATCCACAGGCCGCCGGCGGCGAGCAGCACCGCACAGGTGATCGCACCGATGGCCCAGCGCCGCTCTGTGAACCGGTCGAGGACGTTCCAGAAGGCTCCGAAGCCACGACCGCGTGCTTCCTCGTCCTCTTCGCGCAGGCTGCGCTTGGCCGCTGCCGGGCTGACGCCGACATAGGACAGCAGCACCGGCAGCAGGATCAGGTTGGTGAACACCAGCACGCCGACGCCGATGCTGGCGGTCAGTGCCAGTTCCTTGATCACCGGAATGTCGATGGTCATGAGCACCGCAAAACCGACCACGTCGGCAAGCAGCGCGGTCAGACCGGCCAGGAACAGGCGGCGAAAGGTGTAGCGTGCGGCGATCAGGCGATGGGTGCCGCGGCCCACGTCCTGCATGATGCCGTTCATCTTCTGCGCACCATGGCTGACGCCGATGGCGAAGATCAGGAAGGGCACGAGCACGGAGAACGGGTCCAGCTCGAAGCCGAGCAGGCGCACCAGGCCCAGCTGCCAGATCACCGCGACCACCGAGCAGGAGACCACCAGCACGGTGCTGCGCACGCAGCGGGTGTACAGGAAGATGATCAGCGCGGCGATCAGGGCGGCGCCGAGGAAGAAGCTGGCGACCTTCACCAGGCCTTCGATCAGGTCGCCGGCCAGCTTGGCAAAGCCAATCACGTGGATCTTGACCTTTCCGTGCCCGGCGGCCTCGTACTTGGCGCGCACACGCTGCTCGAGCTGCTGCGAGAACGCGTGGTAGTCCAGGCGCTCGCCGGTCTCCGAGTTTCGCTCGAGCAGGGGCACGAACACCATGGTCGAACGGAAGTCGTTGGCGACCAGGTTGCCGACGATGTTGGCGCGGCGGATGTTGAGCTTGAGCGCATCCACCGATGCGGGCGTGCCGTCGTAGTTGTCGGGCATCACCGGCCCGCCGACGAATCCTTCCTCATTGACCTCGCTCCAGCGCACGGCCGGGGTCCAGATCGACTTCATCCAGGCCCGGTCGACGTCCTGCATCAGGAACACTTCGTCGTTGACCTGCTTGAGGACTTCCAGGTAGCCGGGATCGAAGATGTCACCGTGGGTGTTCTCGACCACCACGCGTACCGAGTTGCCCAGGCCGCGCAGGCTGCCGCGGCTCTCCAGGTAATTCTTGATGTAGGCGTGGCCGTGCGGAATCATCTTCTCGAAGCCGGCGTTGATCGCCAGCTTCGTTGCCTGGAAACCCAGCAGCACCGTCAGCAGTGCGCAGGCGACGACGATCAGGAGCCGATGGTTGAAGATGGCGCGCTCGAAGAATTGTCCCGAGCGATGGTCGAAGCCCTCGATCGAGTGGACGACCGGCATGTCGTCGGGCAGCGTGTCTAGCTTGTTCAAACGCATATCCTCACGGACAAATCGGTTTACAGTTCAGGGCGCACGACGCGCACGCCACGAAGTCCGGTCAGGACGACGGCATCGCCGGATACGGCCAGGCCGGTGCAGGGCATGGCACCCTTCAGTTCGAGACGGCGGAAGTGCGCGCCGTCGTCCCCACTCACCAGCACGTCACCGGCCATTGAGCACAGCAGCAGGCGTCCGTCGGGCATGACCTGGCCGGCGGTGATCGACGCGGTCGTGCCGGTTTCCACCGTTTCCCAGCTCTGGCCGCCGTCGAGTGAGCGATAGGCGGTGCCCTTCAGGCCGTAGGCGAGGACGAGCCCGGGCCGGGTGAGCAGGCCGAAATAGCTGCCTTCGTACGGGGTCTGCAACGCGTTGAAGCGGGACGTCGCCGGATCGAAGCGCAGCGCCAGTCCCAGTTCACCGACGATGTACAGGCCGTCGCTGCTGCCGCGGATGCCGTACAGGTGGTAGAAGCGGTCGTTCTGCGTGTGGTCGACCCAGGGCTCCCAGGTCTTGCCACCGTCGGTGGTATGGAAGATCAGGTTGTAGGCGCCGACGACGAAGCCTTCGTTGGCGTTGGCGAACCAGACATCCAGGAACGGACGGCTCGGGCCTTCCGTCGCTGCACGCTCGGACTCGGCCTTGAGTGCCTCGAGCAGGGTCACGTCGGTGGTCGCGGGCAGTTGCCGCACGTGCTCGAGCATCAGCGCATTGGCGCGACGGCCATCGAGCTGGACGGTCCAGGAAGCGCCGCCGTCGGCGGTGTGCAGTACCACGCCTTCGTGGCCGACGGCCCAGCCCTGCTTTGCATCGACGAAGTGCAGGGCGGTCAGGTCGGCGCTGACCGGGACCTTGGCCTGGTGCCAGGACGCGCCCAGGTTGTCGGAGTAGACGATGTGGCCGCGTGCACCTGCGGCGACCAGGCGCTTGCCGGCCACGGCGCTGGCTTGCAGCACGCGTTGCGTGGCCAGCGCGCTGGTCGTGGCGGGTTGATCGAGCACATCCGTGAATGTGGTGCGGCCGGGGGCCGATGAAGCAACGGATGCGACGAGCAGCGTCGCCAGTCCGGCCATGGCGGCGTGCCTGAGGCGAAGGTGATTCATGAAGTGATTTCGTTCAGCGACGGGGCTTGGAAGAGCAGACCTCCGGCGGCAGCAGGCCGCCGCCGGAGATCGTGTCCGTCATGACTCAGCGGACGCCGGCACCGGCCAGTGCGTCGGGCGACCACTGGTTGACCGGGAGCGGGTTGGTGTAGCGGATGCCGTCGTACGGACCCATCAGGAAGCTGATGTTGTAGACGCCCGAGGTCAGGTCGTAGAACACCTGGGTTTCGGCGTTGGGCGTCTTGGTGTCGTAACTGGGCGACATGTGCGCGAACGAAGCGCGGTACAAACGGCCATTGGCGTCGTACTGGTCGGCGGCCAGCGCGGTCCAGCTGTCCTCATCGAGGTAGAAGGTGCGCTTGGCGTAGATGTGGCGCTTGCCCTGCTTCAGCGTTGCTTCCACTACCCACACGCGATGCAGTTCCCAACGCACCAGGTCGGGATTGACGAACTGCGGCGTGGTCACCTCGGCAGCCTTCTTGTGGTAAGTCAGCCGGTAGTTGTTGTACGGAACCAGCATTTCCTTCTTGCCGACCAGCTTGAAATCGTAGCGGTCCATCGAACCGTTGAAGATCCAGGCATCGTCGTAGGTCGCCGAGCCGGCGGTGCCGGGGTTGGGGGTGTCATAGGAGATGTCCGGTGCGAGCTTCACGCGGCGCTGGCCGGGCAGGTACAGCCAGGCGCGGCGCGGACGCTTGAACGGATTGACCACGTCGACCGCCATCAGCGCTTCGCCAGCGCGGCGCGCCGGTGCGTTGTAGAAGATCTTGGTGCGGAAGTAGACATCGGTCTCTTCCGCCGGCTTCGCCGCCGCCGGGTCGTAGTAGGGATACTCGACGAACAGCCTGCCGCTGGTGGCCAGCGCCGGCGTGCCGGAAGCGTCGACGTTCCAGTTGTCGTACTTGAAGTTGCTGGCCACGCCGACGTAGCGCAGCAGGTGGTTCCACATCGCCTCGTAGCCGCTCTTGGGAATCGGGAACGGATAGCCGCCGATGGCGCCGGAGATGCCCAGTCCACCGTCCTTGGTGCTGGCGCGGGTGGCGTTCGCGGCGGTGTTGTCGAGCACGCGATCGGGCAGCGCCACGGTGCGGTGGGTCGGGTACACGTCGATGCGGTAGTTCGGGTACTTCTTCAGCAACGCGCGCGCACCGACGGTCAGCTGGCCTTCGTACTGCGCCATGTTCTTGGCGGTGATGGTCAGGCGCGGCTTTTCAGCGGCGAATGGATCGGTACGGATCGAAGTGCCGGCCTTGAAGCTGGCCGGTGCCGTGGTCAGTCCACCGGTGTAGGCCGGAATGGTGCCATCGGCATTGGCGCCAGTCTCGGCGCCGACGCGGGTCAGGCGCGTGCCGAGCTGCTTGGCCTCGTCCGCGGTCACAGCCGCCTGGGCGTTGCCGAGTACGGCCAGCAGTGCGCCGGCCAGGAGGGTTTGGGCGAATTTCATGGTGTGTTCCTCTGCAAATGTCTGGAGTGCTTCAGAGCGTGGTCTTGAAGGTGAAGACCACGAAGCCGCGATCCGTCAGCAGCGAGTTGGCGCCACCGTATGAGGTGATGGCGTTGGCGGAGTTGGTGGTGGCGCCACCGAGGAAGTCGACGTACTTCAGGTCGAAGCGGTACTTGGAATGAAGATCGACGGCCACGCCGACGGAATAGCTGCCGGCTCCTTCGTTGCCACCCAGCAGCACGGCGGAGTTGCCGCTGATGCCCTGCGAGTAGCTGATCGGCACCGACAGGTCGGCACCCGGGAAGACCTGGTACTTGGTCGGCGTGAAGTTGACCGCCAGGCCGTAGAAGTCCTTGGTCACCTTGTCTTCCGGCGTGACCGGCGTGCCGCCGGGACCGATGACGGTGTAGTTGCTGCGACCCTTGAAGACGGCAGCGCCTTCCTTGACGTCGCTCCAATGGTTCCAGGTCAGTTCGACGATCAGGTTCGCCGCATCCCAGATCGGCGTGTCGGCGAAGCTGGCGAAGCCGTTGAGCACGCCGTGCCAGGTGGAACCGCGCGCGCCGCCGGTTTCGCCTTCGGTGGGCGCGGCGAACAGGCTGCCCGGCGGCAGCGAGGCTGCCAGCGGTGCCAGCGATGCCGGCAGCACGCTGACGGTGTCGCTGAGCAACGGCATGTTCTCGCGGTAGTTCAGGTCGGCACCGACGCTGACGCCCCACAGGTTCTTCGACAGGCTCAGGCCGTAGATCTTGATGTCGTCGGCGTAGGCGGCGGCATAGCGGCCGATGGTGCCGCCGAGCACTTCCGGTACGGTTGCCGCCGACGGATTGATGTAGCAGGTGGTCGCGTTCAACGGCACCAGGCCCAGTGCGCGGCACAGCGCCGCCGGCGTGCCCGGACGTACCGCCGGGGTGGCGTTGCCCTGCGGCAGGACGTCGGCCGTTTCGCGGTAGTAGGCGCCGAGCGTGCCGTCGAGCCACTGCGGGCTCCAGCGCGCGGACAAACCGAAGTCGCCATGCTTGTCCGGCTCGCTGTCCTCGCCACGCACCAGGCGGTTAACGCCCAGCGGATTGGCGGCGGACACCGGTGCGGCACTGAAGATGAAGGACTCGCCGCCGCGCAGCAGGTGGTCGTTGAAGCCGAGGAAGGCGCCGGATTCGGGGATGCGCGCCTGCTCCCAGTCGAAGAAGTACTGACCGGCGAGGGACAGCTCGGGAGTGACCTGGATCTGCGCCGAGATCGCTTCGCGCGGCAGGAACAGCTCCTTGGCTTCGGTGCCCGGGACCGAGAACAGCTTGCCCAGGTCCAGTGCCGACTGGCCGTAGCTCAGGCTGTGCACCGGGCTGAGCATCGCCTCGCCCCAGAACACCGTGTGGCGGCCGAGCTTGACGTTGACCGGCATCGAGCCCAGGTCGAACTTGCCGAACACGAACGCGTCGAGGACTTCGCCCGACGGGCCGTGGAAGTAGCGGTCGGTTTCGTCGCTCAGGCCGATGGCGGCACGGCCGTCGCGCATGTGGTTGGACGAGGCGAGGTTGGTGTTGTCGATGTTCTCGTAGGCCAGGTCGTACCAGCCGGCGGCGCTGACGCGGAAGCCGAGGCGGTCCTGGTAGACGAAGTCCAGCTCGCTCAGCAGGTCGAAGCGCTCCGACACCATGCCGGTGTCGAAATTGCGGTCGCCGTCGTCGTAGTTGGGGCTGTTGAGGATCTTGGCATCCTGGTTCTCGACACGATTGGCCAGGTTGACGCGAATGGTGTTGTCCCAGCGCAGGACGATGTCCGGATTGCCGGTGTTGATCTCTACTGCGCCGGCGCTGCCGGCAGCCGCCAGCGTGGCCATGATCATGGCGCTGAGCAGGCGCCTGGGCGCCTTCGATACTGCCTTCGTTGCGTTCATTGACTTCACTGCACCCCGCCCCCGTGGTTGTGTTCGAAAGTCCTTCGGGCCGTCCGTTCTTTCGCGGCGGCAACCGAATGGAGCGATCGACTATAGGGAGGCAGTGGGGTGCAAATTTTTACAAACGGCGTCAGCGACTTGTCATTTCATGACAAGGCCGCCGGAGCGTTTTCATGAACAGCGACCGCGCGCAGCCGCGCATGCTGGCGCTCGCGCGAAGTGCAATTCCGGCTTGAATCCGGGGAGATATTCGACACTGACGGTCCGGGGCGGGGCCCCGGAAACACCCGGTTCAGTTGCGGAAATTGAACATCCGCGCGCGCCCGGCGCGGTGCCGGTCAGCGATCGGCAAACAGGCCGTTGATGGCCCCGTAACCCATCGCCTCGGGCGATGCCGGGCTGCGACCGCTGCGCAGGAACTCCTGCGCGCCCGCACGCGTATGCGCGAACGCCTCTTCGGAGAGGTTGGACCCGGCACTGAGCCGACGCACGCCCAGCGACTCCAGCCCGGCCGTGTCGGGCAGGTTGGGGCGCAGCATCACGTTCAACGGCACGCCGGCCCCGGTGGCGATCTCACCGATCTCGTCGGCTTGCGTCAGGCCCGGCACGAACAGGCCATCGGCACCAGCTGCCCGGTACTGCGCGGCGCGGGCCAGGGTGGGCGCGACGCGCTGGCCGGCGGGTGCCAGTCCCCGCAGGTAGACATCGGTGCGTGCGTTGACGTAGACATCCAGCCCGCGCTGAGCGCATTCGCGCTTGATCCGCTCGATCTTGGCGCAGAGCAGCTCCGGGGCGCCGGCGCCGTCCTCGAGGTTGATGCCGACCACGCCGATGCTCGCCAATTGCACGACATTGGCCGCCACGACCGCCGGATCATCGGAGTAACCACCCTCGACATCGACGCTGAGCGGAATCGCGATTACGCGCGCGATCGCGGTTGCAGTCGCGACCAGCTGCGCAATCGGCAACTGGTCGCCGTCGGCATACCCGTTTGCCCAGGCAACGCCGGCACTGGTGGTGGCGATCGCCTTGGCCCCGAGGCTCTCGATCAGCCGCGCACTGCCGGCATCCCAGGCATTGGGCAACAACAGCAGTCCGCCTGCATGAAGTTGACGGAACTGCGTTACGTACCGGGCGTTGCTCGACATGGAGGCCTCACGATGGGATGGGGGCGAAAGCGTTGGATCAGCGTGGCATGGACGGCTGGCGATTACTGGCCGTTTGCGGACATCCCGGTCGCTGCAGCCGGTGCTGCAGCATCCCAACCGCGCAACGCCTTCTCGACGGCATCCACGCCGCGCACGGCCGCGCTCGCATCGACCTGGTCGATCGTGTCCTTGTCGCTGTGGATGACCGCCATGACTTTCGCCGGCGCGGCGGGCTTCTTGCCGGCGTAGGCCTCCAGTACCAGCTTGATCTCATCGGCACCGACCAGCGAGTACGACACCGCCGGCCAGCCGGCGCGGATGAAGGGCAGGTGGTCGGTGGGCGGGTACTGCTCGCCAGGCGAGAAGCCGATGCCCACCGCACCGGTCGCGGTCCTGCTGTTGTCGACCAGTGCCTGCTGGCCCTGCGCAGGCGCCATCATCCACAGCGTGTCGCCCCAGCCGAACACATCGAAGTTCACGTACAGCGCAGGCTTGGTCTTGCCCGCTGCGACATAGGCCTTGGAACCGAGCAGCCCGGCTTCTTCCAGATCCCAGAATGCGATCGCGACGCGGTGATGCTGCAACGGCTGCGCGCGCAGGCGCTGCGCGAGCGCGAGCACGGTCGCGCTGCCGGAAGCGTTGTCGGTGGCGCCCTTGCCAAGCTCGACGCGGTCGGAGTGGGCGCCGATCAGCAGCAGCGGTGCACCGTCCGGGCCGCCGAGATCGGCGATCAGGTTCTCGCCCTGGCGCTTGCCGTCGACGAACGCTTCCTTGCGCCAGGTGATGCCCATCGCGTCCATCCGCTGCGTGATCGCGGCGCGACGCTGTGCATTGGCACCGGCGTCGGAGATCGCGCGCACATCGCCAAGCCACTGCGTAGCCGGCGTGCTTGCAGAGGGCGCGCCTGCAGCGGGCGCGACTACTGCGGCGGCGGTGGGGCGCGTTGCTTGCGTGGTCGGAGCGCACGCGGCAACCAGGAGCACGGCAAGAGCGGGGGCGAGCTGACGCATGTGGTCGGAACCTTGTCGGGAAAGTCCGCAGTGTGCCCAAGCTTGCGCCCAGTGCAATGGGCCATTGGGCCTGCCGTGTTGCGCCCCCGGGAGGTGGCGCGTAGCCTCGGGATCCGGCGAGAAACTGCCCGGGGAAAAGGATGAGCATCCGAGTTTTCATCGTAGACGACCATGCGCTGGTCAGGACGGGCATGCGCATGATCTTGTCGGCTGAGACCGACATCGAAGTGGTGGGGGACGTGGAGAACGGCGAGCTGGCATTGCCGATGATCCGCAAGCTGCAACCCGACGTCGTGCTGTGCGACCTGCACCTGCCCGGACTGAGCGGACTGGAAGTCACCGAGCGCGTGGTGCGTGGCGATCACGGCACGCGGGTGATCATCGTCTCCGTGCTCGAAGACGGGCCCATGCCCAAGCGCCTGCTCGAGGCCGGTGCGTCGGGATACGTCGGCAAGGGCGGCGATGCAAGCGAGCTGGTGCGGGCGGTACGCGATGTTTTCCGTGGCAAGCGTTATCTGGCCAGCAGCATTGCCCAGAACCTGGCGCTGTCCGGCATCGCCGGCGACTCCTCGCCGTTTGACGAGCTGTCACCGCGCGAGCTGGAAGTGGCACTGCTGCTGGTCCAGGGATTGCGCCAGGACGATATCGCCAAGCGCCTGAGCCTGAGTGCCAAGACCGTCAACACGCACAAGGCGCGGCTGTTCGAGAAGCTCGACATCCACGACAACATCGCGCTGGCGCGCATGGCCAGTCGTTACGGCCTGGTGGATCCGGTCAACGCGCTCTAACGCACTCTAACGCGCCTAGCGTGTCGCGCCTGTCTGTCAGGCGCTGATTCGTACTCCGGAAACAGAACTGGCCGCCAAATGGCGGCCAGTTCTGCTGGTGCGGAACGCGAAAAGGCGAACGCCGGTCAGGCGTGGCCTTCCTCGTGCTTGGGCTCACTGCCGCGCTTGTCGAGCTCGTGCGCGGCCAGCTCGGGTTGCTCGTCGGCAGGCGACTCGACGGCTGCCGGTTCCGCGGTGGCATCGGCGCCAGCGACGGCGGCATCGGCCGCTGCTGCGACCGGCTCGACCTCGACCGGTGCGATGCCTTCCTGCGGCAGCGCATCGAACAGGCCCGCGGTACGCGGAATGTCCGTCGCCGGCGCGACCGGTGCGACCGGGCGCGAGTCGGTGATCTGCACTTCGTCGATGCGCGACGACTTCAACGGCTCGTCCTGCGCGTCATCCTGCACAGACGGCGCCTCCGGCTGGATCTCCGCGACGGGGGCTTCGACTGCCGCCGGCACTTCGACCACGACCGGTTCCGGCACGGATTCGACCACCGGTTCGACGATCGTGTCTGCGACCACGACTGGCGCCTGGACAACCGCAGCCGGCGTGACCGGGGCAGCGGCAGCGTCGTCGAACTGCGGTGCAGCCGTCTCGATCGTCGCCACCGGTGCCTCAGGCTCGACGGCCGGGGCAGGGGTGGCAACGGCTTCGGCCTTCACTGCCTCGACAACCACCGGGGCAACGGCTGCCACTGCAGCCACTGCGACTGCAGCCGGAGCGACCGCAACAGGCTTGGCCGCTTGCATGCCCGAATCGGTTTCGTCATCGAAGTCGAATTCGGGCTGCGAACGGTTCGCCGCGACGGCCGGCGCCGGAGCGTGCTCGCTTCCAGTGTCGTCTTCGTCATCGAGCAGATGGTCATCCTGCATGCCGGCATCTTCGCCACCGCCTGCGCCTTCAGCACCACCGCCACGACGACGACGGCGACCACCACGACGACCGCGGCGGCGGCGACCACTGCCTTCACCGGCGGCTTCGCCAGCGGCTGCCGGGTTTTCGCCAGCGTTGGTTGCGGTGACAGCGCCCTCGACCTTGGCGGCTTCGACGGCTTCACCGGCAACTACGGCGGCGACGGTCGCCGGCGCGGCGGCTGCAACGATCGCGGCCTCCGTCACCGGTGCTGCTTCCGGCTTGGCTGCGGCGGGCCTGGGCTCGCGCGGCGGACGCGGTGCGGCTTCGCCCGGCGCCTGCTGCTGGGCCTGCGCCTGCTGGCGCTCTTCGGCCTGCGGCTTGGGCGGCCTGGGCTGTTGCGGCTGCTTGGGCTGCTGCGGCTGTTGCTGCTTGGCCTGCTGCGGTTGCTTGGGCTGGCTGCCCTGGGCCTGCTGCTTGTCGCGGCGCTGCTCGTCACGACGCGGCTCGTCACGACGTGCCTCGTCACGACGCGGCTGCTCGTCACGGCGGCCGTCGCGGCCACCCTGCTTGCCGCCGCGGCCGTCACGGCGCTGCGCGTTGCGGTCATTGCGATCGTTGCGACCGCGGCCATCCTGCGGACGCGCGGCCGGGGCCGGCTGCGCGGCAACGGGCTGGCTGCCACGGAAGAAGCGCAGGATGCGCTCGACCACTCCGATCGAATGGGTCGGCGTGGCCACCACGGGTGCCGGTGCCGGCATCTGGTCGACCGGCTGCTCACGCGGCTCGCGCAGCGGGGCAGGCTGGGCCGGCTTGACGTTGGTCACCGCCGGGGTCGGCGGGATGTTCAGGTGGGCCTTGGTCAGCGCATGCGTCGGCAGCTTGCGCGGCGTGCCGCGCTGGTAGCTCGGCTTGCTCGATTCCTCGCCCAGCTCGTTCTCGCGAATGCGCGTGACTTCGTAGTGCGGGGTGTGCAGCTGCTCGTCGGCGACGATCAGGATCGGCGCGTCGTGGCGCTTTTCGATCTCGCTCAGGGCGCGGCGCTTCTCGTTGAGCAGGTAGTTGGCGATCTCGGTCGGAGCCTGCACCAGCACCTGGCCGGTGTTCTCCTTCATCGCGTGCTCTTCGGCCAGGCGCAGGATCGACAGCGACAGCGACTCGACGCTGCGCATGCGGCCGTGGCCTTCGCAACGCGGGCAAACGATCTGGCTGGACTCGCCCAGCGACGGGCGCAGGCGCTGGCGGCTCAGTTCGAGCAGGCCGAAGCGCGAGATGCGGCCGATCTGCACGCGCGCACGGTCCTGCTTGAGCGCGTGGGCGAGGCGGTTCTCGACTTCGCGCTGGTGCTTGTTCGACGCCATGTCGATGAAGTCGATCACCACCAGGCCGCCGAGGTCGCGCAGGCGCATCTGGCGGGCGACTTCCTCAGCCGCTTCCAGGTTGGTGTTGAACGCGGTTTCCTCGATGTCGCCGCCCTTGGTGGCGCGCGCCGAGTTGACGTCGACCGCGGTCAGCGCTTCGGTCTGGTCGATCACCAGCGCGCCGCCCGAGGGCAGGCGCACTTCGCGCTCGTAGGCGTTCTCGATCTGCGATTCGATCTGGAAGCGGTTGAACAGCGGGGTGTCGTCGGTGTAGTGCTTGAGCTTGCGCAGGTTGTGCGGCATCACCTGCTCGACGAAGTCGCGCGCCTCGGCGTACATCTCCGGGGTGTCGACCAGGATCTCGCCGATGTCCGGGCGCATGTAGTCGCGCAGGGCGCGGATGATCAGGCGCGATTCCTGGTACAGCAGGAACGGGGCCGGCTTGGTCAGCGCAGCCTCGGCAATGGCCTTCCAGACCTGCAGCAGGTAGTCCAGGTCCCACTGCAGCTCTTCGGCATCGCGGCCGACGCCGGCGGTGCGGATGATGACGCCCATGTCGTCGGGGATGTCCAGGCTGTCCATCGCCTGCTTGAGCGCGGCGCGGTCGTCACCCTCGATCCGGCGCGAGACGCCGCCTGCGGTGGGCGAGTTGGGCATCAGCACCATGTAGCGGCCGGCCAGCGAGATGAACGTGGTCAGGGCAGCGCCCTTGTTGCCACGCTCTTCCTTGTCGACCTGGACTACGACTTCCTGGCCTTCGCGCAGCAGTTCACGCAGGCCGGCCTTGTTGTGGTCGACGCCAGCCTGGAAGTAATCGCGGGAAATCTCCTTCAGCGGCAGGAAGCCGTGACGCTCGCCGCCGTATTCGACGAAGGCCGCTTCGAGGGAGGGTTCGAGCCGGGTGATGCGGCCCTTGTAGATGTTGGACTTCTTCTGTTCTTTCGCCGGTTGCTCGATGTCGATGTCGTACAGCGTCTGTCCATCGACGGTGGCGACGCGCAGTTCTTCTGCCTGCGTCGCATTGATCAGCATTCGCTTCATTGTTGCGTTCCTCGCGCGCTCCTGCGCGTGGTCGGCGCAGGACGCATTCGTCCTGCAGCCGCGGAACGCCGTGGGCGTTTCGCCTCTGGATACCGCAAGCCTGCCTCTGCCAGGGAATGATCCGGGCGCGGCGGCTTCAAGTTTTCCAGCGCTACGACACCACGGCACGCCGCGGGAGCGCTTGTCTCTTTTTCCTGGTACTAGGGCCGGCGGCGCGAACGCCGCACGGGACGTGTTCATCACAGGTGGTTTGACCCACCGGGCGGGAACCGGTTCCGCCGGACCATCGCTGCTAACATGGCTACCCCGGGGGCAGTGGTTAGACGCGGACCGGAATCGCAGGACAGGGGCTTTCGGCCTTTGAGTGCAAGTTCCTGCGAAATCAAAACCTTATCTCGCGTCGCGAGTGTATCAGATAACCTCCCCCGGATGACCCATTCAGCCTCCTCCAACCCCGGCCCGGCGCCTCGCCAGGACGTAAGCCAGGTTCGTACCGTCCGCGTCCCCGACGATCGGGCCGGGCAGCGCCTGGACAATTTCCTGCTCGGCCAGCTCAAGGGCGCACCGAGATCCCTGGTCTACAAGCTGGTCCGCTCGGGCCAGGTCCGGGTCAACGGCGGCCGCGCCAAGGCCGAGCGCAAGCTCGAGGCCGGCGACGAAGTCCGGATCCCGCCGGTCCGTCTCAGCGAAGTCGGCGACAAGCCGACGCCGCCGAAGGGCCTGCTCGATGCGCTCGAGGCGGCGATCGTCTTCGAGGACGCGCGCTTGCTGGCCCTGAACAAGCCGGCCGGCCTGGCCAGCCACGGCGGCAGCGGCATCAGCCACGGCGCGATCGAATCGTTGCGGGCGCTGCGCCCGAACCAGAGCCTGGAACTGGTCCATCGCCTCGACCGCGACACCTCGGGGCTGCTGGTCGTGGCCAAGAAGCGTTCGGCCCTGACCGAGCTGCAGGCGCTGATGCGCGAGGACCGCGACTACGACGGCATCGGCATCCGCAAGCGTTACCTGGCGCTGCTGACCGGACGCATGCCCGATGGCGTGATGACGGTCGATGCACCGCTGCACGTCGGCCTGCGCCAGGGCGGAGAGCGCCACGTCCAGGTCAACCCGGCGGGCAAGGCCTCACTGAGTCACTTCAAGGTGCTCGAGCGCCGTGGCGGGCAGTCCTATTGCGAGGTGCGGATCGAGACCGGTCGCACCCATCAGATCCGCGTCCACGCCCAGCACATCGGCCACGCCATTGCCGGCGACGACAAATATGGCGATGCCGAGGTCAACAAGCGCCTGCGCGACCAGGTCGGGCTGAAGCGGATGTTCCTGCACGCCTCGACCCTGGAGTTCTCGCTCGACAACGGCAAGACGCCCTACCTGCTCAATGCGCCGCTGGCGCAGGAGCTGGTTGACGTGCTGGATCGTCTGGCCTGAGGCGGGTGATTTTCCCGGGTGCGCTTCGCTTACCCGGGCTACGGGCGGCGGGCGTTATTTGCCGCCGGCGCGGCGACGCTGCTCGTCGAGGACGAAGCACGCTTGCGGCCTCACCGCCGGCGGCCGGAACGTCACCGGCACCTGCACCTTCGACGAATGCGCGACGCCGCCGCGGGTGGCTGCCTTGAACGTCCAGCTGCGCACGCCTTCCTGCGCGGCCTTGTCCAGCGGTGCGATGCCGCTGCCGCGCAATACCTCGGCGGCAGTGACCTTGCCGTCCGCCCCCACCGACAGTGACAGCAGCACCTGGCCGCCGATGTTGTCGCAGGCCAGCTCCTCGGGATAGCCGGGCGGCGGCGTATCGACCGCCATCAATTCGGTCGGCGCGACCGCCGGCGGCGCTGCCTGGTCAGGCGCCTTGTGGCAGGCGGCCAGCAGCAAGGGCAGGGCGACCGAGGCCAGCGCGGCAAGGCGGTGGCGGCGAAGCGAACTCATCGTGTCCATGCTGGCGGCCTCGGGGTGATGGGGAGTGGGCAGGCGCGATCAGGCGCCCAGGGCGTCAGCCTTGGCCGCGCAGATGAAGTCGTTCTCGCTCAGGCCGCCGACGTCGTGGGTCGAATAGCGCACCACGCAACGGTTGTAATGCACGCCCAGGTCGGGGTGGTGGTCCTCGCGGTGGGCCATGAATGCCAAGGCGTTCACGAACGCCATGGTTTCGTGGTAATTCCCGAACTGGTAGGTCCTGGTGAGCGCATGCCCGTCTTCGACCAGTTCCCAGCCGGGAACCTGCGGCAGCAGTTCGCGGATACGCGCTTCGCTGAGCCGGTGCTCGCTGCCACGGCGGGCGAGACAATGGGCCTGGGCGAGGGGGACGAGGTCGTTCATCGGCAAGGATTCCTTTACGCGGCCCGCCGACTGAACAGATGCCATCGTCGGCGGTCATTCCAAGAGGGCGCACCATCGTGCTGCGCGGACCCCGGTAGAATAGCCCCCATGATCAACATTTCCGAATCCGCCCAGCGCCACTTCCTCAAGCTGATCGAGCGCGAGGCCCTTCCGGGCCTGGGCGTGCGTCTGTCGGCGGTCCACGCCGGCACGCCGCGCGCGGACGTGCGCCTGGAGTTCGCCGAGCCCGGCGACCTGCAGGGTGACGAGTGGGCGGTGGACTGCGAAGGCTTCACGGTGTGGCTCGACGCCGCCAGCGTGAAGTACCTCGACGGCGCCACGATCGACTACGAGACCCAGGCCACCGGCGGCCAGCTGCAGATCCGCGCGCCCAAGATCAAAGGCGAGGAGCCGGCCGAGTCGGCCTCGCTGGTCGAGCGCGTGCACTGGATCGTCGAGCACGAGATCAACCCGCAGCTGGCGTCCCATCGCGGCAACGTCGCGGTGCAGGAAGTCACCGCGCAGGGCGTGGTCGTGCTGCGCTTCGGTGGCGGCTGCCACGGTTGCGGCATGGCCGACGTGACCCTGAAGCAGGGCATCGAGAAGACACTGATGACCAAGGTGCCCGGAGTGACCGCCGTGCGCGACGCCACCGATCACGAGACCGGCGACGCACCTTACATCCGCCGCGATTCGGCGGCCTGAGCAGGGCGCGGCGACGTAGATGTTCTCCGCCGCCGAACTGATCCACGCCCTGCAGCGACGGCTGCAGCTGATTTCCCCGCACCTGCGGCGCGCACCAGGCGAGTTTCCGCCGGGCTGGCAGGCCTGGTTCGCGAGCATGCACGAACGCATCGGTGCGGTTCGCGGCGCGACTGCGGAAGCGTTCATCGCGGTGTTCCTGGCGCGGCCGCTGGCCGTTCCGCCGCCCAAAAGCAGCGGCGACCTTACCCGCTGGCAGTCCTTCGCCACGCTGTGGCGACAGGACTGGCACGGCGATGTGAAACCCGACCGCGTCGATCGACGCGTGCACTGGTTCGCCACTGCCTTCACCGTGCTCTGGCACGTGTTCTTCGCGGCGATGCTGCTGTATCTGATGTACCTGCGTTTCCTGGCCGCCAGCGCGATCCCGCCGCAAGGCGAGGAAGTCGTGATGATCGAATACGTCGGCAAAGGCACGCCGAAGGAGCCCGGCGGCGGTCCGGGTGAGCCGGGCCAACAGGTGCAGCAACAGGCCCAGCCAAGACCGCAGCAACAGGCTGCCGCCACGCCCGCCGAGCCGACCGCGGAGGCGGCTCCGACCGCGCAGCTCACTCCGCCCGATGTCGCGGCGCCGGCACCGGCCGTGGATGCGCCCGTTCCCGATGTCGCGCAGCGCGAGGTTCCCGAACCGCAGTTGCCCCCACCGGCACCGACGGTCGAGCAGCCGGTTGCGGTCAGCGAACCCACGCCCAGCGAACCAACCGTCTTCGTCCTGCCGCCGACGCGACGCCGGCCGCCGGAACCTGCAGTGGCGGCGCCCGAGCTGCGTACCGCGACGCCAACCGTCCGCACCGCGGAGGTGGCCGAGCCGGTGCAGCCGATCCGGCCGAACATCACCCCGCGCGATGTCGCTGCGCCTTCGATCGAACAACGCCAGCGCGAGGTTGCCGTGCGTGAAGTGCCGGTCCCGGTGCCGTCGCCAACGGCACCGGTGCGGACGCTGCCGACACCGGCGCTGCCCACGCCGGAGGTGCGCTCGACTGCGCCCGGCATCCGCACCGCCGAGATCCCAACCCCTCCGACGCCTGCTCCCGCATCGACGGCTCCTGCGGCTCCTGCCGCACCCGCTGCAACCGCGCCTTCGGCCACTGCAGCAACGGCGCCGCCGGCGACCGGCCCTGCAACTCCGGCGTCCTCGGCCGCGAGCACTGCGCCAGCCGCTGCCGCCGGCACACCCGGGTCCACCCAGGCACGTCCGGCTGCGCCTGCCGGCAGCGGCACGCAGCCGGTGGCCGGGGCAGATGCGGGCCCCAAACCGGCGCCCGCGCCAGGAACCTGGTCGACTCCGACCCGCGGCGACGATTGGGGCGAATCAACGCGCAACCGCCCCGGCGGCCAGCGTGGCGAGCAGCCGGGGATCTATAACAGTGATGGCAGCGTCCGGATCGCCGACGCGCCCGGCTCGGCCGCGCCAGGGCAACCGCCGGGCGCGATCACCGAGGAGATCAAGGATCTCGATCGCGCCGGCACATGGTTGCGGCGCAAGCCGAACGATTTCGAGCCGACCACCTTCGACAAGTACTGGGTGCCCAATGAGTCGCTCCTGGCCGAATGGGTGCGCAGGGGCGTGAGGAAGGTGGCGATACCGATCCCTGGCACCGGCAAGAGCATAGAGTGCGTGATCTCGATGCTGGCCCTGGGCGGAGGCTGCGGCATCAGCGATCCGGACCTCAACGATCAGCCCGCCGGCGCACGACCGCCGCCGCCGGTGCCGTTCAAGCCGGCGCTGCAGGAAGACAACGGCGCGGTGAAGCCGCCAGGCGGCTGACGTAGCCCGGGTAGTAGCCCGGGTAAGCGAAGCGCACCCGTGGACGTGCGCCGCCAACCCCGGGTGCGCTTCGCTTACCCGGGCTACGAGGGGGTTCTCGCGGCCACAAAAAAGCCCGCCGGAGCGGGCTTTTTGCCGACCGCCAGAGGCGATCAGTGGGCGTTGTGCAGGTCGCGCAGGTTGCTCTGGCGCGAACCGAAGTAGGCGGCCAGGTCGGCGATCTGCTGGTCGGACAGGTCCTTGGCCTGGCTCGACATCAGCGCGTGCTCGCGGTCGCCGCTGCGGTAAGCCTGCAGGGCGTGCGCGATGTAGTCGTAGTACTGGCCCGCGAGCTTCGGGTAGGTCCCGTCGATCGGGGCATTGCCTTCGGCGCCATGGCAGTCGACGCAGGACTGGCCGGTGGCCTTGCCCTTGGTGCTGGCCAACTGTTCGCCGGCAGCGACGTGACCGGACGGCAGGCCGGCGGACGAGGAGGTGTGGCCTTCGCCGCGGTCGGCGGCGGAGTGCTCGGCCGGCGTGTCGGAGCTGGAGCAGCCGGCAACGGCGAGCGAGGCAACAAGCACGATGAGGGCAGGGGCAATGGCGAGGATCTTGTTCGTCATGGTCTGCTCACTCACTTCAGGGACGAAAGGAAGGCGGCGATGTCGGCGATGTCCTGGTCGGAGAAGCTCTGCGACTGGGCCTGCATCGTCGGGTGCTTGCGCGCGCCCTTCTTGTATTCGGTCAACGCATTGACCAGGTATTCCGCCGACTGCCCGCCAATCTTGGGCACGTGGTAGTTCGGGTAGGCGTTCTTGTAGCCGGTGATGCCGTGGCAACCCTGGCAGGTGTAGGTCAGCTGGTGTCCCTTGGCGGCATCACCCTTCACAGCGGCGGGCGCCGTGGTTGCGGTGGCAGCGGCCGGGGCAGGGGCGGGGGCCTGGGTTTCCTGGGCCGATGCGACGGACGCAGCGGTGGTCAGCAGGAAGCAGGCGGCGATCATCAGCGGTCGCATCATGTCGTAGTCCGCAATCTCGAATGGCTAGCGAAAGGTTCTGAAGCTGGCTGCGCGTGGCCGTCCATCGGGAGGGCCGCGCATAAGTGCGCAAGTATAGCCTGCGATATCGATGCAACGAAGCGGTGCCTTTTTGCATCGATAGTTGTTGCGGCCGTCGGGAACAGTTCCTACGGTACCGGCCGCGACATGGCTCCAGTCACCATGACCTTCGGCGGATGTTGGTGAACGGGGCAGGTGATATACCTATCTACAACACCGGCATACGGTCCGGTAAACAGCCACCTTGGGGTTCAATTCATGCGTCATCTCTCCCGAAATCGCAGCCGTGGTTTTGCCCGCGCCGCTCGTGTCCTGCTCCCCTGCCTGGCCCTGTCGAGCGCCCTGCTGCTGACCTCCTGCAAGGGCGGCGGCGCTGGCGAGGCGCAGGCCAAGGACGGCGAGAAGGGCCCGGAGGCCGTTCCGGTCGAGGTCGCCAAGGCCTCCCGCCGTGCGGTCGCAGCCAGCTACACCGGCACCGCGGCCCTGGAGCCGGTGGCCGAGTCGCAGGTGGTCGCCAAGACCTCGGGTGTGGCACTGAATGTGCTTGTCGAGGAAGGCCAGCAGGTCCGCGCCGGCCAGACCCTGGTCCGCCTGGACGCCGCACGCTCGCAGCAGCAGGCGGCCCAGACCGACGCCCGCATGCGCAAGCTCGAGGCCAACTACGTCCGCGGCAAGCAGATGGCCGAGCAGAAGCTGCTCAGCGCCAACGACAACGACCAGCTTCGCTACGACCTCGAAGAGGCCCGCGCGGCCAACCGCATGGCCACCCTGGAACTGTCGTACGCCAACGTGGAAGCGCCGATCTCCGGCGTGATCGCCTCGCGTTCGATCAAGACCGGCAACTTCGTCCAGATCAATACCCCGATCTTCCGCATCGTCGACACCTCGCGCCTGGAAGCCACCCTCAACGTGCCCGAGCGCGAGCTGGCCACGCTGAAGGCCGGCCTGCCGGTGCAGATGCAGGTCGATGCGCTGCCGGGCAAGGTCTTCACCGGCACGGTCGACCGCGTTGCGCCGGTGGTGGACTCGGGCAGCGGCACCTTCCGTGTGGTCTGCGCATTCGGCGGCGGCGGCGTGCTGCAACCGGGCATGTTCGGCCGCATCAAGATCGACTACGACCAGCGCGCCGATGCCCTGGTGGTGCCGCGCGTGGCCCTGCTCGAGGACGACGGCGATCCGGCCGTGTTCGTCGTCACCGGCGACAAGACCAAGCGTGTGCCGGTCAAGCTGGGCTACACCGACGGTTCCTGGGCGGAGGTCCGCAGCGGCGTGAAGGTCGGCGACCAGGTCGTCGTTGCCGGCAAGACCGCGCTGCGCGACGGCACCCTCGTGCAGGTGCTGGGCCAGCCGGCGAAGAAGGTCGCGGCCGCAAAAACCGAAGCCAAGAAGCAGTAATCATCGCGGAGAGCGAACGTGACGCAACCTGCGAACGAATCATCCGGCTTCAATCTGGTCGAGTTCTCCACGCGTCGCCGGGTCACGGTGATGATGGTGACGCTGACCTTCGTCCTGTTCGGGTTCATCGCGCTGGGTGACCTCAAGGTCAACCTGCTGCCGGACCTGAGCTATCCGACACTGACGGTGCGCACCGAGTACACCGGTGCGGCGCCGTCGGAAATCGAGACCCTGATCAGCGAGCCGGTCGAAGAGGCCGTCGGCGTGGTCAAGGGGCTGCGCAAGCTCAAGTCGATCTCCCGCACCGGCCAGAGCGACGTGGTGCTCGAGTTTGCCTGGGGCACCGACATGGACCAGGCCAGCCTCGAAGTACGCGACAAGATGGAAGTCCTGCAATTGCCGCTGGAGGCCAAGGCCCCGGTGCTGCTGCGCTTCAATCCCTCGACCGAACCGATTCTCCGCATCGCGCTGTCGTCCAAGACCGCTGCGACCAATGAAACCGAGGCGATGCGCGAGCTCACCGGGCTGCGCCGCTATGCCGACGATGACCTGAAGAAGAAGCTCGAGCCGGTCGACGGCGTCGCCGCGGTGAAGGTTGGCGGTGGTCTCGAGGACGAAATCCAGGTCGACATCGACCAGCAGAAGCTGGCGCAGCTGAACCTGCCGATCGACAACGTCATCCAGCGCCTGCAGCAGGAGAACATCAACATCTCCGGCGGTCGCCTGGAAGAAGGTTCGCAGCGTTACCTGGTGCGCACGGTGAACCAGTTCGCCAGCGTCCCGGAGATCCGCGAGATGCTGGTCACCACGCGCAGTGGTGGCGACAACGCGGCCGCCAACGCGGCTGCGCAGATGGCCGCGATCGCGGCGCAGACCGGTTCTGCCGAAGCCATGGCCGCGGCTGCGTCGGTGCAAAGCGCCAATTCCGCCGGCGGTGGCGTCGTGGCCGGTGGCATGCCGGTGCGCCTGAAGGACATCGCCGATGTCCGCCAGGGCTACAAGGAACGCGAGGCGATCATCCGCCTGGCCGGCAAGGAAGCGGTCGAGCTGGCGATCTACAAGGAAGGCGACGCCAATACCGTCGCCACCGCCGACGCGATCACCAAGCGCCTGGAAGAGATCAAGGCGCAGATTCCGCCGGACGTGGAGCTGACCACGATCGACGACCAGTCGCTGTTCATCCGCCACGCCATCAGCGACGTCAAGAAGGACGCGGTGATCGGCGGCATGCTGGCCGTGCTGATCATCTTCCTGTTCCTGCGCGATGGCTGGAGCACGTTCGTCATCGGCCTGTCGCTGCCGGTGTCGATCATCGCCACGTTCTTCTTCATGGGCCAGCTGGGCCTGAGCCTCAACGTGATGTCGCTCGGCGGCCTGGCGCTGGCTACCGGCCTGGTCGTGGACGACTCGATCGTCGTGCTCGAAAGCATCGCCAAGGCGCGAGAGCGAGGGTTGGGCATCCTGGATGCCGCCATCGCCGGCACCCGCGAAGTGAGCATGGCCGTGGTTGCGTCGACCCTGACCACCATCGCGGTGTTCCTGCCGCTGGTGTTCGTGCAGGGCATTGCCGGCCAGCTGTTCCGTGACCAGGCATTGACCGTGGCGCTGGCGATCGGCATCTCGCTGATCGTGTCGATGACGCTGATCCCGATGCTCAGCGCGCTCAAGGGCCGGCCGCCGATGGCGTTCCCGGAAGAGGCGCCGCATCCGCGCTGGCAGCCGGCGTCGAAGCTGCAGAAGCCGATCGCTGCCGTCGAGCATGGCATCGGCGTCGGCACCCGCGGCGCGTTCTTCGGACTGACCTGGCTGATCGTGCGCGCCTGGCGTGGCCTGGTTGCGGTCGTCGGACCGGTGATGCGCAAGGCAAGCGATATCGCCATGGCGCCGTACGGCCGTGCCGAGCGCGGTTACATGAAGCTGTTGCCGACCGCGCTGGGCAAGCCGTGGCTGGTGCTTGGCTTTGCCGCGGCCGCCTTTGCGCTGACCTTGCTGGCGATCCCGATGCTGGGTGCGGACCTGATCCCGCAGCTGGCCCAGGACCGCTTCGAGATGACCGTGAAGCTGCCGCCCGGCACGCCGCTGCGCGATACCGACGCACTGGTGCGCGAGCTGCAGACCAAGCACGCCAAGGACGACGGCATCCGCACGCTGTATGGCGTCAGCGGCAGTGGCACGCGCCTGGACGCCAGTCCGACCGAAAGCGGCGAGAACATCGGCAAGCTGACCGTGGTCATGGCCGACGGCGGCAGCAAGGAAGTGGAGGCCCGCGAGACCGAGCGCCTGCGCACGACCATGCAGTCGCACCCGGGCGCACAGGTGGACTTCAGCCGTCCGGAGCTCTTCAGCTTCTCCACGCCGCTGGAAATCGAGCTGCGTGGCCAGGATCTGGAAAGCATCCAGGTCGCCGGCCAGCGCATGGCGGCGATGCTGCGTGCCAACCCGCACTATGCCGACGTCAAGTCGACGGTCGAGGAAGGCTTCCCGGAGATCCAGATCCGCTTCGACCAGGACCGCGCCGGTTCGCTCGGCCTGACCACGCGCCAGATCGCCGATGTCGTGGTTAAGAAGGTGCGCGGCGACGTCGCCACGCGCTACAGCTTCCGCGACCGCAAGATCGACGTGCTGGTGCGTGCCCGCGAAACCGATCGCGCCTCGGTCGACAACATCCGTCGCCTGATCGTCAACCCGGGCAGCAACCGCCCGGTGACGCTGGACGCGGTGGCCGATGTGGTGTCGACCACAGGCCCGAGCGAGATCCACCGCGCCGACCAGGTGCGCGTGGCAATCGTCTCGGCCAACCTGCGCGACATCGACCTGGGTACCGCCGTGCAGGAAGTGCAGGACATGATCGCCGAGCAGCCGCTCGGGGCCGGTGTCGGCATGCACATCGGCGGCCAGGGTGAAGAGCTGGCCGAGTCGGTGCGTTCGCTGCTGTTCGCATTCGGCCTGGCGATCTTCCTGGTCTACCTGGTGATGGCTTCGCAGTTCGAGTCGCTGCTGCACCCGTTCGTGATCCTGTTCACCATCCCCCTGGCCCTGGTCGGTGCGGTGCTGGCGCTGCTGCTGACCAATTCGCCGGTGTCGGTGGTGGTGTTCATTGGCCTGATCCTGCTGGTCGGCCTGGTGGTGAAGAACGCGATCATCCTGGTCGACAAGGTCAACCAGCTGCGCGAGAACGGCATGGCCAAGCGCGAAGCCCTGGTCGAAGGTGCCCGTTCGCGACTGCGCCCGATCATCATGACCACGATGTGCACGCTGTTCGGCTTCCTGCCGCTGGCGCTGGCGATGGGCGAGGGTGCCGAAGTGCGCTCGCCGATGGCCATCACCGTCATCGGCGGCCTGCTGGTGTCGACGCTGCTGACGCTGGTCGTGATCCCGGTGGTGTACGACCTGCTGGACCGTCGCGCCGACGACTACTACGTCGAGCGTGCCCGCCGCACCCGCGGCAAGGTCGCGTCGGACGACGACGGCCAGGTCGAGCCGGCTTGAGCGGAGCACTGACATGACAATTGCAGAGCTCAGCATCAAGCGGCCCGTCACGGCGATCATGTTCTTCGTGTCGCTGTTCGTGATCGGCCTGATCGCGGCGATCAGGCTGCCGCTGGAAGCCTTCCCGGAGGTGTCGCCGCCCTTCATCTTCGTGCAGATCCCTTACGAGGGATCCACGCCGGAGGAAGTGGAGCGCACGCTGCTGCGGCCGGTGGAAGAAGCGCTGTCGACGATGACTGACGTCAAGCGCATGGACGCCAACGCCCGTTCCGACGGTGCCGAGATATTCATGCAGTTCTCGGATTGGGACCGCGATGTCGCCATCGCGGCGTCGGAGGCGCGCGAGCGCATCGACGCCATCCGCGATGACCTGCCGGACGACCTGCAGCGCTACAACGTGTTCAAGTTCTCCACCACCGATGAACCGGTGTTGCGCGTGCGCCTGGCCAGTTCGACCGACCTGACCGGTGCGTACGACATGATCGACCGCGAGTTCAAGCGGCGCATCGAACGCATCCCGGGCGTGGCAAGGGTGGAGGTAACCGGCGCGGCGCCGAACGAGGTCGAGATCGCCATCGATCCCGACCGCCTGACCGCGCACAACCTGAGCATCAATGACCTCAACACGCGCCTGCAGGCGGTCAACTTCTCGGTGTCCGCCGGGCAGATCGACGACGGCGGACGACGCCTGCGCGTGCAGCCCGTGGGCGAGATCACCGACCTGCAGCAGTTGCGTGACCTGATCATCGACACCAAGGGTACGCGCCTGGGCGATATCGCCGACGTGCGCCTGAAGCCCGCGCGCATGAACTACGGCCGCCGCCTCGACGGCAAGCCGGCGATCGGCCTGGACATCTTCAAGGAGCGAAGCGCCAACCTGGTCGAGGTATCCGGCAACGCGCTCAAGGAAGTCGAAGCGATCCGCGATCAGCCCGAGATGGCCGGGATCCAGATCAAGATCATCGACAACCAGGGCGACAACGTCACCAGTTCGCTGCTCGAGCTGGCCGAGGCCGGCGGTATCGGCCTGTTGCTGTCGATCGCGGTGCTGTTCTTCTTCCTGCGCCACTGGCCGTCGACGCTGATGGTGACCCTGGCAATTCCGATCTGTTTCGTGATGACCCTGGGTTTCATGTACTTCACCGGCGTCACGCTCAACATCCTGACGATGATGGGCCTGCTGCTGGCGGTGGGCATGCTGGTCGACAACGCCGTGGTCGTGGTGGAGAGCATCTACCAGGAACGCGAGCGCATGCCGGACCAGCCGACGCTGGCCTCGATCGTCGGCACCAGGCACGTGGCCATCGCGCTGTCGGCCGGCACGCTGTGCCACTGCATCGTGTTCCTGCCCAACCTGTTCGGCGACCGCAACTTCCTCAGCATCTACCTGTCGCAGATCGCGATCACGATCTCGGTGTCGCTGCTGGCCTCATGGCTGGTCGCGGTCAGCCTGATCCCGATGATATCGGCGCGGCTGAAGACGCCGCCGGCGGTGCGCTCGGACCGCGGGCTGATCCCGCGCCTGCAGAGCGGCTATGCACGGTTCCTGCGCTGGACGCTGGAGCACCGCGGCAAGAGCGTGCTCGGCATCCTGATGATCATCGCCATCAGCATCGTGCCGATGAACCTGACCAAGAAGAACATGTTCGGTGGCGACGACGGCACCGAGACCAACATCTTCTACCAGTGGAAGGGCGCCTATACCAAGGAGCAGATGTCGGCGGAGATCCTCAAGGTCGAGAAGTTCCTGGAGGCCAACCGCAAGCGCTACAACATCACCCAGATCTACTCGTACTTCAGCGAGCAGGGCTGGGGCGGTACGCGCCTGACCTTCGACCTCGACAAGGTCAAGGAAACCAAGGCGACCATCGAGAAGCTGCGTGAGGAGCTGCCCAAGTCGGCGCGCGCCAACATCGGCATCGGCAACCAGGGTGGCGGTGGCGGCGGTGGCGGACCTGGTCAGAACGTCCAGGTGCAGCTGGTCGGCGACTCGACCGAAACACTGGTGGAGCTGGCCAACGACATCGTGCCGATCCTGGCCAAGCGCAAGGAGCTTCGTGACGTCCGCGTCGATATCGGTGACCAGAACAGCGAGCTGTCGGTGCACGTCGATCGTGACCGTGCCGCTGCCTTCGGCTTCAGCGCGAAGGAAGTGGCCAGCTTCGTCGGCCTGGCACTGCGTGGCGCTCCGTTGCGCGAGTTCCGCCGTGGCGAGACCGAGGTGCCGGTCTGGGTCCGTTTCGCCGGCGCCGAGGATTTCGGCGTGGAAGACATCGACAGCTTCACCGTCCGTGCCCCGGACGGCCGTACCGTGCCGCTGCTGGCGATGGTCGACGTCGCCGTGAAGCCGTCGGCTACGCAGATCCAGCGCGCCAACCGCCAGACCACGGTGGCCATCCAGGCCAACCTGGCCGTCAAGGCCACTGTGCCCGAAGCGCGCAAGGCGATGGAAGAGACGCTCAAGTCGGTGGCGTTCCCAGCCGGCTACAGCTTCACCTTCGAAAGCGGCGCCTTCGAGGACGAGGCCGAGGCCAACAGCCAGATGATGTTCAATCTGCTGATCGCCCTGGTGATGATCTACGTGGTGATGGCCGCGGTGTTCGAGTCACTGCTGTTCCCGTCGGCGATCATGAGCGGTGTGCTGTTCTCGGTGTTCGGCGTGTTCTGGCTGTTCTGGCTCACCGGCACGGAGTTCAACATCATGGCCTTCATTGGCATCCTGGTGCTGATGGGCGTGGTGGTGAACAACGGCATCGTGATGATCGAGCACATCAACAACCTGCGACGCCGCGGCCTGTCGCGGACCGATGCGCTGGTCGAGGGCAGTCGCGAGCGACTGCGTCCGATCCTGATGACGATGGGCACGGCGATCCTGGCGATGGTGCCGATCTCGCTGACCAATACCCAGATGGGTGGCGATGGCCCGGCGTACTACCCGATGGCGCGTGCCATTGCCGGTGGCCTGGCGTTCTCGACGGTGGTCAGCCTGCTGTTCCTGCCGACCATCTACGCGATGCTCGACGACCTGCGCAACGGCACCACCCGCATGGTGCGGCGTGCGCGTGGCAAGGGTGACGGAACGGTGCCGGCCGCAGCAGTGGCCGCACTGAGAGCGGAGTAACCGCTACGTCGGAAAGGAGAAAACGGGAAGGCTTGCCTTCCCGTTTTTCTTACCTGGCTGCTTCCAGTTTCCTGATGGCACGCCCGTCACGGGATGCCTAACGTGACGACGTCTGTCACAGGGGAAGCAGCGATGTCCGTCCTTCCGGCCGCCTCATCGAGGTCGGCGCCAGCTTGCGCGCGCCTCGGGCACGTGCCCGGCTTCACCCTGCTGGAACTGATGGTCGTCGTCGCGCTGGTGGCCATCCTCGCAGCGGTCGGCTACCCGGGCATGAGCGCCATCATCAACGGCAACCGCCTTGGCGGATCGGCGAACGAGATGGTCGCCACGCTGCAGTTTGCGCGGATGGAAGCGGTTCGGCTGAACCGGACGGTCACCGTGTGCCGGAGCGGCAATGGCAGCGGCTGCACGAGCGGTGAGGTCTGGAACACCTGGATAGCAATCGCCGACTCGGACCGCGATGGAGCGGTGGATGATGTCCTTCGCGTGGGGACTGTCGCGGCGCCGGTCCAGCTGAGGGTCAGTCCGTCCGTTCGCGACAGCCGTATCGCCTTCCGCTCCGATGGCCTGGCGCGAGCCGGCGACAGCGCCTTGTTGAATGCGACCTTCGCGGTGTGCCTGCCGACGAGTTCGCCTGCCGACAACGTGCGACGGATCAGCATCGTTTCTGGCAGCCGAATCTCCACGCACGCGGAGAACGCAGGAGGGCGGTGCGATGCGCCGGGCAACCTCTAGTCGCACCGGCCGTGGGCGCATCCGTCCCTGCGGCAGCCAGCAACGTGGCGTGGGCCTGATCGAAGTGCTGATCGCCGTGCTGGTCATGGCCATCGGCCTTCTCGGTGTTGCCGCCCTGCAAGCGGTGGCATTGCGCAACAGCCAGAGTTCGCTGGAGCGCAGCCAGGCGGTCGTGCTGACCTACGCGATCCTGGATGCCATGCGCGCAAATGCCGCCGAGGCGAGGGCGGGGGTCTACGACATGGGAATGACCTGCAGCGCCCCGGCGCAGCCGGGGACCCGCACGGCCGGCGCGGCGAATCTTGGAGCGGATGACCGCTCAGCCTGGATCGTCGCCATCAGGGCCGAGCTGGGTGCGAATGGTTGTGGACAGATCACCTGCGCTGCCGTGGCGGGTACCGAGGTCAGGGACTGCGCCGTGATCGTTCGCTGGAATGATTCGCGAGGCACGGCCGGCAGCCATGCGCATCAGATCAGAACGGTGGTGAGGGTATGAGCGCGCGGCGACGGACGCTCTGCTGCAGCGGCGCCGAAGGCGGCTTCAGCCTCATCGAGCTGATGATCTCGCTGGTGCTCGGCCTGCTGGTGTCGGCCGCGGCGGTCGGAATCTTCCTTTCCAACCAGCGGACCTATCGAGCGACCGAAAGCCTGGCCAGGATCCAGGAGAACGCGAGGGTGGCGTTCGAACTGATGGCGCGCGAGGTTCGCCAGGCTGCAGGGAATCCCTGCGGAATGAACCTGCCGGTGGCCAATGTCCTCAATGGCGCGTCGGCGGCAACGATCCCGTGGTGGATGAACTGGGACAGGGGAATTGTCGGCTACGACAACGGTGCACTTGCCGGCGCTGCCGCAGGAACCGATGCAATCGAGTTCCTTTCGTCCGGAGAGGGAACGGTTACCGTGACCCGTCATGACCAGCAGCCGCGCAATCCCGGATCACCGGCGAGCTTCAAGGTCGACGCCCCCATCCAGGGCCTGCGCGCCGGCGACATCGTCCTGGTCTGTGACTACACCCAGGCCAGCATCGTCCAGGTCGGCGCAGTCCGTGACGGCAACACCACGATCGAGTTCGGCAGGGGCAATGGCCAGCCTGGCAACTGCACGAAGGACCTCGGCGTTCCGGTGGTGTGTGCCGCAAACGGCAGCGGCAAGTCCTACAGTGCCAACTCGCTGCTGGCCAGGCTTCATGCCGTGCGCTGGTTTGTCGCCGACAACGGCCGGGGCGGCCGATCGCTGTATCGCGTGCCGGTGGAACGGGGCAGCGTGCAACCACGCGAGGAAGTCGCCGAGCGCATACGGGACATGCAGGTGACCTACCTTGTGGCCGGAGCGGGCAGGTACACCGGCGCCGGTGCCGGCGTCGACTGGAAGAACGTCATCGCCGTGCATATCTCGTTGACGCTCCAGGGCGTCGAGCGTGGTGGCGCGGAACGTTCGCAACTCGTACGGACGCTCGTTCATACCGTCTCGTTGCGGAACCGGACATCGTGATTCTCGCGTCCCGTCACACCTCTCATCTATCCGCGCAAGGGCAGCGTGGCGTGGCACTGATGATGGTTCTGCTCCTGCTGATCGTTGCGACCCTGCTAGGCCTGGCGAGCCTGCGGGGTGCGCTGCTGGAGGAGCGGATGAGCGCCGGCATGTTCGATCGCAGCCTGGCCTTCCAGTCCGCGGAAACCGCGCTTCGCGTCGCCGAGCAGAAGGTGCGCGAGGCGGCCTTGTCAGGACGATCCATCGGCGTGGATTGCGCGGCCTCTGGAGTCATTTGTCCGGGCACGCCGCCCAGTATCGATACTGTCGGAGCAGCCGGCTGCACGCACAACGCGCCGGGCTGCTGGACGAGCGTCGCGGAGAGGTCGTCCAACTCCGATGCAGCCGCCGGCGCGCCCCAGTACTACATCGAGTACATGGGGGACTTTGCGGTGAACGCCGAGGAAGCCGGTGCCGGGCGCAGCGCATCGGGCCATCAATACGGCGCGCCGCCAGCGACCTACGGCAAGTCCATCTACCGCATAACTGCACGAAGCCACGATCCCCGTGGCAATCGTGCCGTCGTTGCGCTGCAGGCGACGATCGAATTGCGTTGACCCCGGCTGACCGCCGGCTATCAGTGGTGCTGGTTTGGAGTCGGGGCAATGGATGCTCAATGCGGCAGCGGCATGGACAGAAGAAAGTTCGCCTTTCCTTTTCTGAGAGCGCTTGCACTGGCGATCACCCTGGCGACCGAACCGGTCATCGCCCAGGTACAGATAGCGCAGACACCCTTGTATGTCGGCCCGCGAGTGCCGGGCAATCTCGCGCTGGTGCCTTCTGTCGAGTTTCCGACGATCAACAGTCCAGCCAACCTCGGACGGTATGAGGTGAAACGAACGTACGCGGGCTATTTCGATGCGGACAAGTGCTACAACTACCGCTACTCGCCCATCGAGTCCGAGCGGCACTTCTACCCGGTCCGCTTCACCCGTGGACACGTCTGCAGCTACTCCCGGAAGGAATGGAGTGGCAACTTCATGAACTGGGCGGTGACCCAGACCGTCGACCCTTTCCGCCTGGCCCTGACCGGTGGCTACCGGTTCCGCGATACGCCCACTGAAACCTGGCTCGAAAAAGCACGCCACGACCGGGGCTATGGATTCTCCGACCGTCGTCTGCCCGACGGTCGACCGGCTGACATCGACGAAGTGAGCGCGGCAACGCCGGCCTCCTGGAACTGGATGTGGGTGCAGGTCGCGGGCCAGGGCAACAGAATGCGTTTCACTGGACGCAATTACTGGAGGGCAGTGGTTGCGTATGACCCGGCAGTGCACGACCTGGTCCTGGACCGCCGCGGGGATGCCATTCCCGGGAATGGGTTCGAGGTGAGCGTTCGCGTCAGGGTCTGCGTGCCAAACCTGCTGGAAGCCAACTGCAGGCAGTACGGCCGGGGCTGGAAGCCGGAGGGCCTGATCCAGGAGTACTCCGACCGCGTCCGATACAGCATCTTCGGCTACCTCAATGATTCAAGCGTGTGGCGCGACGGCGGCGTGCTGCGGGCCAACCAGAAGTTCGTCGGGCCGCTGAGCCACGATCCGGCGACTGGTCCCGCCGCGAACGCGGCAAGGGAGTGGGATCCCGAAACCGGCGTGATCGTCCGCAATCCGGACCCAGCCGCCGCCGCAGCGACACCGGGCGGAATCCGCGACAGCGGCGTCATCAACTACCTCAACAAGGTCGGCCAGCTGACCTCGCGACCGCACAAGGCCTTCGATCCGGTCGGGGAGCTCTACTACGCCGCGATTCGCTACTTCAAACACCAGGGCAACGTCGCCGCTTACTCGGCCATCACCGGCAACGCGTACGACCAGGCCGATGGCTTCCCGGTCATCACCCGATGGGATGACCCGATCCAGTATCGATGCCAGGCCAACGTCATCCTCGGCATCGGTGATGTGAACACACACCGCGACAAGAATCTCCCTGGCAATACCAACCTGTCGGAAGAGCCCGCCACGCCGCCCGAGGTGAGAGCGGACAGGACCATCAACGTGGTGACGTCCACCCGGAAGGTGGCCGAGCTGGAGTCGCTGCGAATCGGAACCCCATTCTCCGGCCGCAACAACTCGGCGTACATGGCCGGCCTGGCCTACGACTCGCATACGCGCGACATTCGTCCGGAACTGGATGGCAGGCAGACGATCGCCACGCACTGGGTGGATGTCCGCGAGAACGGCGTGCTGGCGCCCAGGGCATTCAACCAGTACTGGCTGGCGGCCAAGTACGGTGGCTTCCGCGTACCGGACGATTTCCGTCCCTACGAGCGGACCACGGCACTGCCCGAAGCGTGGTGGAACGATTCCGGCGACATCCTCGCCACCGGCGACAAGCGACCCGACAACTTCTATGTCGCCAGCGAAGCCGACAAGATGGTCGAGAGCCTGACCCGGGCATTCAGGCGCATCATCCAGGAAGTCACCGGCTCCGCTGCCTCGATTGCATCGAATTCCACGCGACTGGAAGCCGGCGCGATGATCTTCCAGGCGCGTTTCCAGAGCCCGTCCTGGCGCGGTGAACTCAGCGCATATCCGCTCGATCCGGCTACTGGCCGGTTCGCCGACGATCCGCGCTGGAATGCCAGCGACCGGCTCGCGGCAATGCCCTGGTCGCGACGGAAGATCCACGTCCACAATCGCCAGGCACCTGCGAACCGCCGTTACGGGCGGCTCACCTGGGATGCGCTGGGGCCGACGCAGCGGTCGGCGGTGGGCGACGAAGCGACGCTGGACTTTCTGCGCGGCGATCGCAGCAACGAGGGACGCTTGCGCACGCGCCAGGGCGTACTTGGCGATATCGTTCACTCCCAGCCTGTTTTCGTCGGCCGGCCGGATGCGCGTCTTTACTCCGGTGCGACGTTTGCCGGTGCTTCGTCGTATGCCGACTTCGCCGAGCATCGATCGGGCAGGCGCGGTGTCGTCTATGTCGGCGCCAATGACGGCATGCTGCACGGGTTCGACTCCGCCACCGGCGATGAGGTCTATGCATTCATGCCGGCGGCGGCCTTCAACGCCCGGTTGAAGACGCTGGCGTCGCCCGACTACGAGCATCGCTTCTTCGTCGACGGCGAGCTGTCAGTGGCGGACGTGTACTCCATTGCAGACCGCCGATGGAAGACGATCCTGGTGGGCAGCATGGGGCGGGGCGGAAAGGCGGTATTCGCGCTGGACGTCACCGATCCGGCCGACGTGAAGTTCCTCTGGGAGAAGGATGACTCCGACGTCCCGTCGTTGGGCAACGTGCTGGGCAAGCCCATCCTTGCCCAGGTCGCCAATGGCGATTGGCGTGTGTTGCTCGGCAATGGACCCAACAGCGCGGCTGGCACTGCCCAGCTGGTGACGATCGGCATCGAGTCCGGTGTCGCGCAGGTGGCAACCACCGGCATTTCGGGCAACAACGCACTGTCAGGCGTGGATGCCTGGGACACCAATCGCGATGGCTTCTTCGAGACCGTCTACGGCGGCGACCTCGCGGGCAACCTGTGGCGATTTGAAGGTATCGGAAGCGCTGCGATGTCGGCTGGCAAGCTGTACGCCGCCAGGGGTAGCGATGGCAGGCCGCAACCCATCACCGCCGCTCCGCTGGTGATCAGGAACCCGCAAACACGCGCAGCCTGGGTGTTCTTCGGTACCGGTCGCTATCTCGGTGATGCCGATGTCGCCGACAAGAGCGTGCAGAGCTGGTACGGCCTTGTCGACGACGGTGACGAAGTGCAGGGACGAGCGGCGCTTGTGCGCCACCGGATCCTGGCAGAGCGGGCCGGCGGCCAGAATCTGACGTTGCGAGTGACCAGCAAGGCGACCCCGGCCGACTTTGTCGGCAAGGATGGCTGGATGCTCGATCTGGTGTCACCGCTCAACGGCAGGGAAGGCGAGCGAATGGTGGTGCCCAACCGTTTCGATCGCGGAATGCTGATTGGCACTACGCGCATTCCGGATTCCAGTGACCTCTGCAGTCCGGGTGGCCGGGGTTTCATCATGGCGCTGGACCCGTTCACCGGGTCACGGCCTTCGTCGAGCTTCTTCGACGGCAATGGCGACGGACAAGTCAACGAGCTGGACACGGTCAAGGTGGATGGCGAGAGCGTTGCTTCAAGCGGTGTGGGCTTCGGCAGTAGCCCGAATGGCCCGATCGTACTCGGCGCCGAAATCCAGGTGAACCTGGAAGACGGCACCAGGCAAAAGCTGATCACGCGAAGTACCGGCACCAAGGCCAGCCGCATCTCGTGGCGAGAGCTCCTGATGGATTGAAAGGAATGAAGATGCCCAGGTTGTCCTCACCCACCATGGCCGCACACAGGCTGGCGCCCGGCTTCACGCTGATCGAACTGATGATCGTCGTGGCCGTCGTGGCGATCCTGGCTGCGATCGCATACCCGAGCTACCAGAGCCATGTCATCAAGACCCGACGCTCGGCCGCTGCGGTGTGTTCGCTGGAAGTGGCGCAGTTCATGGAGCGCTACTACACGACGCATCTGCGCTATCTGGACGACGCCGGGGACGCGCCCGCCATCCCCGCGATGCAATGCCGGATAGATCTGTCCGCCCACTACTCCATCGACCTGGCCAAAGGAGCCACGGCCTCGACCTATGCGGTACAGGCGGTGCCCAAGGGCGTGCAGGCAGCCAGGGACAAAAGATGCGCGACGCTGGCGATCAATCAGCAGGGCGCGAAAAGCGAATCGGGGACCGCCGCCACGGCGAACGAATGCTGGTAGCGCGGCCCCTGCCCCCGAGCGGAAGGGAAGGGCCGCGAGCCCCAGGGACCATCGTCGTTGCAGTGGGGAACGTCAGCCGACCAGTTTGCCCAGCATGCGCAGACCGCCGGTCCAGACGCCGATCGCGGTGCCCAGGCTGGTCAGGAAGAAGTTGAGAAGCACGCGTGCAACGCGATTGCGCCACCAGCCGCGCCAGCTCTGCACGTCGTCGCGCAGCGCCATGAAATCGGCATAGGTCGGCTTGCGCACCCATGCTTCGGTCAAGGCGCTGAGCGTGCCTGACGCAAGCGCAGGATGGAGAGGTGTGATCGGCGATGCCACGAAGGCGACGAGGATGCTGAGCGGGTGACCGCCTGCCAGGGCGCAACCAATCGCGCCCAGCACGCCGGTGGCCA